>NZ_FNDE01000058.1 GCF_900099925.1 Aneurinibacillus thermoaerophilus | reverse complement strand
AATGTGCCCGTAGCTCAACCGGATAGAGTGTCTGACTACGAATCAGAAGGTTGGGAGTTCGAGTCTCTCCGGGCACGCCATTTATTCGGGAAGTGGCTCAGCTTGGTAGAGCACCTGGTTTGGGACCAGGGGGTCGCAGGTTCAAATCCTGTCTTCCCGACCATGAAGATTCAAATATGTAAGTATTGTGGCGGCGTAGCTCAGCTGGCTAGAGCGTACGGTTCATACCCGTGAGGTCGGGGGTTCGATCCCCTCCGCCGCTACCATTATGTTTGTTTTTATCTATTTGTTTGTATCTCGGAGCGAATTGAATAACACGGAGGGATACCGAAGTGGTCATAACGGGGCGGTCTTGAAAACCGTTAGGGCGCAAGCCCACGGGGGTTCGAATCCCTCTCCCTCCGCCAGTACCCTTTTCCTGTGGCGACCGTGGCGAAGTGGTTAACGCATCGGATTGTGGCTCCGACATTCGTGGGTTCGATTCCCATCGGTCGCCCATTAATATAGAGCGCGATAGATTATGGAGAAGTACCCAAGAGGCTGTAAGGGGCTCCCCTGCTAAGGGAGTAGACGGGTCAAACCGTGCGCGGGTTCGAATCCCGCCTTCTCCGCCATGTGGGCCTATAGCTCAGTTGGTTAGAGCGCACGCCTGATAAGCGTGAGGTCGGCTGTTCGAGTCAGCCTAGGCCCACCATTTTTTTTAATAATTAAGTACAGGAAAAACTCACGAGGTGTATACGAAACCTGGCTTTTTCCATAATGAAAAAAGCAATCTGCGACTAGGGCAGATTGCTTTTTTAGTTGATGGGGGATGGTTGTAGAAATTCAGTATGCCTTTCTTCTTTTTTCATTTTTTCAGCAATAGCTTTGGTGAGGTAAAACTCCAATTCTGAAAAAGACCAGCCTATTGCTTCCGCAAACTTTTCCAGCAACTCTTTTTCTTCCTGAGTCATATGAACTCCAATATAAGTTTTTTTTGTCATGATGTTATCATTCCCCTGATGAAATAAATGATGATTGCTTTACTATATTTACATACTCCCCTAAAGAATGTAAATACTTTTTTCCAAATTTTCGATAGAGCCTAGGATTTTAGTGGAATAATTGTTATGATTGTAGTGTTGAAATATTTTAATTATTTATATTTTCTAAGGAGGTAAACAGAAGATGGCAGACACCCAAACTGTAGCATACAACAATATCCTGTTTGAATTAGACTCCGCAATCGCCTACGTAACGATGAATCGCCCCAATAAGCGGAATGCTCTTTCACTAGAGCATATGCAGGAACTTATCCATTGTTTTGAAAACATTTCAAAGGATAAAAATATATCTGTTGTAATCCTTAAAGGAAATGGGCCGGCGTTTTGTGCAGGACATGATTTAAGTGAGATGGTGGATCAGGAGCCAAGTTTTTATCGCAACCTGTTTGATGTCTGTACAAAATTAATGGAAACGATTCAGTCCATTCCGCAACCGGTTATCGCACAGGTGCATGGAATCGCGACGGCAGCAGGATGCCAGCTGGTAGCTACTTGTGATCTAGCCGTTGCGACGGAAGATGCCCGTTTTGCTACGCCGGGTGTGAAAATTGGCCTCTTCTGCTCTACACCGATGGTAGCGATTTCCCGCGCAGTTGGTCGCAAGAAAGCGATGGAAATGCTGTTGACGGGGGAAGCCTTGTCTGCTGAAGAAGCGGCTTTGGCTGGTTTAATCAATAAAACGGTACCTGCCAATAAGCTTGAAGAAGAGACGAAGGCGTTCGCCTTAAAAATTGCCCAAGCAAGCCCATTTACTGTTGGAATTGGAAAACAAGCGTTCTATAAACAATTGGATATGTCACAAGGTTTAGCTTATTCTTACGCAAAGGAAGTTATGAGCCTGAACGCTACCGCTGCCGACGCTACAGAAGGCATTTGCGCGTTTCTTGAGAAGCGGCAGCCGATATGGAAAGGATGCTAATTGTTTATATACTTATAATTTAAGAAATAAGACAGGAGAAGATGATCAGGATGAAAAATGAACTTGTGCTCAAGCAATTTATTATCGCACGCCGGCGGCTTTTAAAGGCGCTTGAGGATGTTACGGAAGAAATGGCCGCCAAAAAGCCGGAAGGATTCAACAATAATATTCACTGGCATGCCGGACACATTTTGTCTGCAGCTGAGCAGTTTCTGTTTCGCTTGCCCGGCGGCTCTGTGAATATTCCAGATAATTACAAAGATTTCTTTGCGAACGGAACAAAACCGGACGATTGGAAAGAGACACCTCCTTCTTTCCAGCAAATTGTCGCACAGCTTAAAGAACAAGAGGCAAGGGTAAAAGATGGCAAAGATAGCATAGAGGAACGTTTGGATGAAACGCTGGTCCCCCCGTTCACGTTACGATCCGGATTACGGATGGACACGGTCGGCGAATTGATAAACATGGCTATTTATCATGAAGGTGTACATACTGGATATATTAGCGCCATGAAGCGAATTATTGGTTAAGCTTATGGAAAGCGAAGGATTGAACGGATTTTTTATAAATGGGAACATAAGGCAATAGCTGTTCAAGGCGATTGCCTTCTTTTTTTGTGAAAAAAGAACGAGGGGACAATGCCCGTAAGTTTTTCTTATTTTTGATGAAACATAAAAGAAAGACGTATCGTATAAGTAAACATAGGCGAGAATAGGCTTCAAAAAATTCCTATGATAAGATAGAAGTATGCAAAAGACCAATAGCGGGGTGAGATTTGATGAAGGAATTTTTCACCAATGTATGGTGTGTGTTACTATCAAGCACTATAGGATTGGTCAGTTCGCTCGTGTTTTTCATACTGTTTGACGAAGAATTTATACCCGTTTTTTTGCTAAGTGTTGCTACTTTTGCCTTGTCCATGTGGATAGTGAAACGGCGCTACCGAAAGCCGCAAAGATATAATCCAGAAATGGACAAGCATGAAAGAGCCTATATAAAACAAAGTTTGCGTGAGGCGCAGCGCAAGCTAAAAACCATCCGCCGCTTGCAGTTTCGCATTCGCTCTATTATTATCTGGAAAAAAACGTCGCACCTGTATAAAGTAGCCCGCCGTATTCTGATAATTATAGAGGAACAGCCACATCGTTTCCGTTTCGCCCGCAATTTCTTTGCCAGCTATCTTGATTCCACCATTACGATTCTTGAAAAGTATACATTCCTTGCTTCGCAGCCGATACACAGCCAAGAAATGGTCATGGCGCTCAAAAAGGCCGAAGCTATGCTGGATGATATTATTGCCGCGCTGGAAGAAGAACTGATGCAGGTGCTTTCGGATGATGTACTAAACCTCAATGTTGAGCTTGAAACACTGAAAAAATCGCTAGGCATACGACCGGAGTACGTAATTAAGTCAGTAAAGCATGAAGAATATAAGGATAAAATGAAGCGATGAGTCTGTGTTGCAGAAGCAAGGGAGGGAAAGCATGAGGCAATTAAATTTGTATCCTTCTGTTCCAGCTGAAGCGTCTTTTGGAGTGAATCCAGCGTCGCTTGACTCACTTTCCCCGCAACAGCAAATACAGGTAAAAGAGCTGATGTTTTACCTGACGCCAACAAAGCCGCATGTTCTGACCCAATACGGAGCAGAAGTTCAGCAGAAAATGGCGGAGCTTGCTGATAACATGCTGAATCAGGTACGAATACAGCGCGTAGAGGAGCAAATTGGAGCCATTTTGCGCAATTTGCTAGCAAAGATAAAAGAAGTGCAACCGGACAAGCTGTTTGAAGAAAAGCGTGGCTTCTTGAATCGTTTGTTCAACGGATCGGTCGTCAAATCGAAAGAGCGTTTGCTGGTTCAATATCAAAAGGCGAACTATGAAATTGAACGGATGGCAGATATGTTGGAACGTTTACGTCATCAGATGTTGCGCGATTCCACGATGCTTGAAGTGTTATACGAACGGAGCCGGGAGTACTTTAACGAATTGAATATTTACATCGTGGCGGCGCGGGAAAAGTTGAAAGAACTGCAGCAGTACACGCTTCCGAATTTACGGAGTAAACTGGAAGCCGAAGTCGCAGAGGGTGACCCGTTAAAAATGCAGGAACTTATAGATATGGAGCGCTTTGCTGATCGCCTTGAGAAGAAATTACAAGATCTGCTTATAAGTCAAACCGTTGCTTTGCAAACTGCGCCGCAAATCCGGCTCATTCAGGAAAATTATGAGATGCTAATGGAAAAAATCCAATCATCCATTTTAACTACAATTCCGCTCTGGAAAAGCCAGATGGTCATCCTGCTTTCGCTTGTACGACAACGTGACGTTCTGGCGGTGCAGAGGCAGGCGGTAAGCGCGTCCGGAACGCTGCTCAAGCAAACTTCGGCCGCTTTGAAAGAAGCTGACCGGGAAATAAGTCAGGAACAGGAGCTTATGATCGCCGAGTTGGAAGCGTTTAAAGAAACACAGCGCGGTTTGTTGGCTGTGGTAGAAGAAACGTTGCATATGCAGCAGGAGGGAAGCGCGAAGCGCAGACAAATTGAACAGGATATGGATGTAAAACCTATTAGATCTGGAAATACGGTATAGTGGGCCATAGCGCTGATGCCTTCTTCCCATATGCTAAGGTGTATTGTATATCCGGATTTTTTATCGTTTGAGAAAGTATATGCCGATTTAAAGTGATGAAGTCATATATACTTTCTTTTTTATTTTTATACAGTTCATTTTTTAGGATAGAAAAAGGTGAATGAAACGATGTTAAATATCGCTTTGCTGGGTTGCGGTGGCACTATGCCATTGCCGAAACGCTGGCTTACTGCTTTGCTGGCTTCATATCAGGGCAAGATGATATTAATCGATTGCGGGGAAGGTACACAGGTAACGATGAAAATGCTGGGATGGGGCTTCAAGTCAATTGAAGCTATTTGTTTTACCCATTACCACGCTGATCATGTTACCGGTTTGCCCGGTTTGCTGTTCGCCATCGCGAATGCGGGACGGACGGATCCGCTTCTCATTATAGGACCGCCAGGACTTACGGAAGTAGTCCGTGGTATGACGGTGATCGCCCCGTATCTTCCATATGAGCTGCAAACGATTGAACTGTCCGCTCAGGAGCCTACTGTCAGCAAAATTGTTGGGGTTACTGTGCGAACTCTTCCAGTAGAGCATACGGTTCCTTGTTTGGGTTATACGCTTGAGATTGAACGAGGAAGAAAATTTAATCCTGTACGGGCGTCTGAACTGGAGATTCCTGTTCCTTTTTGGGGGCACCTGCAGAAAGGGGAAGAAGTTACATATAACGGCAGGACGTTTACGCCGGATATGGTACTTGGTCCGCCGCGCAAGGGCCTGAAAGTGGCGTATTGCACCGATACGCGGCCGACTGAAGAGCTTGTCGAGTTTATCCGCGGCGCCGATTTATTTATCGGAGAAGGGATGTACGGCGACCCGGAGAGCCTGCCAAAGGCGGAAGAGCACAAGCATATGTTATTTGAAGAAGCGGCAATGCTGGCCTTAAGGGGTGGAGTGAAAGAACTGTGGCTTACCCATTATAGCCCATCTTTATCTGAACCGGAGCAATTTATTGACGTTGCGCGTCGAATTTTTCCACAAACGAAGCTGGGAGAAGATCGAATGACGATTAGCTTGGTTTTCGAAAAAGATTAGACGTCTGAACCGAAACAAAACCATTGGATGCTGCCGTTTTGAATCCAATCATTTTCCCTTGCGTAGTAGCTGATTTTCTACCACAATCCCACATGATTCGATTAATTAAGAATAAATATTCTTATTATGCTTATATCATGTTTTGTTTTAAAAATGATTCCGTAAATAATATGATTTAATTAAAGGAGCGAGGGAAAAGAAGTGAAGAAAGTAAAATACAAATATGGCATTATTTTTGATATGGATAATACGCTGCTTCAATCTAGGATTGATTTCACCGGGATGAAACAGGCGATTTTTAGGTTGCTTACAGAGTATGAATTGTGCGCCTATGACTTTGAATGGCAGGAATTTACAGCTTCTCAGCTTATTGAGATGGCACGGCAGTCAGGGCGGTTGCGACCGGAAGTAGAAGCGCTCATTTGGGAAGCGGTGACAGAGTTTGAGAAACGTGGTATGTATGGGGCAAATTTGGAGCCGTATGTGCCGGAAGTATTGGAATACCTTTCACATGAATGTCACTTAGTTGTGTTGACCAACAATGCGCAGGAGGCGGCGCAGGAAGCGCTGCACAATACCGGAATCGCTCATTATTTCGATTATATTGTCGGTCGTGAACAGATGACAGTGCTAAAGCCTTCGCCATCAGGCATTCATTATATTTTGCGCTATTATCCTGATGTACCTTCGGAGCGATGGATGCTAGTTGGAGATTCCTGGATTGACGGCAAAGCTGCGCAGGACAGCAACATACGTTTTGCCGCTTACAAAGGAAATATAAAGGAAATGGAAAAGTGGAAAGTGCATCCGGTTCTTCATATAAACGATATGCGTGAACTGATACAGTCATTGGTATGGAAGACAAAATGAGAAAAAAGGGGAATATCATTTATTATTGAAAAAAGCGAGGCGTTTTCTATATTGGCCTCGCTTTTTCTTCTTATTGAGCATTGTTTTTGTTTATTGCAACGAAATTCTTGCTGTGATGGCAATACATAAAGTTGCTGAAAAGAGGGGAGGAATAGAGAATTTTATGCAAATTCCACATGAAGTGGACATTTTTTAAAAATGTAGAAGCAAAATAGGAAGGGTGTTATATTATTTCTAGCAAAATGAAACTATAACAGAGTTGAAAAGAAGTAAAGAAGTTGTCGTGATATTTTTATTTGCAAACAAACTTTTTTGTTTTTTATCCATTCATCCGGCGGAAAATATTTTATTCCGGCAACCGGGTAGCCATTTCTTAAAAATGATAGAATAGAACGTATAATAAAAGGCAGCAGGCAAGCATAAAAAGGCGTAGATTATGCGAAAAGGAAGATTGGCAGTGAACAAAAGAGAAGAGATTCATCATACGGGTGAAGCATCGTTCGGTGTTCAGGACGGAATGATTCTGGAACATTACGGTGTAAACGAGCTTCATTTCGATTCCGTCAAGAATTACCGCAACCGCTTTCTGGCCGTGAAGCCGAATCATCCTTGGAATGGACTAGAAACGAAAGAATTTCTCTATAAGATTGGAGCTTGGGGCAAGCGGCGCGAAACAGGAAAAGAGGGACTGACACTCGCGGGCTTACTTATGTTCAGCGAGGAAAGAATTATTACCGAGGTATTGCCTCATTATTTTCTTGAGTATCGTGATGAAACTGGGACGGCCTATGATGAGCGATGGACGGACCGAATCACTTCACAGGATGGTACATGGTCCGGCAACTTATTCGATTTTTATTTTATGGTTATGCCGCGGCTGATCGCAGGACTTAAAGTACCGTTTCAGTTGCAGGGAACGCTGCGGCAGGATGAGACAGCCGTTCATACTGCTCTGCGCGAAGCGTTGGTAAACGCAATTGTGCATGCTGATTATAGCGGTGAGCGTGGTATCGTGGTGACAAAAGAGAGCGATGGATTCGTCTTTTCAAATCCGGGAACGCTTCGCGTACCGCCGCATCAGGCGTTTGCGGGCGGTGTGAGCGACTTGCGGAATCCGAATGTGTGCAAGATGTTTCTGCTTATAGGTCTGGGCGAGCGTGCCGGCTCCGGGCTTTCCAACATTCGACAAACATGGCGGGAACAAGAGTGGAAAATTCCGCAAATTTCGCAGCAAGAATCACCGGCCAGGACGACGTTTATTTTACGAATGATATCCGCTTCTGAGAGCGAAATAGAAGCAGAAAAACGAACAATCGAAAGCTCCTTAAATAAGGAAGGGTGGTCCGTAAATAAAGAAATCAACTCCATAAACAAGGAGTTTAAGTCCGTTAATAACGAGTTTTACTCCGTAAATAAGAGGGAAAACTCCCTAAATAAAGGTATTAACTCCGATAATAATGAATGGAACTCATTAAATAACTGGCTGAACTCCTATAATAAAAAGATTGGCTCTGTAAACAAGTCCGTAAATAATAGAACATTGGCTTCTTTTGAAAAAGAATCGAAAGAGTGGCTGCAAGAAGATAATGTTGAGGAGCATGTGGGTCCAGAAGCGGAAGAAGGAGCTACGGGAGAGGTGGAAAAAGTGGAAGTAAAGGAAGAGGAAATAACGGATGAAGAGCTTTGGCAAATGGCTGAAATCGCCAGAAAGCGGAAACGTCTCAGCCCTAAAGTGATGGAAGAAGTTATTTTGCGTTTATGTGCGCAGAAACCATTACGCCTTAAAGAATTGGCGGATATGCTGGAGCGGACGCCAGATGGTTTACGAAACAATTATTTAGGGAAACTGCTTAAGGAAAACAAGCTTCGTCTTAAATACCCGGATCAAGTGAATCACCCGAAACAGGCATATATAACAGTTAAATAGAAAATGAGGTGCTAGACAACCGATTGTATCATGATATGTTTATGCGCCAGCGTTTTGCACCTCGTTTTTTTAACATGACACGCGAGAAGTCCCCTTCCTCTACGCCTCCGGCGTAGGTGAGGATGAATTGCGATAATATTTTCATACTTGCTTTTGTTCATCTACAAGGAAAGTGATTTACAACATATGCTTATTTTCCTATGGCTCGATATTTTGTGTAGCGATAGGTGAGAAGGGTGGGAGAAACAGTCGGTTGATAAGCACGAATATTTTCCTGGGAAATAAAAAGTTGGTATGCTTATTTGAGTTCTTGAACAATGGCTTCTTGTAAGCGCTGGTACTTGCTTTTTTGGTTTACCGAGTACGAATATCCCATCTTTGTTAACATCTGCATGACGCGCTGGCAGGCGGCTTCATCCTTCATTCCTTCGATTTCAAGCTCATATTCTTCCTGGCCGTTCGGAAAGAATGTGCGATCTAGCTCAAATGTATAATCGTCTATTATGTGCAAGATTCGACGTTCGTTGTGCAGCGTGCCGCGCAGAACAAGTTCTGACGGTGTGATCAGACGGTAGATGGCTTCTTGACCTTCAGGAGGTAGCAAATTTACTAGAATTTCCGGTTTTCCCCGGCCTTTCACAAACATATCTGGGGATATTTCTGTTTCTAATTCAATGGCAGATATGGCGGAAGATTGGCTTTTTTGCTTAATTTTTGCGCATAGAATCCAGGTGCCGTTTTCTTCTCGTACACGCAACATAACCCCATTCTTACCCATATAAAAGTCGGGAGTGTCGAAGTAATAATTGGTTTGCTGAAGGAGAGGCTTTTCTGGATCGGCGTATGCCAGCAGTTTTTCATACGTCTCTTTTGTCACCATAAGCTTTAGTTCTTGTTCTCGTTTTGGCATTTGAATCTCCTTTGTTCACAGATCATTTTACATTCGTTGCTTATAATAGGGAACGGAGAGAAAAAAAGCAACAGTGCGTTATATTGTAATCCTGATTACTGTTTTGTTCGATATGCTTTGGGAAATGTGTACATATGTATAGATACGTTTGAACTTTAATGAGGGGCGGAAATTTTGGTTTATAATTTTCGATATTTTTTGGATAATATACGTAAGATTACAAATTAGAACGAGTTTATAGTGAGAAGGCGCCGAGCGTAATGTGGCGCCTTCTTTCTCACCTTACGAATAAGTAGCAGATTTCTTTTGTTTTTTGCGTCTGCCGATTAGGAGCACACAACCGATAACAAGAATGGAGAAAAACCACTTAAATTCTGGGTTAGCGGTAAAATAGACGGCCAGAAAAGGCTCCTCCGTAATCATTTTGGCGGCGGTCCAGGCAATTACACCGCAGCCGATATAAATCAGCGAAGGGAAACGTTCAATCCACCCGATGATAACGGTGCTGCCCCAGACAACGATAGGAACGCTGATAATAAGACCAAGCACGACGAGCAGGAAGCTGCCATGCGCAGCTCCGGCGACAGCCAGTACGTTATCCAGTCCCATGATCGCATCGGCGATAATAATGGTGCGAATAGCCATCCAGGTATTTTCGCCCGCTTTAATATGCTCGTGCTTTTTTTCTTGTACCAACAATTTGTAAGCGATCCAGATAAGCAGTAACCCGCCGGCCAGCAATAATCCCGGAATGTTAAGCAACCAGACGACGAGTAGCGTCGCAATAAGGCGAATAACGATCGCGCCAATTGTACCCCATACGATTACTTTCTTCTGTTGTTCTTTCGGCAAATCGCGGGCCGCCATACCGATAACAATAGCGTTATCGCCAGCAAGCACCAGATCGATAACCAGAATGGCCAGCAGCGCGGAAAAAAATTCTGCTGAGAAGAATTCCATTATACATCAGTCCCTTCATTTTAATATTTTCACCAAAGGAAAAGACCTTTACCCAACCGGATAAAGGTCTTTAATACTTAATGCAATATAAAAAGACCTTCACCCGTTATGGCAAAGGTCTTGCTAACAACAAATCATGTTGCCAACAAAGCCGGAGGCTGTAAACCTCGAAATGACGACTTTGCTGTCCAGCTACTCCCCTTTGGATTTCTACTTTTAGAGTAAAAAAGGAAGCTTCTGTAGTCAATTCTTTATTTTTGATTGATTTCCAGCCATGAATAAGTTTTTTAACATAACACGCGAGAAGTCCCCTTCTTCCACGCCTCCGGCGTAGGTGGGGGATGAATCGTGCTTCTTTTTCCCTTCTATTCGTTGTATACTAGGAATGTACGTTCGTATTGAGAAAGAAGGGGATTCGAATGATTCGAACCGTAAAAGTCGCTTTTACCGCATCCCGCTTCACCATAGATGCCCTGTTTGCCTTACATCGCTTCTCGGCAGAGGTGTGGAATACGTGCTTGACTGAAGCGAAAGTCTACTACCAGCAAACCGGGCAGTGGATCGGTAAAACCGAACTACAAAAACGCTTGAAGCGTCGTTTCCTGATGCACAGCCAGAGTATACAAGCTGTGTGCCACAAATATCTTTGGGCGCGAGATAGCGCACATCAGGCCCGAAAGGAAGGGCACACGAACGTCCGCTATCCATATAAGCAAAAGAAGTATTTCAACACAAAGTGGGCGGCGGACGGTTTTACCATTCATCCTAACGGACGCATCTCGTTGCGTCGCGGCATCTGGGAAGGCAAGCGTCAAGCACCGAACCCGCCGGGTTCGCATACATGCGCCATTGACCCGGGTGAAATTCATA
>NZ_FNDE01000010.1:1811-87978 GCF_900099925.1 Aneurinibacillus thermoaerophilus | reverse complement strand
TCTAACGTACTACAGTAAACGTTGGGCGATTGAGACTTATTTTCGTACCATGAAAAGCAACTTTTCCTTTAACGGTTATCAAATACGTAGTACCGTTGCAATTAAGCGGTTTTGGACATTGCTTTCTTTTACAGCCATGTTCTGCAGTGTAACAGGACACGGTGATATCTTAACAGGACTACGAAGTTGGCAAAACAAAAAGACAGAGAGTTGGATCGAATTTGTTTACTATGAAGCAAAGGCAGGAACGCAGCTGGATTTGATAAAAAATCAGTTACAAGCTGCCTAGGAGAACCTTCGGTTCTTTCTACATGGTAAATTTTGTATCAAATTTTGGGCAAGTCTAGTTTAATACTTACTTTTTACATTTTTCATTCAGGCGCGTTAAAATCTAGGGCGCCCAATGTACCAGAAGAATTCTTTTCTCATTTTGCTAGAGGCGTATTTGATGGTGATGCTTATTTTAAAACCGGTGCAGATGTAGTTGTTATGCGTCCAGGATCCCGTGTTCTATCCAAACGCCTTATGGATAAGCTAGAAGAGCTTGGCGCTGTTGCAGAATTAGATACAAAAGAAGATGTGTATCGCATTACAATCACTGGTATTGATTCACTACGCGTGTTTTATGATTGGCTTTACAAAGATGCTAGAGGGGTTTACATTTCAACTAAGCGAGAACAATTCACCAAGCGTTTCGACTATGATTTCTGGAAAAAACAACAACCGAAAAAATATGGATTTTAATTGATAAATTTTTATCACATTTCCACGCAATTTATTTTTAAATAGAGATTTAGACTTAGAGCATATAGGTAATAAAAAATTGGCTAAGAACTATCATATAAAATTTTCAGTGAAAAATGATTCTATCAAGTCAGATATTAATATTTAGAAATATCAAGACCGTTAATTTTATAGCCTTTTTGATAAACAAGCTTTCTTAATTTAATTAAGAAAGCTTGTTTTTTATATATCCAGTATAGTGATTAAAGGTGTAAGTTCCGAAAGAAGGCCAAGTTTCACGCTTTGAATTTACTTTAAATACAAACCTTTATATATATTCAATAAAAAAAAGAGTAAGTAATACCATTCAGTTGAAAATGTGTATATTGTATATTTTGTGAATTTTTAATTACCTTGACAATATTCGACAATTTTCCTCTTATTTACAATCAAAACTCATGTTAATATTTAGGAGAAGTTAAAAATTTGAAAAAAAGGAGTATGTTACAATGAAAAATTTACGAAAACTTTTACTTGTAACTCCACTAGCATTTTCTTTAGTTCTTCCAACTACTGGAGTTCTTGCTGGTGAATCAAATGATGCGCATGTTAAAGTAGCTGAAGTAGAAGCACCTAAGCTAGAGCTAACTCAAGAGAAAAAAGAAGATCTTTACAATCAATATGTTAAAATTGTTGCCGATGTAGCTGCACAGTATCCGGATTCAGGAATTTCTATTAACCCTTTGGACACGTTTAAAGATGAATATTTTATGTCACCTGAAGATTACAGAGCATTTGCGGTTAATTTGGCTACTTCGTCAATTGTGGTAGCACCTGAAACACCAAGCGACGTTATTACACCTTTTGCTACCGGAAGTAAGACAAAGTACGCTCAAATCACATTTGGTAGTAGTTCAAGAGAAATAGCCGTTACTGGGACTTTTACAATCGATCATTTCTTGGGAAGAATGGGTTTTACTGGGATTAAATCTCTTTCTTCTCAATCAGCAGATTCCAGAGGAACTTGGAGGCAAGGAGGTTACAATGGAAAAATCCTTGATGCGGGTGAAACAATGAATGTCAGTGTGGGAGGGACATATAGCGAAAATGGAATGAGTAAACCTTATAACTTTGACTTAGAATTTTATTGTTCAGGAACGGGAGAAATTAGCTGATTTTCATAGATATTAGGGATAAAAAGTGAATTCTTCATGGCGTCTTAAAATGCTGCATTTGCGTTCTAAGACGCTATTTTTATTTTTAAGATTCATACTATGATATTTATGTTCGAGAATTGTCCATTAATGTGTTATTATTTCTTATTTCTCATTATATTAGGAAATCTTGACTTTTGAGATAAAATTATGTCTATAAATGTGTTATTACTGTACGTCCGATAATATATATTATGTAAACTAATAAAATCCAATCGTCCCAATAACTCTCCCCTCTTCAAGTTCTTTATATGACGACATAAAACCATCCCCATTCTGCGACATAAACACATGAGCATAATTGACATAAAACTATCTTTATTCCTCTTTAATGCGTATACATTTATGTCACGATTTTATGACATAAATGTATACGCATAACTCACAAAAAAATATTATTTTTATCTGTGTATTTAGATGCCACCATAGGCTGCGTATACTAGGAATGATTCCATACAGCCTTAAATTTTTATTTTTCTTCTTGGGCAAAACGCTGAATTCTTTTTTCAATTTCGTCACGTACATGCTGGAAGAATGCCCATTTTTCTTCTTCCGTTCCAGTAGCTTTCGCAGGATCATCAAATCCCCAGTGATCACGCTTTACATGAGGAGGAGTCATTGAACATTTATCATTTGCATCACCACAGAGAGTTATCACATAATCAGCTTTATTTAATAATTCTGGATCAATAATGTCGGAGGTCTGATTTGAAATATCGATCCCCTTTTCTACCATGACCTTTACAGCGTTTGGATTCAATCCGTGAGCTTCAATCCCTGCGCTATAGACATCATACTTGTCGCCTAAATATTTTTTCCCGAATCCTTCTGCCATTTGGCTACGGCATGAGTTACCGGTGCATAGGAAATAGATGATTTTTTTATTATCTGTCATGATTATTTCTCCTTAGGATTTATTGTATTTCCTCTTTCCTTATATTTTTTGTTCTTTAAAGTATTTTCTCTGAAGCCAGAATGCAGCATTCACTAAAGCAATTAGGGCTGGAACTTCTACAAGAGGACCAATGACAGCTGCAAAAGCAGCACCAGAATTGATACCAAACACTCCGACAGCCACAGCGATGGCTAACTCGAAGTTATTTCCCGATGCAGTAAAGGCTAGAGTAGTTGCAATCGGATAATTTGCCCCTGCTTTTTTACTGAGATAAAACGATACAAAAAACATGACCACAAAGTAAATGAGTAACGGAATAGAAACCCGTATTACATCAAGTGGCAGTCGAACAATGACATCCCCTTTTAACGAGAACATAACAATAATAGTAAAGAGCAACGCGATGAGGGTAATGGGGCTAATTTTAGGGATAAATACTTTTTCATACCACTCTCTGCCCTTCGCCTTCACCAATACCAAGCGCGTTAGCATACCAGCAAGGAAAGGAATACCTAAATAAATAAAGACACTTTTTGCAACTTCGCTGATGGTAATATCTACGACAACGCCTTGTAAGCCAAACCATCCTGGAATAACCGTAACAAACACATACGCGTAAATGGAGTAAAAGAACACTTGGAATATGGAGTTAAATGCAACAAGTCCTGCGGCATATTCAGGATCTCCTTTCGCAAGGTCATTCCAAACAATCACCATGGCAATACAACGAGCAAGCCCAATCATGATTAAACCAACCATATATTCTGGATAATCACGGAGAAAAAGAATGGCCAATAAAAACATAAGAATGGGTCCAATAACCCAGTTTTGTAAAAGAGAAACCCCTAATATCTTTGTATTGCGAAATACATGCCCCATTTTTTCATAACGAACTTTGGCTAACGGCGGATACATCATCAAAATGAGTCCAATCGCTAAAGGAATGGATGTGGTTCCAGTTTGATATTTATTCAACCCTTGCACAAAATCTGGAGAAAAATAGCCAATTCCAATCCCAATAATCATGGCTGCGAATATCCAGAGAGTTAAATAGCGATCCAAAAAGGACATCCGTTTACGAACGGGAATTTCGATCATTTTCATCACTTTCCTTTTAGCCGTTGTTTTCCCTTTCACACATCATCGAATTTCTTTGTTTTTCATACACTTCCAGTTTTTCTTTAAGGGAAGGTGCATGCTGCAGAATAGCCTGAACCACCGGATGAGCCGATTCATCTAATCGATAATACATCCATGTTCCTTGTTTGCGTTCCTGTACTAATCCTGCCTGCTTCATTTTTCGCAAATGTTGACTAATTCCTGGCTGAGAAATACCAATCATTTCAACTAAATCACATACACACAATTCTTTTTCTTGTAAAAGTAATAAAATGGTAAGCCGTGTTTTGTCTGCAGTTAGTTTTAATACCTCAATCATTTCTTCAAGAGAACGCTCCAATATATTCGCCTCCAATTATATAATCTTATAACTATATTATTATTCACTTATATAAAATGCAATTCCCTTTTTACCATTTGGATGCCTATTTTATACGTTAGGTTTGTCGGTACGATCATTTTTCATAAAAGGAGTATTATTGCTTGGTAACGACAAATGAGGAGTTATGCACTGACTTTTATGTCGTAAATTTTACGACATAAAAGTCAGTGCATAAAAATAAAAAACCTTATAAAATAAGGTTTTAGAGAATTGATTAATGCACATAAAGCCATGGGAAGTTTAGAAGAATATCAGCCCCATCCTTTCCAACCGGTATTTTTAAATAAAAACGGCGAAAAACTGAACCCACGTGGTTTACATAAGATATTTATAGAAATCTTGCAAAAAGCGGGTCTGTCACCTCAAAGGAACTGTTCTAGTTTCAGCACTAATTCTATTCAGTCTTCACTTTATATTTTTTATAGCTCGAACCAATATCATCATATTTTTAAATATTCCATTAAATCATTTAAAATTCCATCTAAATTATCCCTACAAATATTAACATGAATAATTGTTATTTTAACTATCCCATTTTCCGTTTCAATCTCATATTTACCAAGAGGATTTATATATCCATTATTAATACGGAACATCGGATAAACTAAGATAATGTTTTTGCAATTATATGCTAGTGAATACGAAAGCATTTGATAAATATCTGCTTGTGACACATTTACGTCTATGCCATGAATAGGATTTTTATATTTTACATCAATAATCGTTTCGACTTTTCCATCTTTAAAAATAGTTATATCTGGTTTTAACATAAATGCTTTATTCTTTTTATCTAGATATTTTTGAGGCTTATGATAGAGAACTGAATACTCCTCTAAACCTTTTAAAGCTTTGTAAACCGTATATTCAAATAATTCATTTAAAGGAACTAAAAATGTAAATGTATATTCATCCCCATTAGACATGCCAGCTTGTTCATTATAATAAAACAATTTTGATAAATTAAATAGCGGAAGGTATTGATGATTTAATCTATTAAAACGAATCTTATCAAATATTGTTTGGTTTAATTTTATTGTCTGGACATGTTGTAGATACAATAGCCCTGTTTTTAACCTTTTCTTATTTTCAGCTATTTTTGTTATTCGTAAAAGTCTTTCAATAGTAGTTTTAAAAATCTGGTTTAGTAGAGTATCCTCCGTAAATTCTTCATATATTACATAATGCAAATAATTTAGATCACGATTTCTTAGCAGTGATTTTTGAAAAATGATTTTCCCTTTAATAAACTGTGTGTTTTCTTCAATTGGCTCGTATTGACGATGAACATTTACCTTGAATTGGTTAAGAAATTCTTTAATAAAGATCGCTATAAAAATTTCCAAAATATCATTTTGATATTTTGAAACCATCTTTGGGGTAGGTATTTCTTTTACCTTTAAATAGTTTGAGTAAGTAAGAAGGCGAAACAATAATTGTATAGAATGCTCCTTCTCTGCCTCTATTTCTCTTGATTCACCATCCCGGAAAATTTTAGGAAGAATTTGTATTTGTAAATTTTTAGATGCCACAAAGCCAACATATTTCTTTAACAATACTCGATGATCTGAACGTACAATAAAATTTTGGCTACCCCAAATCCGTTCAAAAGACTGAAGCTCTTTAGTTTGCTCTGGCGTAGGATTAACATAACAAGTTCTATCTTCAAACACCGTAATCATTTCTGAAGGCTTCATCTTTACTTCTCCGTGTAAATCGCCATAATGGCTTGTTCGAACTCAGTATATTGATTATTATTGGGCTTTATACTTAGGTAATGAATATTCCCATATTCATCTAAAAATTTTGAGCCAATAATTTCTTTGATTGTTTCAAAGTCTTGATAAAAATACTCCATAAGCAAAGGAAGAATTTTATAATACCATGTTTTATATAAATCTTCTAGAGTAATGATATCCATAAAATAGGCATGCCCAATTCGATGATCTCTATCTAAATGCTTTTGAATTTTTTTATTCAGAGCATCTAATAATTTGTCTAATTCTATTGAATGATTGACCCTTGCGCTTATATTTAAATACGGTTTGATAAAAATTGTAGGGTCAGGTTCAACTTCAAGAAATGCGAAACGTCTTCTTAATGCTGTATCCAACATCGCTATTGAACGATCAGCTGTATTCATCGTACCAATAATATATAGATTTTCAGGGATTGTGAAAGACTTTTTAGAATAAGGTAACGTAACACTTACATTATTTCGTTTATCTTTTTCAATTAGCGTAATTAATTCTCCAAATATTTTAGAAATGTTTCCTCGATTGATTTCATCAATTATTAGATAATAAGGCTTAATATCATTTGAAGAAACGTGTTGTTTTTCTTTATCCTCTACGTGAACCAGCTTAAGAATATCAGAAATAGATATTCTTGGTAGTTCATACACTGTTTTTAACGTTAATTTTTTCCGTCCATTAAGTTCAAAAATATCTACTGGTTCCTCAAACTCTTTCAACCATGCTACTTCTCTTGTGTGAGGATAAATCATTTTGGGATTGTATTTATAATCACCTTTTACAATTGCTATATCCCGAATAGTTGTTGGACCATCATAGACGAGAATAATATCCCCAATGCTCATTTGATTCACTAGATTATCTAAACTACTTGCATCCTGAAGCGGCTCAGGTTCATCATAAGATCTTTCTTTATTTAAACTTGTAAATATATCTTCATATGAGAAATTTGTTAGATCTTGATTGCTGAGCCAACCAACAGCAATAACTTTTTTTGTCTTACATTCATTATAAACATCATCACTGCTTCGATGTCCCAATGACACTTTCCATACCTTTGAAGAATCACGTATTAACTGAATGTCATTTGAGTGTATGTCTGCTTTTAATAATTGAGTAGATGCAGACTCTACAAATTCTTTTAGAATACCATCTTCTATCTTGTATTTAAGATCAGTGTTATCTTCATTGCTGAGTTGAGGACGAATTCCTTCGATAAATTCTTCATATGAATATGATTGATGGAAAGTTACAAATTTAACACGTTCTTCTTTCAAAACAGTGTCAAACTTCACGTATTTGCCATTTCGTTTAGTCTCAAAACATTCAATAATCTTTTTTGTAGCATAAGTTTTACCTGTACCCGGTGGACCATAGAGAATGAGGTTAGGGCTAAATTCTAATAAATCCGCATATTTTTTGTACTCCTCTAATTCTTCCAAATGTTCTTCTACATCATCATGTTCAAGATCTTCTCCCTCCCTAGGATTACTAATATCGTTTACGGATGAAGTTCTAGGTGTTTTTCTTCTCCCAACTAATATGTTGTCATAAAGCTGAATAGGATTATCGACAATAAAATAACCCTTGTCTTCTAGCTCTGAAAGGACACTTTTAATGTATTTTTCCTTATTTGGAGCTATATCTTCTTGGGCATACTTTAATAACTGATTTAACGAATATTTTGTTGGGTTTTTTTCGTTGTATAAATTTTGAAGAGGAAAATAAGGATGCCAAGCCCCATTTTGATATATTTTTATACCTACAATTTGTGTTTCACGGTTAATGATAATATTTATATCATTTTCTTTAGTATCTATTGCAGTATTTTCTAAGGTAATAAATATTTTTCTTTCATATTGAAAATTATAGCGGGTTGGATTATCAGGTGCATTGGGTGAAAGTTTTATCTCGAAAAAACCACACCCCATAGTCGCCTTAGATATTTTATTAAGTAAATTAATGTCATATTCAAAGTATGGATATTTAATAAATTTTTGAACACTCACAGGTTCTTCAAATATATGTACTTCATCAAATAAGACGACCCAGTTATCTTCCTTATGAATTTTGTTTGGCTTCTAACCATAGCCCTTTACCTTCCAAAGAACATTAATCTTAGAATTAAAAATCGGAAAAACATAATCTCCCGGCTTAATCCCTCCATACCAAGGATTGCCCTCTGGACCAGCAGCATAGAACTTCTCTTCTATCTGCTCCGGCTTATCCTTTCCAAACTTCCCAAAAAAAATTCTTCCCATTACTTAAACTCCTTTACTTTTACTATAAGCCTATTGTCTTATTTATATTATATATTTTATCTAACAAAACTGATCTTTTCATTTACATAAGTTACCCATCTATATCTCCCCTTATAATAGACAGTACATCCCCTTCTTTTTTCTGTCTACGTTTTTTTGTTCTAAAAAAAGGAATAAATTGGTGTTTTGACCTTTCATTTTGCATAGGAGCCTCAGGAAGAATAGTCAGTGAATGACGAAATGATCTAGCTCTACTGATAAGAATCCAGAATAACTTATAATTCTTACCTGTTTTAATTTTTGCATTAATATACCAATATACCCTTTTTCTGATAAAATATGATAATTCATTTTTGGCATTTCTCACTTAGAAAATAAGAGCAAAATGATACATATGAAATGGAGGGTTTATTATGACTCCAATAAATATGGGGCTATTAATGGGTGCCGTACCTTTTTTTATCTCTTGTTTTCTTAATTTGTTTCAAATCGTTTCTTTTGTTATTGGTCTTATCTTAATTCCCTTAGGTTTTCGTATAGAATTAGGTTACTTCAGTGTAGGAGCCGGAATACTTGTGACTTCTTTCTTTGGCATTGTCATTACCATCATAATACATGATTTTAACTATAAGAAACGAAGCGAAACGTATAACCCTTAATCTTGTTATGCTGATTCTAAACCCGTTTCAAAATTTTATTTTCATTAACCGGAAAGTTTGTGTTTAGAGTCTTTAAGGCAATAAAAAAGTAGGGTACCCTCGGAATTGTCCAGATCCCATAAAAGAAGAGTAACCCTACTATATCTAGTATCCCTCATTCCGATTTATCAAATCAGTTGAAATCCCTATTTCGAAATTTTATGAAAGAAAAGCTTGCACTCATTATGCGGGAAGAGCTAACGAACTTCCTGCAGGTGGAACAGCCTGATACTTTAAACAGTAAAAATGGGCAGAGGATGGTTTCCTCTATTTATTAAATCGTATAATTACATTAAATCCTCAAGAATAAATGAAGCATGTTTAATCAAGATTCATCCAGATAGACTTCACTTGTGTATATAATTCAAGCGCGTAAGACCCCATTTCACGACCAAAGCCGGACTGTTTATAGCCGCCAAATGGCACGGCCGCATCGAGCGCATTGTAGCAGTTTACCCAAACGGTTCCTGCTTCCAGCGCATGAGCAACCTTGTGCGCTTTTCGTACATCCGTCGTCCATACGCCCGCAGCGAGCCCATACTCACTATTGTTCGCACGCCGGATTACGTCAGCAATTTGCTCTTCATCATCAAACGGCATGGCAGCGACAACCGGCCCAAAAATTTCCTCTTTAGCAATTGTCATATGATCTTGAACATCGGCAAAAATGGTTGGCGGTATAAAATATCCGGCTCCTTCCAGCGGCTGTCCTCCGGTGAGCGGATTAGCCCCTTCTTCGATCCCTTTCCGCAAATAATTAGATACCCGCGAAAACTGCTCTTCTGATACCAGCGGACCAATTTGAGTCGATTCATCCATGCCGGCTCCCTGCTTAAGTTTGGATGCATAGCTTGTCATATCGGACAACACATTATCAAACACTTTTTTGTGCACAAATAGCCGTGAACCTGCGCAGCATACTTGCCCCTGGTTAAAGAAAATTCCCATTAAGGCCCCGGGGATTGCTTTGGAAAAGTCAGCATCCGGGAAAATAATATTCGGTGATTTCCCGCCGAGTTCAAGCGATACACGCTTCAAGTTACCTGCCGCCTGTTGCATAATTAGCTTCCCGACCTCTGTTGATCCCGTAAACGCAACTTTACGGATACGCGGGTGTTGAACAATCGCTGCTCCAGCCGTTGGTCCGTAGCCTGTAATAATATTAACGACTCCCTCCGGGAAGCCGGCTTCCTGAATCAATTTCGCCAAATAAATCGCAGAAAGCGGTGTTTGTTCAGCACTTTTCAAAATCACTACATTTCCTGTTGCCAGGGCGGCGCCCAGCTTCCATGTAGCCATTAGCAGCGGAAAGTTCCATGGGATAATTTGGCCAACCACGCCAACCGGTTCACGGCGCGTGTACGTAAACATGTTTCTGCCTACTGAATTATCAATTACCTCTCCAGCTATCTTTGTTGCCCAACCAGCATAGTAACGAAAATGATCGATAGAAAGCGGAATATCCACGGCACGTGCCTCGCGAATCGGCTTGCCGTTATCAAGTGTTTCGAGCTGGGCCAATGCTTCCGCATGCTCCTCTATTAAATCAGCGAGCTTCCAAAGCATTCTTCCCCTCTCGCTTGGTGTAACTTTTGACCAAGAACCTTTAAACGCACGTTCTGCAGCTTCTACCGCCCGGTTCACATCCTCCTTATCCGCTTCATATACAGAAGCGATTCTTTCGCCTGTAGCTGGATTGATCGTGTTAAACGTTCTACCAGAAAGTGATTCGACAAATTCCCCTCCAATAAATAATTTCTTCGGCTCACCCTTCAGAAAATCCTCTACACGTGGGTCAATGGAGACTGTAGCTATTTTCTCCATCTGCATTCCTCCTAACATATAAATTTATATAATTTTTTGATGATTCTGTTATACGCTTTTATGCATTTTCCATGCCAAGAGAAAACGTTTTCTTTTCAAGGAATCCTAAAGGCATCGTATTGTTCCATAACGGAACAATTGTGTCATTATGGAACAGGATACCCTTCTAATCTATCGAAACATTGAGTTCGTATCATTGCGTAAAACAGAAATTTCCTAACACCACGTTTCATTAAGGGATAATTCACACATACATTCGGACTTGAATCACCCAAAAATACGGAATATTATGATAAAATCTTTTTAAATGAGATGCTTATTTTAAATTAAGAGGTGAGAGAAATGCCGGAACCCATTAATACATGGTTAAAAAAGTCATGGGAACGAAGCCGAATGTACAACGTAGATCCAGCGGTGGCCAGGGATGCAATCCTTGGAGCCTCTGAATTTAAACAGTACAGGGAACAGAAAGAAGCATTTCTTCGGGAGATAAAACCGACGCTCGAACGTTTAGCTAATTGGTTGAAATCTTCTGGCTCTGTTGTAGTAATCTGTGATACAGCGGGATATATCCTGAAAAGCATGGGAGATCCGGTGTTTTTGAACGAGACAAAAAAAATTCATGTAGTAGAGGGCGCTTGCTGGTCCGAGCAGGTACGGGGCACCAATTCTGCAGGGACAGTAATTGTTGAGCAAAAGCCGCTAGCTGTAGTAGGAAGGGAGCATTATCTAGAAGAAAACCATATCCTATACTGCGCGGCTTCACCAATTTTTGATCCTCATGGCCGCCTGCTTGCTGTGCTTAATGTTAGCGGTTACCATGAGAAATACCACCCTCACATCCTTGGAATGGTGGATGTCATTGCGAGAGAAATTGAAGATCGAATTCTCATTCATCGCTCTGATAAACAAATACTCATTTCTCTTTACCCTGAACACAAACAAAACCAACAGGCATTGCTTGCAGTAAATCATGACGGGGTTTTAACCGGCACCAATCGGGAAGCACGGGAGATGCTACAACTTGATAAGTCAACAATTGGAAATGTTCATCTTTCTGAACTCATTTCAGATGTTCAACGGTTGCTGCAAAGACATGGTAAAATTTGTTCAAACGATATCTTTGCTCTTCAGGATAAAACAAAGGAGCAAAGCAGATGGATGGCCTCAGTATTGATTGATATGCGTCCCCATTTTAACGCACCGCTTGAAAAGCGAAATTCAAAACAGGCGACATCACTCAGAACTCCCTGCACATTTGCTAATCTATATGGTAATGACAGAAGCTTTCAGACCGCGATTCACCTCGCAAAAAAGGCGGCTGCAACCGATTATACAATTCTGATTACCGGTGAAAGCGGTACCGGAAAGGATATGGTTAGTCAGGCGATTCATCAGGCAAGTCTTCGGTCAGGAAAACCATTTGTCGCGATTAACTGCGGTGCGGTTACAAAAAGTCTCCTGGAAAGCGAATTGTTCGGATATGAAGCGGGAGCTTTTACAGGAGCCAAACAGTCTGGCCATCCCGGAAAATTTGAGTTAGCCCACGGTGGAACACTGTTTCTGGATGAAATTGCGGAAATGCCACCGGAAATGCAGGTAGCACTACTACGAGTCCTTCAGGATTTCACTATCACCCGGGTCGGTGGTACAAAACCAATTCGGGTTGATGTACGAATTATCGCCGCAACACACACGGATTTATGGAAAAAGGTACAGGATGGCAGTTTTCGAGCCGATTTATTTTATCGTCTGCAGGGGATACATATTACGTTGCCACCACTTCGTAAACGATCCGACCGTCTAGAAATTGCTCGTTTTCTACTACGAAATATTCAAGAAGAACTGCAAAAGGAAACTCTTTCCCTTTCTCCTGCAGCAGAGCGCTTAATCGAGAACTATGCATGGCCGGGAAATATCCGCCAACTTACTGGCGCACTACGTGAAGCTGCTTTTTTAGCAGACAGCTCAATGATTGATCTCGTCCATTTTCCATCCTATATTCTTTCTGACTATACACCTCATGTAAACAAACACGTCAGTTCACTCAAGCAATTGGAAAATCATGCAATTATGGAGACTCTACAAAAAACGGGCGGCAATATTTCGCAAACTGCACGTATTCTTGGTATTGGACGCAATACTTTGTATAGAAAATTAAAAAAAATATAAGTGGAAATCATCTTCATCTTTTTCACGCCTAATAACGTTAGCTATCGTCGATTCCCAAATACAAAACCCCCGCTTGGACTGCATGCAGTCCAAGCGGGGGTTTTTCTTTCCAAAGAAAACCTGAGTAAGGATAGGAGATTTTTTGTTTTTTCTTCTCCTTACCGAACGGGAAGACGGGATGCGACAGCCAGATTGAGCAGGCCGTTTCCTTCGGCGCGTGCACCGTATCCGAGCGGTACGGTACGTTTGCATAGCTGCGCGTAAAGCTCACTCTCCGTTAGCGTGCGTCCAAATTCTTGCTCGCAACGGTTAATAATAAGTGCCAATGCCCCTGCCACGTGCGGCGTCGCCATTGAGGTTCCTGACAGCACTCCGTATTTGTTTCCCGGATATGTCGAAAGAATATCCACGCCGGGAGCGACCAGGTCAACTTGGTTGTTCGTATTTGAGAATTCGGCCAGTCTCCCATGTAAATCAACGGCTCCTACCTGGATGACTTCATTATAAGCACCAGGATAGGAAAGTTCCGGTGTGTCGGGGTCGTTGTCCCCTTCGTTTCCTGCCGCGCAGACGACAAGCACCTGCTGGCGGACAGCCTTCACAATGACTTTATGCAATTCAGGTGAATCTTCGGGACCACCAAGCGACATTGTAATAATACGTACGCGTTCCCCGTTCGGTCCTCTCCACTGAAGCGCATATTCGATCGCGTCAATAATCCACTGATAGTCACCAGAACCATCTGCGGATAATACTTTTAAAATCAACAGGCTAGCTTTCGGGGCAACCCCGACTACACCTTTATTGTTTAAGATTGCGGCTACCGTACCCGCGACGTGTGTACCGTGGTAATGGTTATCTTCATAACGGTTAGGATTTCCGTTATAATCGGTCGTGAAATTTCTGCCGCCGATAATATTGTCTTTTAAGTCAGAATGGTCAAGCTGGCAACCGGTATCGAGTACAGCAACAACAACCCCTTCCCCATAGCGGGCACTTTCCCACTCTGCCGGAGCCTGAATCATTTCCACACCTTGTGGAATCTCACGGGTATACTCCTTGACCTCGGTTACAACAGTTGGAAATAGATACATTTTGCTCATACGTGTTTCCCCTTTCATAGTTTATTTACATGGTCATTGTCCACGGTATCAGACAAGCATTCGCCAGGTTTCAGGCTTTCAATAAATTCCCAAAAGCCCGGTGTCGCGCTTATATCAAAGCGGCGCAGCGCCCTGACAATTTCCGTTTTCACCTCTTGTTCGACGTCATCCCTGTCTCGAAATGGAATAAAACGGCTTGATTTTTTGATTTTCGGTTCAAAGAGATGAAGAATGGCACATAATGCTTCCGGATCATTCTCTCGCGCTTTATGGGCCAGTTCGTATAATGTCGCCACGGGGATTCACCTCTTTCTCATTTCATCGATCATGTCCTGCACATTTTCAGATAGTTGCTGGAAACTTTTCTCAAGGCGAAGCAACACATAAAATGTCACCGCGATTGGAAAGCCAACCTGACGAATAAAGTTAATCCATTCGCTCGGCTCCAACGCACTCACCCTCTTTGTAGAATAAACGCAAAGTACGTATGGCCTTGTTATAAGATTTGGCGACGGATTGTCGGGAAATGCCAAGAACTTGTCCAATTTCCGTATGCGTCAAATGATGTAAAAAATGCAATTCAAGAATATCCAGTTGCCTGCGGGTCAATTGCTGTAGAGCTTTATACAGCGAAGGATTTGATACGTGTTCCAGTAGATGTCGCGTATTGCGCACGACAATATCGATGACCTCTTCCTCTTTGTCTGCCACCTCATACTCCGGTCTGTTCGTATCCAAGCTGATGTCACAAAATGGTGCAAGCGAATAAGAGTGCCGCTTTTTTTCTTTCAGATAACAATCCCTGGAAACCCGTGAGATAAGTTTGGAGATGTAATGAATAAGACGTATTTCGGTGAAAAATTGCTGGAAGGCTTCGTCAAGTTTTTTGCGGTGATGGAGAGTTGGAATGCAGACGGCATCGACAAACAGTTTATAATATTCCGTATTACTTAAAAAGCTGTCGATTACCCGGTTTGATAGTTCATGTTTATGCTGTATAAGGAATGCGGTGAATATCGCTTCAAGATCTGGATACGATTCTTTGTACACGAACGGATATTTTTCCATTTCACCCCTCCCTTCACTCTATAAAGAAGGAAATACGGAAACATTTGACAACCCAGATTCAAAGAATCGTTCTAAAATAACAGAGATTATCATTGTGGTATAAGCAAAATTTACTAATAGATAAATGAATAAAGAACTAGGAGGAAAAATGTGTCCATTTGCAGATTCCTTGTCACAAAAAGATAAAAAGAGGAAGAGAACAAGAATGCCTGTCCTTTGGTTCTAACATATTTACTTTTGCCATCAAACATTCTTGTTCTTTTATTATAGCATGGAGCATACGAGGAAAAAAGAAAAAAATTCTAAAAAATCAAGAAAATGTAATGTCGTTTGTGGTCATGTGAGCTATTTGCGTTGTTGTTCAATGGTATGAATTAATGTATTGAAATATAGTGCCGCTTTTATCATACGGACACCGTACCATGAGAACATCTCCCCGTCTACCAAAAGCGGCACGCTATCAGGAAATTGTTCATGAAAAACATTTCGGTGCGTCTCTTTGAAAGGAAACGGTTCGGAAGAAAGAAAAATAAAATCAGGCGCTTCCTCACGCAAATCTGCCTCCATCACTGTCGGGTAACGCCCCGGAAAGTCTCGGAACACATTTACAAAACCGCATTTTTCAAGCAGCGAATGAATATACGTATGGTTGCCTGCTGCCATATACGGTTTCTGCCAAATAAGGTAGGCGACACGCACATCCCGCGTCGGCTTCAGCGAAGCAAAATTTGTCTCAATTCGCGTGATAATGTGTTGGGCAGCATCTTCTGTTCCTGTGATTTGACCCAAATCCCGAATCATTCGTAGGGCGTCCGTGTAATT
Source organism: Aneurinibacillus thermoaerophilus (assembly GCF_900099925.1). GTDB lineage: Bacteria > Bacillota > Bacilli > Aneurinibacillales > Aneurinibacillaceae > Aneurinibacillus > Aneurinibacillus thermoaerophilus. The sequence continues at coordinate 71,946 of NZ_FNDE01000010.1, read as the reverse complement.
TTCTACGTCTGTTACATACACCGGATAGCGCTCAGCCAGCGCTTCAACCATTTCTTTTGGATTTTCTTCTTTTTCCGCGATAATGAGATCCGGCTGTAATTCTTTAATTACATCCATTTTTATTTGTTTCGTTCCACCTACACGCCTGACGTTCTTTACTTGCTCGGCCGGATGGATGCAAAACTGTGTACGTCCTACGATTTTTTCCTTTAATCCGAGTGCAAACAGCGTGTCAGTCAGCGACGGGCAAAGTGAAATAATGCGCTGCGGCGGAAAGTGAAAGGTAACAGCGCGTTCTGCATGATCTATAACCGTCTTGTTTTCCATGGTTTCACCACCTGTGTATGATTCTATGAATCGGTCAACTATTTAATAAAAACAGAGCCTGGTAAACCTGTCCGTATTGCTACTGGGATTGGTATTCCAACCTCCCTACACTGATTTCCTTTTCCTTTTTCCAAAAAGGTCCTGGGTAAACCGAATCCATTCTCGTGCCGCAAACGAAAGATACCGATCTTTGCGCCAAATCATGACTAAATGCCAGGGGATGATCGGTTCAATGAGCGGCAGAACCCGAATCCGATCCGCATCAAGTTCACGACAAATCGGTTCCGGAAGAAGAGCAATGCCAAAATTAGCTGCCACCATTTCACTAATAAAATCCCATTGTGAACTCTCATATATCACGCGTGGCTGAAACCCTGCCTGCACACACTCCGCGATAATTCGATCATGGAGAGCAAAATCTTCGCGAAAAAAAACGAACGGCTCTTGTGCTAGCTCGCATAATGATACCGCTTCTCTATTTGCCAATGAATGGGATGGATGGACAAGTAACATCAACCTCTCCTTCACAAGCGAAAATGAATGAAACACCTCCTCATTTGTCGGTGATAGCACAACCCCGATATCCAGTACACCATTTTCAACATCCGCTTCTACTTTCTTTGCACCATCTTCTACAAGCTGAATTGTAACATCCGGATACTGCTCACGGAACTTTCCAAGCACTTTAGGAAAAAAACTTGACCCGATCATCGGGGGTAATCCAATCCGAATATGCCCCTTTTTCAAATTCATCAGATCATCCAGCTCGGACGACAAATTGTAAAATGAGTTTACAATATCCTGCGCCTGAGCAAAAATAATCTGTCCGGCATCTGTTAATTCTACCTGTTTTCCTAAACGATTAAACAGCACAACCCCTAGTTCCTTTTCAATATTTTTAATCATTTTACTAATGGTTGGTTGCGTGAGGTATAAAGCCTGGGCAGCTTTCGTAAAGCTTTTGCACTGTGCCACCTTCAAAAAACATTGCAAATGCCGTATATCCATTTCATATCTCCTTTTCTAACTATAGATAAAAGGAATAGTATACATTCTATATATGCATTTTACCTATGAAAACAAATAATGTACACTTTTCACTGAAAGGAGGGAAGAGAAGTGACAACCCTACTCAAAGGTGCGGGGCAAATTGCTCTTTTGTGCGTCTTTTCACTGGTCATGAACAAATTAGTCGACTTCTTTCATTTAAAAATACCAGGCAGCATTTTAGGTATTTTTATCATTTTTACTTTACTACAAACAAAAATAATCCGGCTAGAATGGGTTGAATTGGGCGCAAAATGGTTACTGGCAGAGCTGTTGCTATTCTTCATTCCATCGGCTGTTGGAATTATAAAATATAAAAGTGTTTTGGTAAATGACGGAGTATATGTAACCATGGTCATTGTTTTCAGCACGGCCATTGTCATGGCCTGCACAGGGCTAGTAGCAAAAAAAATCGCAGAAAGAAAGGAGCAAAAACCTTCATGATGATTTCTCTTTTTAGCCTCATTTTCACAATGAGCCTTTACTGGGGAGCCAAGTGGTGTTATAAGCATAAACCGAAAGTCTATTTGTCTCCCCTGCTTACGACACCATTATTTATCGTTGCTTTTTTATTTTTGACTCATATCTCGTATGAATCATACAATACAGGCGCAAAATGGCTAAGTAATATGCTTGAACCGGCCACCATTGCATTCGCTGTTCCACTTTATAAATATTTCAATATATTAAAAAAGCACGCGACTGAAATTATTGTCAGCGTGCTATCAGGTTCGGTTATAGCCATTGTTTCGTCATTGTGTGTTGCTAAAGTGCTACATCTAAATACGCAAATTGTTAATAGTCTGATCCCACGTTCCGTAACCACACCCATTGCCATGGATGTGTCTGAAAGCATTGGCGGTATACCTACTATTACAGCCGTATTTGTGATTATGACCGGATTGCTCGGCACAGTTATTGGGCCGATTATCATCCGGTTACTGCGGATTGAGAATGAGATTGCCCGAGGCGTACTTCTTGGTACAGGAGCGCATGGTGCAGGTACTTCAAAAGCTTTTGAACTTAGTTCCATTACAGGTACGATTTCCAGTTTATCCATGATTATGGCAGCGCTCATTACCTTATGTATGGCACCATGGCTCGTGCCCATGATACTGAGAATTTTTTGATTTATGCACCTCTGAATCGTACCGTTCTCGTCTATAAGATTCCATACTGTCGGTTCTGCGTCACCTTTTCCCAGCCCATCTCCTTTTACCAAAGGTGCCAATTCTGTGGCCACTGAAGACTGTGCGGAATCGCAAGCAAGCGCCCCCCTTTATAACAGTGTGCAAGTTGGTTGAAAATAGTAGGGTTAAGTTTATACGCAGTATTATTTTACTTTTGTGCCTGTTTAAGAACTTTTATGTACATTGTTTGATCTGGCGTCTGAAAAGCGCGCGCGTAGCCTTTTGCAACCATGGTGTGATTTACCATTTCTCCTCTCAGCCACACGTAAGCCAGAATGTTTCCTTTTTCATCTCTTGCTTGTTCGTCATATTCGAGCGCAACTTGCTGACCGGTGACCTTTTCTTTTAAAAACCACCTCGCTTCTCGTGTTGTGGAAATCATTATGCCTTGCAGGCGAACAGTATAGCTCTTTCCATCTATCATAGCCAGAATTGTATTATCTTTTGTTACTTTATAGACATAGGCAGTAACAGTATCACTGGGTATACCTTGTTGCAGCTTAGCTGGTTCATTTGTCAAATGCCAATAGGCAACTGCAAAGAAACAAAGAAACCAAAAAAGAAATACTAGATCATGTGGACGAAACACAATGATTCTCCCTTCTCCAATATGTCCTCTTTATCCATATGTGTACAGCGCCCAGGAATTGACTGATTTTCTGTTTAAAAATAGAATGAAAAGAAGAAAAAGAAAAATGGGGGGCACAGATGAAAGAACGGTATATGTTCATTGACTTTGAATTTACAACGTTTGACAAAAAAGAAGCTCCGAAAGGCTTTTTCCATGAGGTCATAGAAGTGGGGATGGTTATCATTGAGGAAAATGAAATTGTCGATACATTTTCCTCGCTGGTCGTTCCTGTCTTCTTTCCCCAGTTGGGCGAGAAATGTATCAAGCTGACTGGAATTACGCAACAAGACGTTATGGAAGGCATCGAATTTAAAGCAATGATTGACGAACTGCTTGCACAATACATACGGGAGAAGACAACGCTTGTTACATGGGGCGATTTGGATATGAAGGGATTACGCCGCAATTGTCGGGAACACAATATAAAATTCCCTTTTTCCGTAATGCTGGAAGATTGGCTGGATTTGTCCAAAGCATACCAGTTCTACTATGGGCATAAAGACACACCTGGCCTATGGTACGCTTTAGACAAATACGGATTGGCTGAAACGGCACAGTCGCACCGTGCCCTTGACGACGCGATGGCAACATTTAAGGTCATGCAGATGATGCAGAAAGACCAGTGGGTATATACGCGGGAAAAACCAAAAATGCAAACATCCATTGCAGATTTAATGGGGAGCCAGATGACGCTTTTGGAAAAACTGAAGCAACAACTTTCCTAAAAAGTAAATAGCGCCCCCCGTTTTTTGTGCGGCGGCGCTTTTGATTTGAATGCATATGGTCGAGGGAAAGTGAGGGGTTCTGAACGATCCACCTAAATTCCTAAAGCGGCTGACTCTTATTCACTATGTTTATTTATTTTTATTATATTCCAGTTCACTCCATTTATTTGTCTTCACAGGTGGCTTGTATGTACGAATCTTCTCTAGGAGAATTATTGGGTCGCTTTCGCAAATAATAAACTCTTTATGTGTCGAAGGCATAAAACCTCCTTCTACCGCTTTTGCAATCATCTCCATTAAAGGGTTGTAGTAGCCTTCTACATTTAATACTGCTACAGGCTTATTATGTATTCCTAGTTGTCCCCAGCTAACAAACTCAAAAATTTCTTCAAATGTTCCATATCCTCCAGGAAGAGCAATGAACGCATCGGAAAGCTCCCCCATCTTGGCCTTTCGTTCATGCATATCTTTTACTTCATAGAGATGAGTGAGGTTCTGATGAACCACTTCTCCACGGAACAAGTTTGTAGGCATGACGCCTATAGCGGTACCACCTTGCTCTAATACCGTATTCGCTATCGTACCCATAAGTCCGATATTTGAGCCACCATATACTAGCTCAATTCCTTTTTTTACCAACTCTTTCCCGAGCTGAATGGCAGATTCTTTATACTCAGGATGAGTTCCGGGATTAGATCCAGCAAAGACACAAACACGCTTCATTTTATCGCTCTCCTATTGTTTTTAAATTGTCCAATGTCATTATATTATATATTTCAAAACAAAGGGTACGAAAAAAGATGAATAAGGTTGTTTGTGTCCAAGTAATGGGGGTTAATCCGTAAAAAACATCGTGAAAGGACTCGTCTGCTTGAATAGCTTGAATAATATCGTTTTGTTCAAGTGAAACCTTTAAATTATTATTACTTACCTCCATCATTTTTATATCTGAATCCTTTAACAAAGGAACCGCAAGTCGAGCAGCTAAAGAATGTAAGGCTGCTACGACAGTAAATGCATGTTTTGCCTCCTCTGGTTTTAATGGCGTTACACGGGTAGCGGAACCGGGAACAGATTCTACAAGACCCTCATCTTCAAGACGTTTAAGCGCCTCTCTAACTGGGGTGCGGCTTATTCCAAAGTCTTCGGCTAGTTCCTTATCATTCAAACGTTGCCCCGGCTCTAACTTCAACATTATAATAGCTTTTTTTAAGGTCTGATATACTTCATCTCTAAATGACAAATTGGTAAAATATTTATATAAAAAATAGAATAGGAATATGGAATGGAGTGCTTCTGGTTCTTCATCGAATGATGTTGTTTCTTACAAGAAATTTGCCATTGAATTTGATCGGAATGCCTTCTCCATCTTTTTCTGCATGGATATGCAGATGCGGCTCTGTCGTGTTTCCGGAATTGCCCACTCGTCCAATCGGTTGACCCTCCTGTACAACTTCCCCTTCTTTCACTGCAACACTGCCTTCCTGCATATGTGCCATATAGATCACTGCTTCTTCATTTTCACACACAAGAGCGACATAATTTCCCTCCGGTCTTTCAGAATCCATATCCGGTGGCATGAGGTCAGGTGCATCATTTCTTACTTTCAGCACTTTACCGGTACAAGGACTTATCACTTCATCACCGTAAATCATGTATCGATCAAGCTGTTTTGGATATATGCCATTCGAACGCATACCAAGCGTATTCAATTTCACAATATCCAAGGCATACTTTTGCGACGGATAGGCATTATGATTATTCATTTGCACATGATTGCCACCTTGGAGCACATAATAAGTTCCTTTATGCAATGGGAAAGACAGTTCAATCGCTTTTTTTCCTGTCACATAACTACTAAAAACAAAAGTATTATATATGCCAAACACAAGCAAAAGCACTGCATAGATCGCCATATATACTTTCTGCCTGCGGCTGAATTTGATACGAAGCGGCAATGCCCGCGCTTTTTTCCATGATCGGTAAGTCGATAAAGTTTTGTGCTACTTTTAATCGCTTCTTTTGTCATTTTATCATTATTTTCATGATACGTATCTTACATTTTTAGAATAAAAAAATACTCCCCTTCATATAGGAGTATTTGAATCGTTCTCAACTTGCTTCCATTGTATTTTTTATACGTTCTCGCTTTTGCAAGACTTTTGTAGTATAAGAAAAATCACCGTAGCAATAGGGGTATCGAAAATTGTTGCGATCCTCTCCACAATTGTAGACATTAGGTTCTTTTTTTACCTGAATTGCGGAATATTGCTTTGCCAGTTCTTCCGTATGCTTCTTACCATGTGCAGCTATAAAGTCAATGTATCCTTTCCCCATATTATACGCCTGTATAACAGTAGGGAAGTCGACTTTCTTTTTTGTTCCGTACGTAAGAACGTCATTAAAATGTTTTACCCCCTGTCGGATGCTCCAGGCAGGATCATTGATTGTATTTGGTGGAAGACCGGCCGACTCTGATGCCTGCATTGGGTCGCCTCCTTCCCCTCTGCTTTCCTGATGCATCAAGGCAAGCAGCGTAAGTGTATATTCTTCCAAATGATACTTTCTTAATTCAGCTCGTAACATAGGTTCATACTGCTTAACTTTCTCGTACCTATCTATCCTAGGGGGTGTCGGGGTATCATAATCCGTTCTGTAAGTAAACAGTAACGCCATAATGAAAAGCCCGAACATGATAGATAGGATACCTATCCATTTCTTTATTCGTTCCATTCTTCTCTCCCATCGCTATATCTCTTTATGCTTTATGTATATACGTTCTGAGTGCTCATAGCATAATAGAAACGACGATAAAGCAAATCAACGAACCAATCCAACCATATAATATACATCCGATGTCTTTTGATCAATACCCTGCGGTTGAAGTAGTGTTACCGTATCTTCTCCGAATTTGAGATACATAACTAATTTTGCTGTCATATCATTCTGCATCTCATGTATTTTTACTTATCGTATCTTCTCTCTTATCTAATTTTTTATATCATCCATATTTACCAAATAATTAAAATATATATTTTTATTTCTTGTGAGAATCTTATGATCTATTCCATAATAGAGAAAATACCGCAATCAATAAAGAAAATGCCGCATGGATTACAAAATTTAGAATGAATGGGAGGAACAAATATGAATCTTATTCCTTATGCCGGTACCAACCACGCGCTATTTGTTTTGTTTGAAAAAAATGATTATATCAAAAATGAAAAAGGAGGAAATGTATGGATCAAGAACAACGAATTGCCGAGTTAGAGGCCCGCGTGGCGCAGCTGGAACGAAAAATAGCGGCCCTTCAGCCCCAAAAACCTACACTGACTGGGATAAACAACGTTTCGCCTGCGGTGAAATCGCACACGGTGTCAGAGAAAAAAGAGCCGACAGACTGGGAAACACTTATCGGTCGTGTCTGGCTGCCACGCATCTTTGTCATCGTGCTACTGGTCGGCATTGTTTGGGCATTTAAAGCTTCGATTGATCGAGGATACATTACCGAACCTGTGCGTATTGTGCTTGGTTTTATCGTATCCGGGTGGCTCCTCTGGATGGGGAGTCGTCAAATGAAGCATCAACGAACCGGGCTTGGCCAGGTTTTGTTAGGAGCTGCCATTTGTATTGTGATACTGACGACATTTGCTATGCATATGCTGTACGGATTTATCCCAGCTTCCCTAGCCTTTCCGCTCAATATCATCTGGATCGCGGGCGGTGTCTTTTTATCGTATCGCCATCGGTCACAGGCGCTGGCTGTGCTATCATCCCTAGCCGGTGTATTTATTCCGTTTCTTGTAGAAAGCCATAATCCGAATTCTTTGTTTTTTGTTGCATACGAGATAGCATTGTACGTCACGTTTTTATATGTGGCAATACGAAAGCAATATCTCGTTTTGTATTACACGTCGGCAGCTCTGTTACAGATTGTTTTCTTTCTCTTTTTCATCATTACTGGAGGCGAAGAAGGAAGTACTTTTGCGGTTGGCAGTATAATTCAGCATGCAGCCCTGCTTTTGTTTTTCCTGCGACAAACCGTGTACATGCGCAGTCAGACAGGTATGCTGTTTACTACATTTGTACTGACAACGGTATGGCTGAACATCGCATTTGCTGAAGTACAGGTAGAATGGATGCTGCTTGGCATATTTGTGTTGTATGGAAGCATAGCTTATGCTTTGCTGGGACGAAACCGGAAGAAAGCGGCCGTTGCCATATCGATCGCTTCTTTCGCGCTAGCAAGCTATATACTGTACGTACTGGAAAACGAAAATGAGACGATAATGATACTGTTGGAAGGAACGCTGGCATTGTATCTGGGGATTGTCCTGCAGTCAAAGTTACAGCAAATTACTGGTGGCCTTATTTATGGTCTCAGTCTGATGGTAACCATTGCGCGTGATATTGAATTTGTCGTTTCATCAGTGACGTTCAACTGGTGTGTTATGCTCATTACGGCAGCCTGGTTATATAAACTGCTTAAGCAGAAGAGGCTATTTAAGGAAGAAAAAGTATTACGCATAATGGGTGTAGGTTATGCATTTTTGTTGCTTGTTTTTTTAACGGAAATTACCGGAGCGGTCATGCGTGAGATGTCGTTTGAAATAATGCAGCTAGCTATTTCTACAGTTTGGGCACTGTATGCAGTGGCAGGAATTCTTTATGGTGCGAGAAGCGCCAACAAAGATCTGCGCCGCCTGGGAATGGCGCTGCTTATTATAACACTGCTGAAAGCAATTTTCTTTGATTTACCGTTTCTGTCGCTTCTTGTCCGTGCTGTTTTGTTCATTGGTCTTGGCGTTATTGGACTCATTGTATCGCGCTTTTTCTATACAACTAAATAAATGTACGTTGAAATTTCAATATTTGTAATGTGGCATGAGGAAGAGGAAAAGATTCGTTTTTATCTTTTCCTCCGTCTTCTCTTCCTTCTGTTGACTAAAACACACTTCCCATCCATATCAGACAGCGCAATGTTAAAAACAACCAAATTATGATTTTGTGTCTGTTTGTTTCTTCGTCAAGAAATTCTCGATTTTATATTCGGCCCTCTTCTCTTCCATCCAAGTATTGTATACAGGCTGCATTTTCTTGGCGAATAACATGTCTTTTATTTCACTTTTGCTTTCTTCATAATTCGCTTGTTTCGCTGGCTTTTTTTGTTCTACCTTAATAATGTGGTATCCAAATTCTGTTTTCACTGGGTCGCTGATTTTCCCTGGCGCTAATGAAAAGGCGACTTTGTCAAACGGTTCTACCATCTGGCCCTTGCCAAAAAAACCAAGATCGCCTCCCTGATCCTTATTGTTTATATCTATCGAATATTTTTTTGCCAGCTCGGCAAAATCTTCGCCAGCCGCTAATTTCTTTTTCACTTCGTCCGCTTTTTCTTTCGTTTCTACCAAAATATGGCGGGCTTTTACTTGCTCTTCCGTTGCAAACATCGCCTTGTTTTCTTCAAAATACTTTTTCATTTCTTCTTCAGTTATTGGAACTTTCGGTTCAAGCAGCTTTTTCACTTTTATATTGATGGCCGCATCTTCTCGCAGATCCTGCAAAGAAAAACCGGTTTGTTTCAACGCTTCATTAAATGCTTCTTCCGTTCCGAAGGAATCCTTTACTTTTTTTAACTCCTTATCTATATCCGCCTGTGAAACGGAAATGTTTTGCTTTTTGGCTTCCTGGTTGATGATACTGTTTGTAATTAAGACGTCTAATGCTTGCTCTCCATTTTGTTTCACCATAAAATTATACAAATCATCCCTGCTAATCGTTTCCCCATTTACGCGAGCTACGGCTTGTTCATTTGAGCATGCACTGGTGATGAGCACAAGCCCGAGCATCAAAATGAGAAGTAAAAATCGAACATTTTTTTGAAACACTTCCTCGTTCTCCTTTCTAAATTTCCTTTTAGAACAATCAATCGTTTACACATCAATCAGCATACCATTTCTTCATGAAAAAAAGGGGAACAAGGAAACATTCATAATCTTCTCACTTTATGATTTCCATTTAGGGGAATGAAAACAAGCGCAACGGGACACAGAAAAAATAAAGAGATTGGAAATATCATCCAACCTCTTTTTTTCCTGCTTTTCGATTTTCCAACTACAATACCGGTATCCAAACGAAAAAATACATTCAATAAAAAAGGGAGCCACGATAAAACCACTGGACAATGATGCCTACGACTCCAAGGCCAATCGCCCACCATCCCAGGGTGTTCGCCTTACTAAACACTGTGATCAATCCAAGGATTACGGCAGCCCCGCCAAAAAGAAGCGGAGCGTAGAAGAAAGCAACAATCCCCGCTACGATGCCGATCCACCCCAACCATAGAGCAGAGGTATCACGTGTTTCTTCCTCTCTTGTTTCCTTTCTTGTTTCCTTTACTTCATCCATTTTATCACCTCCTTCAACTTTTAGTATTCCCGGCTTTTTTGCATTTGTTCCGTTCCTTCACAGTTTCTTAAAAAAGGAAGCAAATTATGCATGAAAAATCGCTTGTATTTATTGGATATTGCAGTCTTTTTCTACTGTTTCACAGCTATACAAAAAAGTAACAATAATCCGGTGTAGCCAAATAAAGGATAGAGGAAGCCAAGCAGGGAACCAAATCCAATCTGACTAATTAAAAAGCTAAGTAATAAAATCCCTACTATCATCCATTTTTCCGATATAACGAAGAATTTCTGCATTTTGCGCGAAATTCCAAACACGTTACCAATTAGCGTAGTAAAAATTTCGCCATAAACGACGATCAGGAATAAAATATGAATAAACGAACCAAAATCTTCGAGCACTTCAGCGATAGGAACATTAAATTGTGCTACGTTCGGTAAAGAAGAAAGAGCTAAATGATAAGAGATCAGCATACAACAAAGACCGATCCCTCCCCAAAAACCTCCCCACTTCAACACGCTTTCGTCCTTTATTTCTTTTCCAAGAGGAACAAGAACAGCCTGTGCCATAGCCAGATTAAATGCCACATAAGCAAAGGGACTCACAAGCGACTTCCAGGTTACCTGTGGTTCTTCTTTCTGAAAAACATGGGAAAAATCATGGTGTCCCAACAAAGAAGTAGCAATCAGAAAACTAAAAAAGAGCATCATCGGAACGACCAAGGAATTAACAGCAAGAATGCCATCCAGTCCTTTTATCATGACGGCATAGCAAAGAATCAGCGTAAATAAAATCCCCCATTGATAAGAAAAGCCTAATTGTTCTTCAAAAATGGAACCCGTTCCTGACAACATGACCGACGTAACACCAAATAAAATAAGCAGCGTCAGTACATTGATCACCTTACCAACCATTTCACCGAATATATAGGTATTTAATTCTTCATAGGAATAGGCGCCAATCCGGTGGGATAGGAGCATCATTTTCGTGCCAATCCAAATAAACAACATTCCACTTACTAAGATGCCGATTAGTCCTACCAGTCCGTAAACAGTAAAAAATTCAACAATTTCCTTCCCGGAAGCAAACCCTGCCCCAACCACAGTGCCGATATAAGTGGCTGCAATTTGTAATATAGTTCCCCATCTTTTCTTCATATCCCCACCCCTGTAAACAGTAAACTCACAAAACCTTACTGCATGGAAAGATTGCTTTTTTATGCAAATTATATGTAGACATTTTGAAAAAAAAGACAGGCTGTACGATTTAATTTTTCGCCTTTTTGACAAATTCTACATTCATTCATGAACAAAAATATCGGCCTCCAAAAAATATTGGGAGACTTCCGGCCGGCCAAAAATAACGGTAGATACTACATGCCTTGCCGGTTGCCTGCTTCCAACCATCTTGCTGCTGAAACAAAAGAACGATGTAAAAACATCAAAAGTTTAAAAGATGGCATATTAAAAATTTTCCATAAAAAAACCGCAAACCCGGAATGAAAATCCGGTTTGCGGCATAAAATATAAATAAAAATCAATGCAAGCTTAGCGTTTTTGTCAATGAAACCTTCCACCTTCTTACCGTTTAACGTCCGTGGAATTTGTTCGACAAATATACGGCATAATGAATGGTATTTCTGGCTACATCCAGCTCTAAATCAAACGTGGGAGGAACTCCGGGACGCCAATTCACCTCGTAAATCCATATCTTCCGGTTGGCGTCTAATCCTACATCAATGCCCAGTTCATCAAAAGATTCGTCATAGATTTTATCCATATGTTCGGCAAAAACGAGGGAAAATTGTTCGAGATATCGTTTAACATTGTAGGACTCCTCCTCAAACTCCTGAATTAAAAAAGATTCCAGCATCGAGATGGCGCCCCCGCTATTTAGATTAGTTACAATTTTTCCCGGATTGGCGATTCGTGGATAAATGTTTGTAATCACCCATTTGCCTTCTCCGTTTTTCTGAACATGCAGGCGAAAATCATAGGCGCTTCCATATTTTGTTTTTGATGAAACATAACGCTGAATCAAATATTCTTCATCTATAACCAACGGATTTAACAATTCCCGAAGCGTTTGTTTACTATAAGTTGAAGTATCGTCCTGATTAATAACAGTGTACGTGCCATTATTTTCTTCTATAAAGATAACCCCAATCCCTTTATGACCGGATACAGGCTTTATGACTACATTTTGATGCGCAGCCAAAAATTCAAAAACATCTTTCATACTCTTTATCATCATAAAAGGAAGAAGATATTGAGAAAATTGGCCATTTTTCTTGACTCGTTCATACACACTCGTTTTACTGCCTAGCGAGTGACTTGTAAAAGGAATTTGTTCAGAAAGTTTTTCATGAATATCATACGCCTTCTCAGTCAAAGGACTGCCTGCATTATAAATCACATCAGGAAATGGCATTTTTCTTTCTATCCATCTCCTTTTTCCAATGCATACCCTAGAATCGTTTTCTTTTCCATATTCACTTTTCCGGGGGTAAAATAGAAAAAATCAACCCCTTCCGCCTTGGCAACAGCAGCAAATGCATATGCTTTTAGAACTTTCTCCGGGTGTTTACGATAATGGAGCATGCCGATTGTCGTCATGTTCCCCCTCCTTTCTTAAAATCAATAAAGATGAAAGTGGATTTCCTTGGCTGCGGCTTTCGCGATTGTTTTGGCTTCTTCCTTTGTAGAAGACGAAGCCATGACATAGGCATAACGGTGCCCCATCGATAATGGAGGATGCAAATACGTTCCCCGCTTTGGCTTAATATATACATCATCAACCCCTTCATATCGCCAAGCTCTGTTTCTTCCGGTTACCAATTGCAGTTCTCCTGACGAAGCTAACGTAATATACTGAGTAAAAACGAATTTCTTATATGTTTTTTGTAAGGACGGCGCTTCTCCAATAGCTATTTTAATAATTTGTTCAGCTAAATTAATGCCATAAGCAACCTCAATCATTTTGTTCATGGCTCCCCCGGATATTCTGGGATTCGCTTCTATCAGTTTCCATTGGTTTTTGTGGAATTTTAATTCCAGATGGCATGCCCCGTTTTTCATCCCTAACATTCGAATGATTGATATAACAGCACGCGAAAGACTTTCATATAAATGCTCCTCTACTTTTGCAAGCAAAGAATAGCCTGTTACAATAAAGCGTTGCTCTTTTGAAATTTCTTGTTCAATAATAGCTACAATGTTCACCTTATTTTGGTAAACCAACGTTTCTACCAAATATTGCGGTCCATCAATATATTCCTCAACTAAAATAGGGCTTCCTGGATACTTTTGCTTTAATTTGTTTACACAAGATTCAAACTCAGATTTGCGGTCAACTTTTAAAACGTCTTTCGAACCAGCTGAATGGGGAGCCTTTACAATGAGCGGGAATGTCAGCTCGTTTTCTTCTATAAAAAAAGATAAAGATCCTTGCTTATATATCGCATAATTCATATTAAAAGGAGTCTTTTGCAAAGCGCTGCGTGTTTGTATTTTATCTTCCATTTTTAAAATGGCTTCCTTGGACAGGTCTGTATGACAAAATTCCTCCGAAAGAACCGCGGCCGTATAAACAAGTCCATCAACAAAACTAACAATCGCCTCAATGATTTTTCCTTGTTTTTGTAGCTGTTTGATCTTTTCTCTCATTGATGGTACATCATCTAAATCAATCGATATTAATTCGTGGACATCGGAAAATTCCGCTCGTTGCTCCAGATTTAGCTTACGCCTCGTAAAGAGAACGGTATAAAAACCAAGCCGTTCGGCCGCCCGAATCGCTTCCCGACTCGAACCGGACTTGCTTGTTCCTATAAATACCATCGTTCTCATACAGCCAACCACCTCTTTTTCTCTCATTAAAGTAGAACCGCACATTGTCTCATTGTGTTTACAAATACAATGTATCTTATGCACGTACAAAACGGGTTGGTTATAGGTGAATGAACTGTATTTGAAAGCGACGGATATAAATTTCTCCACGTTTGTCGTCACCAATCCATTCTTTTTTGCATTCTCTATACAGTGTGAGGGTGTTGCAAAACTAACCTAAAGATAACATGTGATAACACCGTTCAGTATGAAAAAGAAAGGATGGATCGTATGCGTTCCTATATTATTTCCCAGGCTCAATACAATATATATAAAAATCAATCGATTATATACAAAGCTCAATCTGCTACATATAAAAATAAACATAGTACATCAACGCCAAAAAAAGTCGCAACATGCTTAGTGGCAAACCTGGAAGAGCAAAAAGAACTGGACGAGGAAATGCCAACAAATATTCAAAAGCAACTATTATCTGAAAGACGTACAAAGGTAGTGAGCAGCCAACAAACATCGGCTCCTTACGATGAAACCATATGTAACCGGTCTGTCCCTTTTAGTTGCAATATTGTGCTACCACAAGGATTCAGGCTTGCCCCTTCTTTTGCTCCTGACATTGCTTTTAACACAGAGGGGATCGAATGCATTATTGATACTTGTACACAAACCGCTGAACATATCCCTCATTTTGACCAAAAGGAAGCGAATTGTAGCGGGAGCCTTCAACGCGTGAGAGCGGTAGGCTATATCCAGTTTATTGTCAGTATCTCTAACATTACGGGAAACGTTGGCAGAGATTTAGCAGCGATTAGTCGCTTGGGCTCAGTTCACGTGAATCATACGATTTACTTTACGCGCGCTGAAAATCCCTGCCCGGATTTCAGTAACATCGTTGTTTCAGAACTACGTATTGATGAGGATCTCTCGTTTACAACGGATTGCGGAGAAACCGTTCTAAACATCAAAGGGACATTCGAACTTCCAGCCTATAATGAAAGCGAATAAAAGCATGCTATACATCCATATTTTCTCCCTTAATAGACTCACTAATACGGAAGCGATCATGCCGCCAACATAACGAAACAACGAAACGTTGAAAAAATTCCCGATGCAATTCCTGTCATCTTTTTGGGAACGGCCTGTAACATCCTTTAAAACAGTGGTGGCCATTCTACAACGGAAGGAACTTTATATTCTCGCGCTACCGTGCCCGCATGGGATAAAACCCCTATATACATTCCTAATATTTAGGCATAAAGAAAGTAGGGCACATTATGCACCCTACTTTCTTTATGACGAATACCTTTATAAATAATAATTAATAATGATTTAAAAATAATAGCCGTTGAACATCATACAAATGAAACTGAATGGATTTTAATGAATTATACCGGAAATCTACGATCTAGCTCAGTATAATTTTTTTGCTTGCCGGCTCCCACTTTGCTTTCACTCCTAAAAATGCGGCAACCACATCAAGCGGCACCATAATATGTGCATCTTTCATTTCAATATCTGTAGGAATCGGCACTTTCATACTGTTAATACCCACGATATCGCTTCCTGCCTGTAACTGAAGAATCTTTTTGTCTTTAAGAATGGTCATCGTTTGGCTTGCTTCATCCCAGAGCAACTCATTTTCATGAATCCCCAGCGCTTCGGCCAAATGATGAATCGGCGCATAAATGTGGTTCTTCTTCATGTAAGGAGCAATATTCATTTTTTTCTCTGTGTGCCCTATGTAATAAACCAGCTCTCCAACCGAAAAAGATATCTCTCTTTTTACTTCATGCTTTTCATCTGAACCGTTAACTGAAACGTACGGAAAAGACATCACCTTCGAATCTTTCAACTGTTTTTCATGCGCCAGAGCATCTCCCCATACGGTTAAATCATACAATCCATCTGCCATCGTACGGTTGGTAGAAATTTTAATATCAGAAACCTGGATGACGGAAGGTTTGGAACTTTCTTTTTTGATTTTAAAAGTAATTCCATTAGAATAAGAGTCATCTTTCAGTTCTTTCTCCTCTACCAGCTGAACCGAATGCTCATCGATTTGCAAATCTCCCTTGATGACTTTAACCGTCGGCACTTCACTAAAGCGCATACCAACTCTGGGAAGATGAAATGTAATATCGGCATTTCCCTCTTTTCTAAATGCACCTGCCACACGTTCAGTAAAAAGAAGATCGGGTGCCGGCTGAGCTTGAACACCTAAACGGAGCGGACGTTGTTTTTCGTTTTTAACGGGCTCAATGCTTGCGCCCTGAATAACCCTTGCAATCAAAACCTTGCTTTCCGTAACGCCATCCCCTTTAATTGTCGCTTTTAATTCTCCTTCTTGATCAATCCTGGCGACAAGGCGCATGGTTGCTGTCAGTTTATATTTCTCCTCTGAACGATAGGCTGGGACATGGATCGTAATTTTACTTGTTGTCGTTTCGACGCGTAAATCGCTATTATGCCAAACCTTAATTTTGTCCACCGATGAAAGCCCTTTTGGCAAGGAAAAAGTAACTTCCCTTCCAGGCAGGAATGTCCCAGGAATCAGCTCCTCGATTTCAACCGTGGTCAATGCATTTTCATCCTTCTTTCCCGCTACCAACGTATGAACTTTATCCACGGTAACGGATACCTTGTATTCTTCTTTTTCACTCTTCACCGATTTATCCGAACTACTCGCTTGTCCATATGACGGATACGAAAATAAAATAGAAGATATAACAAGTGTAGCCGATCCTACTCGTTGTATTGTCTTTCTTTTTATCACTTACATTCTCCCCTTAATAAATAAAAATGAAACTCATTATCAATTAAAAACAACAAAAAAAATAATCTAGCCGATTTACTTCCTCCTTTTTCATCTTTTAATCAATAATGATTATTATTATCAATATCAATTATAGTTTAGTTATTATTAGGTACACTGTCAATATCCTTTTCCATATACAGTTGGTACCATCAAGAAGTTTGTGTAAATAGGGGTCCGTACCCTCCGCCCGATGTGATATGATCATATGGGCAAAATTCGAATAAAAAGAAAAGGAGCGATGATATATTGTATAAAATGATTTCTATCGATGCTGTTATACTATGATGAACCTGAAGCACTTGATGCACTAGCAAAAGAGCTAAACGAAGAATTTGGGGAGGCGGCATATATTACGAAATCAAAGCCATATTTTCTTGAAGTTATGCACCCCGAAGCCAGCAAAGGCCAAGCGATTCTTCATCTGGCAAAAATGTTTGGCATTGACCGTTCGAAAATCATCGGCATCGGGGATAGCTATAATGACATCGATTTGATTAAAGTCGCCGGTCTCGGCGTCGCGATGGGCAACGCGCCGGAGTTTATTAAACAAAAAGCCGATTATGTAACGCGCTCCAACAATGAAGAAGGCGTGCGCCATGTCATCGAAGAGTTTGTACTGCAAAAAAGCACGAAATCAGGTTCATTTTAGCGATAACATTCGCATGACGCACGTATTATATCCGTATTTTACTCCTGTTTTGTGCTACAGTTCGGGCAGAGAGGTAAGGACGGTTGCTTTTTCCCTTTTCTTACACATCGCTGTCCGAATTCTTTTTATCATCCATTCCGTTTGCGTCTGCTGCCAGTTTCTCTACCTCCACTCTCGTTGAAAAGAAAGTGGCACCTCCTCCCATATCAGATAAACGGCTTGGCGTCAGAGCGTTCACAATGCGTTTTGTTCCTGGCTCATCCGCCCAGAGCCCCTGGCTGACAACCGCACCTGGCAAAACATTTTCTGCAACGAAAGCGGTCAGTTCGCATTCACCACGGTTATTATAGACACGAACCTTTTCTCCATGCTCAATGCCCCGTTTCCGGGCATCTTCCGGATGAATGTGCAGGCGCGGCGTTTTCTCCATCGCTACATGCTTAGCATTATTAGAAAACGTTGAGTTTAAGAAATTATGGTTCGGCGCCGAAACGAACAAAAGCGGAAACATCTCTTCTTCTTTAATAGGTTCGTATGTCGGGAGCGGCGGCAATCCCTCTTTTTCCATCCGCGTGGAATACAGTTCAATCTTGCCGCTCGGTGTCGGCAGGCGCCCGGGGAATTTCGGAGCCTTGCTACTATCGATTTTCATAAACCGTTTCTCATGCAGCGCTTCATACGTAATGCCGTCCAAGTATGGATTCGCCTCGCGGTCGAGAATTTGCCGAATCATCTCCTCTTCCGTATCTTTAAACGCTTGTTCTTCGAACCCCATCGCCTGTGCAAGCAGACGAAACACGTCCACATTGGATTTGCTTTCCCCGTATGGTTCAAGCACCGGCTCGTGCAAATGCACGTACAAATGCCAGTATGACGTGTACAAATCCAAATTTTCAAACGCCGATGTCGCCGGCAGCACAATATCGGCGTAACGGGCGGTCTCTGTTAAAAATAAATCATGCACAACCGTAAACAAATCTTCGCGCGCAAAACCCGCTTTTACTTTATTTGTATCCGGCGCCACGACAAGCGGGTTGCTATTGTAAACAAAAACAGAGTAAACGGGCGGATCGAGTTCAGTGAGCGCTTCGCCAATTTGATTCATATTAATGGAGCGTGTCTTCTGCTTCAGCAAATCCGGACGTTGCAATACTTGAAAATTGACGGCTGAGTAGTCGCTGTTTCCTTTAATGGCCCCTCCACCTTTGATATGCCACTGGCCGGTTAAGGCCGGAAGACAGGCAACGCTACGCACGAACATGCCACCATTGTCATGATGCTGTGGCCCATTGCCAATTCGGATAAATGCGGGCGATGTTGTACCGTACAAGCGCGCCAGCTTATAAATATCTTCCGCTGGTACTTTTGTGATGGCGGAAACCGTTTCCGGATCATATCGCTTAACATGTTCACGCAATTCCTCATGCCCGACTGTATGCGCAGTAAGAAACTCCTCATCCACCAGATTTTCAGCAAATAACACATGCATCAGTCCGAGTGCGAGTGCCGTATCAGTTCCCGGCAAAATCGGAATAAACCAGTCTGCCCAGCGGCCAGTCTGGTTTTTGTGTACATCAATGACGACAACCTGGGCACCGTTTTTCCGCGCTTTTTCTGCGAGCGTAACCTGATGCATATTCGTACTGACCGCATTGCAACCCCAGAAAATAAAAAGTTTCGCATGCACGGTTTCCTCCGGGTCGGTGCCATACCCACCGCCCAACGTATACATATATCCGGCTTTGCCAGCGGCATTGCAAATGGTACGCTCTAGCTGACTTGCGCCGAGTCGGTGAAAAAAACGGCGATCCATGCCTTCCGCGTTCAGAATTCCCATATTGCCGTAAAAGCTATACGGCAGAATGCTTTCCGCGCCATGTTCGCGGATAAGCGCTTTCCATTTAGATGAAATGGTTTCGATCGCTTCTTCCCATGTAATGCGGGCAAACTTGCCCTCTCCCTTCGCCCCGATGCGCTTTAGCGGGTATTTGAGTCGGTTCGGATCATGAATGCGCGCCGGCATGTTGCGCACTTTGTTGCAAATGGCCCCCTGTGTTACTGGGTGTGTCGAATCCCCTTCCACTTTGACGATTTTTCCATCCTTTTTATGTACAAGCAAGCCACACGTATCCGGACAATCAAGCGAACAAACGGAAGGAAATATTCCGTCTTTTTCTTTTGCGTACGAAGCCATCCGCTTTCCCTCTCCTTTCCATACTTACTTTAAGAAACGTTTACTCTCCTTTATCCCTTCTTCGTACCGTTACTTCTTCACGACCGCGTGTCCGCCAAATTCGTTGCGCAGTGCGGCGACAACTTTGCCATGGAACGTATCGTCTTCAAGCGAACGAAAGCGCATGAACTGGGACAGCGCGATAACTGGAGCGCTCGCTTGCAGTTCCATCGCAGTCTCCACTGTCCAGATTCCTTCACCGGACGAATGCATAACGCCTTTAATATTTTCTAGTCTCGGTTGTTTGGAAAACGCGTTTTGCATCAGTTCCATCAGCCAACTGCGGATAACGGAACCGTTGTTCCATACACGGGCCACCGCTTCGTAATCATAGTCAAACGGACTTTTGTCCAGAATTTCAAACCCTTCACCGATGGCCTGCATCATCCCATATTCAATACCGTTGTGCACCATTTTTAAGAAGTGGCCGCTGCCCGGCTGTCCTGCTTTGAGAAAACCGTTCGGCACAGAAATGCTTTCAAACAACGGAGTGATATAAGCAAGCGCTTCCGGGTCGCCGCCGACCATGGCACATATCCCGTGCCGCGCACCTTCCGTGCCGCCGCTTGTGCCACAATCGACGAAATAAATTCCTTTTTCCTTAAGCTGCGTATAGCGAGCGAGCGTATCTTTATAATTGGAATTCCCGGCATCGATTAAAATATCACCCTTTTCGAGATAGGGTACCAACTCCTCGATCACTTGACTGGTGATTTTTCCAGCTGGTACCAACATAATAATAACACGTGGCGCCTTTAGTTTTTCCGCGAGTGCGGCCAGAGAATCAGCTCCTATCGCACCTTCTTTCGCAATGCGTTCCACGTGTTCGCCTACCGTATCATAGGCAACGACTTCATGCTTCTTGTCCAACATGTTTAACGCCAGATTGTATCCCATTTTTCCGAGTCCGACCAATCCTACTTCCATTTCTTTGCCACTCCTTTGTTTTTTTGTCTTCGCTCCTTACTCTAACATGTTGCACGGAGACGCAGCAATGCTTCAGAATCAGAATGAAAAAACAATAAAGAAGATGCACGCGCACATAACTGCTTTCTGCCCGGCAAAGTTACACAGGCAAAAACCAAGCACACTGCATCTTCTTCCTGCTTTCTTCATTATCCGTTTTTCTTCATAAAGTCTTTCATGAATTCGCTGAGTACCTTGCAGCTTTCATACGGCACAGCATTGTAAATGGACGCGCGACAACCTCCGACGGAACGGTGACCGTTCAGACCTACAAAACCTGCTTCTTTTGCTTCGGCGAGGAACTTTTTCTCCAGCTCTTCAGAAGCGAGACGGAACGTAATGTTCATCAGGGAACGGCTGTCTTTTTCCGCATGTCCTCTATAGAAACCTTCACTTTGATCAATAACATCGTAAATGAGTGCCGCTTTTTCTTTATTCATTTTCGCAAGCGCTTCAAGGCCACCTTGCTCTTTTGCCCACTCAAGCACAAGGCTAAGCATATAAATCCCAAACGTCGGCGGCGTGTTATAGAGGGAGTTGTTTTTCACATGTGTATCATAACGAAACATTGTCGGCACGTTCGCGTTAGCACGCTCCAGCATGTCCGGTCGCAAGATGACGACGGTAACACCGGAAGGCCCCAGATTCTTTTGTGCACCCGCATAGATCATCGCGAACTTGCTGACATCGATCGGATGGGACAGGATATCGCTTGACATATCCGCAATGAGTGGTAAATCACCGGTATCGGGAAACGTAAACCACTCGGTGCCAAAAATCGTATTATTGGACGTAAGATGCACATACGCCGTATTGTCTTCGTATTTCAACTCATCCAGCGCCGGAATACGGTTGTAATTTGTTTCTTTTGTGGAAGCGACCACGTATGTTTCGCCAAGCATTTTCGCTTCTTTATGTGCTTTCTCAGACCAAGAACCGGTCATAATGTATCCCGCTTTTTTACCTTGTGCAAGAAAATTCATCGGAATGGTCGCAAACTGCGTGCTGGCCCCGCCCTGCAAAAACAGAACGTGATAGTCTTCCGGAATATTCATTAGCTCTTTTAAGGACGCGATCGCCTCGTTATGTACCTGCTCGTAAGTGGCACTGCGGTGACTTAATTCCATCACGGACATGCCAGTTCCCTGGAAGTTTACAAGTTCTTGTTGAGCCTTTTCCAAAACGGCGAACGGCAAAGCGGACGGGCCCGCATTAAAGTTATAGGCGCGTTGTGCCTGTTTTAACATCTCTATTCACTCCTTGGTCGGTTTAGAAAAAACTTTGTCTTTATCCTACACCTAATTTTCATAAAAGAAAAGAGAGGTTTTCATTCAATCTGAATACTTTTACACTTTTTAAAGATTGAGGGGAGGGATTTTCTGATACAATAGGACGTTGGAGGAGTGATATATAGATGAAAATTGGATCGCATGTTTCGTTTTCAAAAAAAGGATTATTAAACGCGGTGGAAGAAGCCATTAGCTACGGTTCCACTTCGTTTATGGTGTATACGGGGGCACCACAAAACACAAAACGAAAACCGATGGAAGAACAATACGTCGCAGAAGGCCTGGAACTAATGAAGCAGCACGGGATCGATGACATTGTTGTACATGCTCCCTATATTATCAATCTCGGTTCCTATAAACCGAACACATTTGAACTTGCGGTTTCGTTTTTGCAGGAAGAGATCAAGCGAGCTGAATATCTTGGGGTAAAAAACATTGTGCTACATCCGGGAGCATACACAGACAAAGACCCGGAATACGGCATCAATCGGATTGCCGAAGGACTAAATGAAGTGCTGCATCGGGGGCAGACCGTCAACATCGCGCTTGAGACGATGGCGGGCAAAGGCTCCGAAGTGGGCCGTACATTTGAAGAATTAGCGGCAATTATCGATAAAGTGACATTGAACGACAAACTGACGATTTGCTTTGACACATGTCATACGCATGACGCCGGATATGATATCGTGAACGACTTTGACGGCGTAATGGAACATTTTGACCGGATAATTGGGCTTGATCGTCTTGCCGTCTTCCATATCAATGACAGCAAAAACTTCCGTGGCGCCGCGAAAGATCGGCATGCGCCCGTTGGTTCCGGACTTATCGGATTTGACGCCATCCATTACATCGTTCACCACGAAGTCGCACGGAACAAACCGATTATTCTAGAAACACCATGGATCGGCAAAAACAAAAATGACCAATCTCCAATGTATGAAATCGAAATCGCTCTTCTGCGTGGTACAGTGGAAGAACGTTTTACGGATAACTTCCGTAGCGATGTCGAACGACTGACTGCTTATTTCGCCAAAGAAGGTATTGACCGCCGCGAATATGTGGTACAAAATTGGGAAGTGCTACAGGATAAACAATTGAAAAAAGCAGATCCGCGCGAACCGCTTGAGAAGCTATTCGACACGGTCGTAGACGCAGAGCTTTTACCAAGCGAGTCTGAAGAAGGCATTTACAAACGCCTGATTGCTTGGCTGGCTGGTCTTCAAACAAACTAAATTGAAAAAGAAAAAACGGGGAGGAAATTCAAATTTCCTCCCCGTTTTTTCTTTGAAGTCCAACCGTGTATCACATCTACTCCAATTTTTGCACAAGGCTGGAAAGAAAAACTTCAACCAGTCTCGTTCTTTCCGCATGCGCCGGATAAATGTACGAAAACCGCCGCAAAAACGGCTCGCTTTGAAGTGATAATTCAGCAAGTTCGCCGTGCTGCAAATGCTTTTTGACCACCCAGCGGGATAACAGCGTAATCCCCAATCCGGCAATAACCGCTTCTTTGACCCCCTGATTGCTGCTTAATGTAATCATTTTTTTCACTCTAAGACCGAATGCCCGGATCACGTAGTCAGAATAGACGCGTGTGCCGGAACCTTCCTCCCTCACTACCCACGTTTCATCCTGTAGTTCATCAGGTGTTACTGTCCCACGCGCTGCAAGCGGATGTGCAATGGGGACAACAAGCACCATTTCGTCTTGCATAAACGGGGTAATCCGCAATTCTTTATCGCTCGTTTGTCCTTCAATTAAACCGATATCCATCTGTAACAGTTTCACAGCTTCAGCAATGCGTTTTGTATTGCCGATCGTTACCTCCACTTCGACCTCCGAGTACCTGCGGCTGAAGTCGGCCAGCAAAACCGGCAGCACGTACTCCCCGATAGTGAAGCTCGCTCCAATGCGGAGCTTTCCTGTTACCGTGTGTTGATGCGCGTAGATGTCTTCTTTCGTCTTTTCATATAGGTTTACAATTTGTTTGGCTCTTTCATACAACATTTTTCCCACCGTCGTAACATACAGATGCTTCGGCGAACGATCAATCAGTTTTGCCTGGAACTCCGTTTCAAGATGTTTAATATGAAGACTTACGCTTGGTTGGGATAAACGAAGCTTTTCCCCTGCTCTCGTAAAACTTTTTTCTTCCACCACCGTAATAAATGTACGCAATGCGTCGTAGTACATATATCTTCCCTTCTATCATTAAAAATATTAATCTTTAGCATAATATATCTATATTTTACTTATCATTTAATCTTTCATATATTGAAAAATGAAAAAAGATTATGAGAGGAGGGCGAAACATGGATCAAACAGCTATGCAAAAACCTTCTGCCAGCAAAGACGTTTCTATTGAGAAGACATCTCCCGAAAAAAAAGGGACTGTTCTTCCGTTTCTGCTGGGTATCGGCCTAACATTGCTGATTGCCGTAGTAGCAAAATATGTGGCGATGCTTCCTTTACTTAGCATCATCGGTCAATTGGTCATCGCTATTCTGCTCGGGATGCTATGGCGATCGACTCTTCCTGTCCCGGAAAGAGCACATAGTGGAATCACTTTCTCCAGCAAAAAGCTGCTACGTTGGGGAATTATTTTGCTTGGTATGAGGCTGAATTTATCCGATATTATAGCGTCCGGACCGAAAGTGTTCACGATTGCGGCCGCTGATATCGCATTTGCGCTCTTGGTTGTATACTGGCTTACCCGGCTATTTAACGTTGACAGGAAACTGGGCATGCTGACGGCATGCGGAACAGCGATTTGCGGTGCAGCGGCCGTGGCGGCGGTAGCTCCGCAAGTCAAAGCGGACGAAAAAGAAACAGCGGTCGGCGTTGCGATCATCGCCGTGCTCGGTACACTATTCACGCTAGCCTATACGCTATTGTATCCAGTACTAGGACTTACGGAGAAGGGTTTCGGCGTGTTTTCCGGAGCAACATTACACGAAATCGCCCATGTCATTGCCGCAGCGGCGCCGGGCGGGCAGGCGGCAATGGATATTGCCATTATTGTGAAACTGACGCGAGTAGCATTACTCGTACCCGTAGCGATACTCATCGGCTGGTGGTTTCAGCGGCACGCGGCAAAACAAGCCGGGCAGAATGACGATAAACGCACTTCTTTGCAAATTCCTTGGTTTATTTTAGGTTTTCTGCTTATGAGCGGAGTCAATACGCTAGGTATTATACCGGAAAATGTCGCCGCCCAGATTGTTACAGCAGCCTACCTGCTGATTGCGATGGCAATGGCCGGGCTTGGGCTTAACATTGAAGCAAGCGCGTTTAAAAAAATGGGAGCCCGTCCTTTCTGGGCGGGATTCATTGGCTCGATCCTGCTTTCCTTGTTTGGTTTTGCTCTTGTTTGCTTCCTAAGACTTTCTTAAGCGCTAAAACGAAAAAACCTGACATCATCCTTACATCACATCGTAGGATGTTCTGCCAGGTTTTTTCTATGCATGTGTTATCCATATCATAAACAATCAGTTATTTGCTTTTCCTGCATCTATTCATCCGCAAGCGGATGCTGTCCACCTTCCCACGGGTTTTTGAAAAACGCTTCCACATCTTCACGCTTTACCTCTTCAATAGAAGCCGGTCTCCAGTTCGGATTACGGTCTTTGTCCACAAGCACGGAACGTACACCTTCGTAGAAATCGTGACTGTGCATGAAATGCATGCTCATGTTCATCTCCATACGGAAACAATCAGCAGCCGACATGTTTTTGCCACGGATAAGCTGTTCAAGCGCCACGGCCATCGAAATCGGGGATTTGCTGCGCAGCGTTTTGGCGGTTTCAGCCGCCCATTCGTCTCCTTCTGCGGCAGATGCATCCAAGGAAGCGAGAATGTCTGCGACAGAGTTATGTGCGAAATGTTTGTCCACTTTGTCTTGCACGTTTGCAAGCTGTGATTCCGGCACCTCTTTCACCGTGTATTTTTGGATAATTTCACGCAGTTTGTCTTCCACCACTTTACGTCCGCCGCATGCGATCCAATCCATGGTCTGCACGTCTTTTTTCAGCGCGTCCCAATTCGTGGATTCCATGTAATGGTCAGCTGCTCCAAGATAAATCGCGTCCGCGCCGTTGAACAAGTGTGCAGTCAATGCGAGATAACGTCCCATATGGCCAGGCATTTGGTTTAAGAAGTAACTGCCCCCCACATCCGGAAAGAAACCAATATTCATCTCTGGCATGGATAATTTCGAGCGCTCAGTCACCACGCGGTCACTGGCAAAGATCGATAAGCCGACACCGCCCCCCATGACAATCCCATTCATGTAAGCAACAATCGGCTTTGTATAACGATATAACGCAAGGTTCATTTTATATTCGGTAGAAAAAAACGTAAGCGCATGTGCCTCCACATTATCGTTACGCTTATCGTAGAACGAGCGCATATCTCCACCAGCACAGAGCCCTTTTTCGCCAGCACCTTCAATTATAATAATCGCAACGGAATCGTCTTGTTCCCATTCAGTCAATCTTTTTCCAATTTCCTCCACCATTCTAATAGACAAAGCGTTAATTGCTTTCGGTCGGTTTAACAGAATATGTCCGACTCCATTTGTTACACTAAACAGCACCTCATTGTTTGCTTGTACCGCGTTCTCCACTCTATAACCTCCTGTTTTTTCTTTCTATTCAGTATTTTTTTCGACAAAATTTGCGAAATTCCTTCATAATTTCTTATGTAAAAGCGGCCCATCAATCACTTTATCATCTATGAATGAAAGATGAAGAATTCGTGCGATTGTTGGAGCGATAGGTACGATATGTTCATTTGTTACATACCTTGTGAAAAGAAAAGAATTCTGACGCAAAACCTGAATACGAGCAGGTGACCTTTATAATGAAACGAAAAAAGGGCAAACAGAAAAAAGGCGAAGAAATTTTCTCGCCCCAAAATTTACAACTGATCGGACAGGTGCTGGCTACGATTGGCGCTGTTCTCCAGACTATCGGATACGTACAGGAGCTAGAAGAAGAAAACAATAAGAAAAATGGATAACGTATGAAACCCGAAGCCTATATCGACTTCGGGTCTGTTCTCAAGCATCCACATTACCAGCTTGCTTTTTTCACGCCAGGCAACTGCCCCTGGTAAGCCAGTTCCCGGATGCAAATTCGGCACAACTTAAATTTGCGGTATACGGAATGCGGACGACCGCACCGCTCGCAGCGGGTATATGCGCGAACTTTGAATTTCGGCTTCCGCTTGGATTTTGCGATCATTGATTTTTTGGCCATAGCTTCCTCCTTTACATTTATTAACATCTATCCTATCACACAAAGCGTTATCTATATCAATACAACTCGATATATCGACATTTTTTCATGGGATCGAGAGAAATAAAAAAGACACCCGACAATGTCGAAACATCAAGTCAAATGTATATATATATCATATCACTGCTTGCGTTTGAGCGCAAAACCGCATTTCAATTTTTCTGCGCCTCTATTTCTTCCACAAGCAAACTTAATTCCGCCCAGCGCTCCACTTTTGCTTCCAGCTCGGCGTCGATCTTTTCTTTTGCGGCGGTCAATTCCTGCAATTTGCCATAGTCGGTAGCGGCCAGCGCCATTTCCTCTTCAAGCTCCTGGCTGCGCCGCTCCAGTTCGCTAATCTCTTGCTCAATCGTTTCAAACTCCCGTTTTTCTTTGTATGACAGGCGGCGCGGCTTGTCTTTTTTCTCACGGAGAGCAAGCTCCTTCTTCCCTTTTACGACTTCAGTCGCTTTTTGCTCTTCCCGTTTCTTTACTTCCAAATATTCGCTATAATTGCCGATATACTCCCGAATTACGCCATCACCTTCAAATGCAAATAGGCGGTCCGCCATACGATCGAGAAAATACCGATCGTGTGACACGGTAATAACAGCACCAGGGAACGTTTCGAGATAGTCTTCCAGAATGGAAAGCGTCTGGATATCCAGATCATTCGTGGGTTCGTCCAATAGCAAAACGTTCGGCTCACCCATTAAGACACGAAGCAAATACAAGCGGCGCTTTTCCCCGCCGGATAACCTGCCAAGCGGCGTCCCATGCATATCGGATGGAAACAAGAAGCGTTCCAAAAGTTGGCCTGCCGAAAGTGTTTTGCCGTCCGCAAGATGAATGATATGCCCGGCTTCTTTAATATAATCAATAACACGCTGCGTTTCGTCCATTTCTGTATTTTCCTGTCCGTAATAACCAAGCCGTACAGTCGGTCCCAGCACCGCCGTCCCTTCCGTCGGTTCGAGACGACCAGCAATGATTTGCAATAAAGTTGTTTTGCCGCTCCCGTTCGGCCCGACGATACCGACACGGTCGCCAGGGACAGCGATGTAGCTGAAATCGCGGATGAGCGTTTTTCCGTCAAATGATATCGAAACATGATCAAGCTCGATGATTTTTTTGCCAAGTCGCTGCGTTTTTAGCTCAATTTGTAGCGTTTTGCTTCGTTCCTGTGGCTTGTTTTCCTGTAGTTCACGGATGCGGTCGATACGGGCTTTCTGCTTCGTTGTACGCGCCTTCGCCCCGCGCCTGAGCCAGGCAAGCTCGCGGCGCAAAATATTCTGCCGGGTCGCTTCCATCGCCGCCTCACGCTCTTCGCGCGCCGCTTTTTGTTCCAGAAAATAACCATAATTTCCGGCATATGAGTACAGCTTCCCTCTATCAAGTTCAATAATACGATGGACAACACGATCAAGAAAATATCTATCATGCGTGATCAAAAGCAGCGCCCCTTTGAAACGCGACAGATAACTTTCCAGCCATTCTATCGTCTCGTTATCGAGATGGTTGGTCGGCTCATCCAAAATCAACAAATCAGCCGGATTAATCAGGGCGCGCGCCATCGCCACCCGCTTGCGCTGCCCCCCGGAAAGCAAGCGGGTTTCCGCAGAAAAGTTATCGATGCCAAGACGCGTTAAAATTGTTTTGGCGTTCGTTTCCAAATCCCAGGCACCAGCGCGATCCATTTGCTCGTTAAGGCTAGCCAGCTTCTGCTGGAGCTTTTCATTTTCCGGATGTCGAGCTAATTGCTCTATCGTCTGTTCATATTCTTTAACCAGTTGGATCAACGGAGAATCGCCCAGAAAAACTTGATCCAGTACCGTTCCTTCTTCTTCAAATGCTGGATTCTGCGGAAGATATTCGACGCGTATGCGATTTCCGATAGTGATCGTTCCGGTATCAGGTGGAATGATGCCGGCCAATACTTTCAGCAACGTCGATTTGCCTGTGCCATTCACACCAATCAGACCGATTCGCTCCCTTTCCTGAATACCGAAGGAAATGTTTTCAAACAGCGTTTTTATGCCATACGATTTAGAAAGATTTTCTGCCGTCAAGATGTTCATAAATACAACGATCCTTTTCTATGTAATCATCTAGTTTTCTCATCTTTTATTATAAATGAAATGTGAGCGAAACAAAGCCGAGTTCAATAAAATTTCAGGGATATTTCCCCATTTGATTGTCTTGTAAATCACAATTCCAACAAAAAAACTGTAAAACACAGCTACGACCGCTGATTCAGTCGAAATAAAAATCCCGCTGTAAATTCCGCATTCATCAAAATGAACAAATGTTTACAGGAGCTAGTTTTACGATTTGTTTAATGACAAAAAATTATTAATATAAATAATTTTTATAATATTTCGTTGATTAAAGTTTATTAAGTATATATAATCAAACATAAAGCAATAAAAAATGAATTTGTACTTTTTTATTTATAGATGATATTGCAAAACTAACATAAAAATTCAATATTATGAATAAGTACGCACAACTGACAGTGGAAATAGTAGCGATTTTTACCATACCAACGAGGCTACTCAAAAGAGAGTTTGTTCTTTAGGCAGCAGAATACATGCTCAATTTCTTTTTCAAGTACACGCCGTGGCTTCGAATCCTTCTATTATTGGATACAAAGTTTGATGACAGAACATCAAAAGACAGAAGTTATTGTCGGTTTAGAACCTACTGGGCATTATTGGTTAACACTAGCTGCTTTTTTACGAAATCGTAAGATTTCGATCGTCGTTGTTAATCCTATGCATGTAAAAAAGTCAAAAGAATTAGATGATAATTCGCCAACAAAGAACGATCCGAAGGATGCGCGTGTGATTGCACAACTCGTGAAAGATGGGCGATACTCTGTACCTTATTTCCCGAATGGTGTATACGCCGAGTTGCGGGAAGCTGTGAAAATAAGAGACGATATCTCTTGCGAGATTCAGCGTATTCAAGGAAACATTCATAACTGGTTAGATCGCTACTTTCCAGAGTTTCTGGAGGTATTTGCAAGCTGGGAAGACAAAGCAGCTTTAGAAACGCTTAAACACTTTCCTTTGCCTCAAGATATCATCGAAGCAGGCTCTTCCGTCATTCTGTCTGTATGGCAGAATAAGATGAAGAGAGGATTACGGCCCGTACGGGCCGTTGAACTTGTGGAACAAGCTAGGCATTCTATTGGCTTGCATGAAGGTGCCAAAATGGCTCAATTGGAACTAAAAACATTGCTCATGAGCTATGAACTAAAGGAACAATTACTTAATCAAGTTATGAAAGAGAGCGAAGAGCTACTGGCTCATATCCCAGGGGTTCAAGAGATTCTAACAATCCCTGGAATGGGAATAACCACCGTGGCGGGTTTTTTTGCCGAAGTTGGAGATTTGTCGCGATACCGGCATCCTCGACAACTTCAAAAATTATCCAGATTGAGTTTAAAAGAAAATCGTTCTGGAAAATATCGTGGAAAAACACAGATTACTAAGCGAGGACGTCCTCGGCTTCGTACTTTACTCTATCGAGTCATTCGACCAATGGTGCTCGTAAATCCAGCTTTTCAAGCACTGCATACCTACTATACGACACGCCAGGAAAATCCATTACGCAAGCAACAATCGTTGATTGCCTTATGTTGTCGTTTACTTCGTATCATATTTGTGCTTGTACGTAAACAAATCGCTCGGGAAAAACGCTAAATATGTCAACCATCAAGCGTTGGACCGACGAAGGCTATCTCGAAGAAGTGATTGACGAACGTGAACGGTTTTGGGCACTAAAGCTGAAGCAGGGAAAAAAAACGCAACCTCTACTCCGTGTCCATCGTTTTTTCTTTTTTGTATGAAAAAAGATATATCGCTCCTCTCTATGATATATTGGACGAAGTAATGTATACTGACGGAGACGAAATGCTGTACGCAGTTGTAACAGATGTGCGAATGAGCGAGGGCCGCTTCTTATATAAAATCCAGTTAGAAGATTACACGGTATTGCAGGATATAGACGAAAAAGCACTGGCAGGTGTACAAGAACATGGTCAAAATTGAAATGAAAAATACAAATGAAAATATTTTGGTTGCAAGAAAATTTCGAGATAAGAACAAATACAATGTAGAAAATTTTAATCTTTATTTCAGCGAAGATAACAGTACCATTATTATTGAAGGGAACAAACTGCTGATTCCCTGCAAAAAGTTTCCCCTCCCTAACATAAAAATAAAAGGCTTGCTTCATCCGCGCGGCGAAGAATTCGAACTTGTAGACGGAGAAAAGGGAAAAACAGTAAACCTTCATTTGGATGCCGAATTGGTAAAAGAGATTAACGCGATTCGAAGCTATGTCAAAAGTAAAACGCAGCATGAAGCTCTGCTTGAAGTGTTTAAGAAAGGATTGGAACAGTACAAAAAAGAACAGGGCGGAACAGAATAGCGATGAAGCACCCCCGTCGAGCAAACGAGGAAACACTCGCGAGGTGTGTTTCAAACATTGCTTTTTCCATGTGGAGCGTGTGGGACGGAGAAAGATCAACAATGGTCTCCTTCCTCAAAGTACCTAGATGTTTTGCCGATTCGACTGAAGAGCCACAAAGCGGCCGTTTGGCTTTTTTGAGGAAAAAGAGCGAACAGCAACACCCGCGAGTGCTTCTTATCATGTAGAATCAGCCACCGCTAACGGGTGGAATGAATGCTACTTCGTCGCCGTCTTGCAACGGGTTCGCAAAGGCGGCAAATTCCTGATTCACCGCGACCATTGCGGCTGGAATCCGGGAGGCAAGCGACGGATATTGTTCGGCAAGCCACCTTTTCACGTCTTCCGTGGTCATTCCTTCCTGCCACGTCATTTCGATCGTTTCTTTGCCTGCCTCTTCCGCCATGGCTGCAAAAAGTTTGATCGTAATCAAGCGTCTTTTCCTCCAATCTCCGGTTTTCCGGTCGGGTATGGTGTGATTTCTTTTTGATCACCAATCCATTCTTCCCCATCTTCCCAATGCTCTTTTTTCCAAATCGGGACGATTTCTTTCATTCGTTCGATGGCGTAACGAGAATATTCGTAAGAATCCGCTCGGTGCGGAGTCGCAACTGCAATGGTGACAGCGATATCGCTAATGTCGAGCCGCCCGATGCGATGGGTAATAGCGACGCGGGCCTCCGGGCACTTCTCCTGAATTTCGCGGCCGATTCGTTCCAGTTGTTTCTCCGCCATTTCTTTGTAAGCAGCATATTCAAGATACAGTGTTTTTTTACCTTTCGTTAGTTCACGCACGGTACCGACGAATAAATTAACGGCACCGCAGTTCGGATGAATCACTTTGCGCATGACCTGCTCTACAGATATCGTATCTTCCACAATTTCAAACAGCTTCAATCCGTTTCTCCTCCAAGATAAAGTAACACTTCCTTCATCAGGCCGGTTACATCATTTATGTGATACTGTGGACATGAAATGTTGGGAAGGGGTTCCCAGGCGGCAACCATAAGCACAGATGTAACATTCTCCAATAACTCTGTATGTTCCGGATGCCGGAGAACGACGATTTTCGGATAATCGGCCCATTTATATCCCTCAATAAACACCACATCCATATCTTCATACATCGGGAGCAATTCTTCAATGGAGCGCCGTTCCTGAATCATGATCGCCGTTTTGGCGGCAGAGGTAATGGATACAATGCACGCACCCGCTTCCCTGTGTTGCCATGTGTCCTTGCCCGGTTTATCCACATCAAAATCGTGGGCGTCATGCTTAATAGTTCCGACTTTATAGCCACATGCGGTCAGCCTAGCGATCAGTTTGACAAGCAATGTCGTCTTCCCGCTGCCTGAATAACCGACAACCTGTAATACGTGCGGCCTGTGTTGCGTCATAATGCTCTCCCCTTATTCTCCCGCATTGTACGGTAGCAATAGAATCGTAGCTTTATCCCCTCTGCTTATGCCGCTTCCTCCCGGCGGGATACGAAGCAGACAATTCGCGTCGGTGATATTGGTCACGACACCGGATTTATCCTGACCAACCGGGTAGACGACTATTTTTCCGTCTTCTACCGTCCAGGAACTGCGGACGTACCGCGTGAACGAAGATGGCTTTTTCATATCGAGCCCCATTGTCGCTTCGATTTCAGGTAAAGTCACTTGTTTTTTCCCTTGCATCGTCTGCAACAGCGGACGGACAAACAGCTCGAATCCGACGAAACAAGCGCCTGGATTACCGGAAAGCCCGAAGATGAATTTATCCTTATAGCGAACCGCTGACGTTACGCTGCCCGGGCGCATCGCGATTTTGTTGAACAAAAGTTCTGCTTTCAAACGTTGAAAAACTTCGACCATAATATCAAAATCGCCGACTGACACGCCGCCGGACGTAATCAGTATATCGGTTTCCTCCAGAATGGAAAGCACCGTTTCTACCGCTTTATCCGGGTTATCTTCAAGGTTGCCATATAATACGGGAATGCCTCCTGCCTGACGAACTTGGCTTGCCGTCATATAGCTATTACTGTTGCGAATTTTTCCGTAGCGCAGCGGCTCCTCCGGCTGCAAAAGTTCCGAGCCGGTGGCCAGAATCCCAATTTTCGGCTGGCAATATACAGGCACCTGTGCATAACCGAACGTGGCAAGTAGGGCCATCTCTCCCGGACCGATGCGTTTGCCGGCCTCAATAAGCAAATCGCCTGTTTTCGCCTCTTCTCCCAATTGAATAACATTCTCA
This sequence comes from Aneurinibacillus thermoaerophilus, assembly GCF_900099925.1. Lineage (GTDB taxonomy): Bacteria > Bacillota > Bacilli > Aneurinibacillales > Aneurinibacillaceae > Aneurinibacillus > Aneurinibacillus thermoaerophilus. Next base: position 37,828 of record NZ_FNDE01000010.1, on the reverse strand, counting down.
CCAGGTTTCATTTCCTTTTTAATACCAACGATTTTTTTCGTTGGCGCTTCGTTTTCCGTTGTCATCTCAAACATAATAACACAGTCGGCTCCTTTTGGAATGGCGGCGCCGGTCATAATGCGTGCGGCCTGTCTTTTTCCGACAAAAAAAGCTGGCTCATCACCGCAGGCAATCGCTCCGACAATTTCCAGTTCAACAGGTTTGGTGATGCAAGCGCCAATGGTGTCTTCTGAGCGTACAGCAAACCCATCGTACGGAGATTTTGGGAAATGTGGCACATCATTAGTGGCACGAATCGGCTCCGCCAGCCTGCGGCCTTCGCTTTCCGTCAACGGAACAAGCTCCACGGCGCCTGTTTCGGCAAATGCAAGAATACGTTGCTGGGCTTCCGCCACCTGAATGGGTTCTCGGTGAAACCTCATGTTCTCTCTCCCTTTCGAAAATGATTGTACTCTTCCATCGTATTTACGTTATAAAAAGGATCGGCTGCAAAATAAGGCGTGGCGTCCCACTGTTTCACTCTGGATGCCTGTATCACATCGAACATACGTCGCCGTCCACTTTGCAAAAGCTTGATGACAAGCGGATATAACCTGCGGTGGTAAAGCGCACATAACGGATGCGCCCGTCCATTCCACAGCGGGAGAACGATATCAAAATCGGCACGCAACTCGTCCGACTGCGCACGCAACATTCGTAACAGTTCCAGAGTAAGCGCGGGCATATCGCACGCTACCACCAGTAATACATCGTGCTTAGATACACGCATGGCGGTCGCTATACCGCCAAGAGGTCCCTGCCCTAGTATGTCGTCTGAATATATAGGAACACTGTCTGAAATCATGGTCAACCGTTCCCGGTGATTGGACACAATTAGACAACTATTCGCCACTAAATCAAGCAATTTCCATGTCCGCTCAATGAACGTAACGCCGCTCACTGGAAGCAGCTCTTTGGGCCTTCCCATCCGCGAGCTCCGCCCGCCAGCGAGAATCACGCCTTCCATTCGCTCGCTCCTTCTCTACAAAAGTTGGTATTATTCATCTATTTTACCTTATTTACAATTTAAAAAAACGGTTGATGAAAGATAAAGAGAGCGAACGCGCAGCTTCGCTCTCTTTATCTTTCCTAGTTTCTTATATTTCCGTCAACGCTTTATCCGTTGTAATGGCTTCATACGCTTCTTCAAGGACGCTGACAAGCTGACTCATGCCAAATTCGATTTTCTCCGGAACAGAGTGCGTATAATTGAGACGGAACGTGTTATGTTTCGGTTCTTCTACATAGAACGGGGAACCCGGAACGTACGCTACGCCTTTTTCAATCGCTTTAGGAAGCAGCGATTTCGTATTGATTTTCTCATGCAGAGAAACCCAGAAGAACATGCCTCCCTGCGGAACGACATACTCGAGACCAGGCAAGTCTAATCTTTGCAGCTGGTTAAGCATGGCATGCATTCTTTCTTTGTAAACGGCGCGCAATACCGCAATATGCCCGTTCAAATCAAAATCGCGCAGCAAATAATACAGGGCCTGCTGGTCGATGGAACTGGAATGAAGATCAGCAGCTTGCTTGGCTTGCGCCATCATTCGGATGATCTGATAGGGCCCCATTACCCAGCCAGTGCGCAAGGCGGGCACGACCGTTTTGGAAAACGTGCTCGTATACAGTACCGTTTCACCGTTATCAAGCGCAGCAATGGGTGTGTAATTGGCCGCTTCATCGAATTGAATTTCTCCGTACGGATCATCTTCAAAAATAATGACATTATATTTTTTCGCAAGGCGCAACAGGTGTTCGCGGCGCTCAAGCGACCATACTTTGCCGCTCGGATTGGAAAATGTCGGCACAACATATACGAATTTCGGCAGATGAGTTTTCATTTTTTTCTCTAGGTCTTCCGGCAACATACCGAACGCGTCCGATTCAACCGGAATGACCTGTGCTTCGTACGATTGGAATACCTGAAGCGCCGCTAGATATGTAGGATTCTCCGTAAGAATAATGTCGCCCGGGTTCAGCATAATGCGGGCGAACAAGTCAATCGCTTGCTGGGAACCGGTTGTAAGCAAAATATTTTGCGTATCCATACGAATGTTCTTGCGCTGCGCCATCCGTTCCGCAATCGCTTCGCGCAACAGAATAAACCCTTCGGTTAAACCATATTGCAGCGAATGTTTTCCGCTCTCAAATACCCGCTTATATGCTTCTTCTACCGCTTCAAGCGGAAACAAATCATCATCGGGCAATCCACCAGCGAACGAGATGATGTTCCCTTGGTCAATAACTTTTAAAATATCCCGGACCGCGGATGATTGGAAGTTCCGGGTTCGTTGTGCAAATGCGTATTTCATAATCCAGCCACCTCGATATGCTTTGCTTTTTAAAATATTAAAAATACATTATACCTTTTGAGCGAGATTGGCAAGACCTTACGCTATTTTTCTTCCAGATTTTTTGGAATAGACGGATAAAATGCGTTCGCTTGCAAAGCCGTTCTTCAGGCAGAACACCCAAAACATCCAAGTAGTCCAATGTTGGAGATAGCCCATGTTTTTTCCGTTTTTCAAACGGTTTTGCTGAAACGAAAAAGCAAACTTCACTTTTATCAAAATTAGCCAAGCACGATTCCGCCTGGATCTAAAGTATATAATATCTTCAATTCCTCTTGTGTCGGCTCAGGGAGGTAACTCCAATTCGGATCAATATCAATGGCAAAACCGCTGTTCTCCTGCACTTGCTCCAGTTTCACTCCTTCGTATAAGTGCAAAAGAGTCAATCGACGCGTTTCTTTGGGAAAACCGTAAACACCTAACTGCGTCACCACGCGGTACGGCCCCGTATCCGCGGGCAATCCTCGGCTCTCACGTGCACCTGGACCGTCAAAGTATCCCGGACTGGTGATAAAATCGAGTTTGGGCGTAAATTTTCTTTTATCCTGCTTCATTAAAATAATCGTTCTCCAGCAGAAGGAAGCGATATCCGCTCCGCCACCGGAACCGGGAAGTCTGACTTTCGGATTTTCCCAGCTTCCAATCACCGTTGTATTTAAATTTCCATAAGGATCAATTTCCGCTCCCCCAAGAAACCCATACTCGACAAAACCCGCCTGTGCGAGGCTCATTACATAATCCATGGAACCGACAATAATTCCGTTCTGAAACGTCAACGACTCACTCACCTGAATGGGCAATCTTCCGGTCGGCTGGCCCCCGACTCCGCCTCCCTCATAGATAGTAAGCAGGCCCGGTGCATGCGTCCGCTGGGCCAAGACCGCAGATAAAAGCGGCATTCCCGTTCCAACAAATACACTTTTATTGTTTTCCAATAATCTTGAAGAAGCAACGATCATCCGTTCCATATCTGTTGCCATAGCTCTTACCTCCTTTTCGCTACCGGCGGATAATCCGCAATTCCTTTCTCAATATGCTCCAGTTCACGCAGTACGCGCAGACCCCCGATTCGCTCCAAGTACTCATAGTGGTCTTTTGTGCCCCGGATATACGTGTTGAGATACTCTTCCACACCTTCATCGGTCAACGACGCGTCCAGCCATTCCTGCCAGTGTATTTCATCAAAGGAATACAGATATGGAACCTGGTTCGGATGAGAACCGTACGGCACTTCAACGACTGAATCCACTACAAAATAAGGGATTTTCGTATGGTCAGGACGCTTTCGAATTTCATCCGTTGCCACAATTTTTTCCGTCGTGACAATAACGTGCTTGGCAGCATGGGCCAGTTCGAAATCTTCTGTGATATTGCCGTCAATTTGACAGTTACCATATTTATCCGCACGATGGACATGCAGAATCACAACATCGGGATAGCAGGCAGGAATCAATTCCACCGGCCTTCCAGTAAACGGGTCTTGTATGCGTACAGAACCACTGTAGTGCAGCGTGTCGGTGCCGATTGCCGTGCGTGTGGGATAAAACGACAGGCCCTTCATAGCAGCCGTAAAACGCCATTGGAAGGCGGCATTTGTTGTCTCAGAAATGACCTTTAACTTTCCACTTTCTACTGCCGCACGAGCTGGACGGGACAGTCCTCTAATTTCATCCCCGAAGCCATAGGCCACTTCCGCTTTTGAAACTAGTCCGGCGGCTGTTAACAAATTCCAGTCATGCTGAGAACCTTTGGCTCCTACTGTCAAATCGCCGATCCCCTGTCGAATTATTTCGTAGACGGCAGCCATAGGGGTACGCACGGAACCCATACCGCCAAAGACAATATAGCTTCCCGGTTTGACACCCCAGCTTATCGCTTCTCGTAACGTTGTTCTTTTGTCGCGCAGTTCTACCGATTTATGCTGACGTCGGTATGCCCGTATCTCATCCGGGTCCGCCCATCCAAACAGGTAGGGGTTTACTTGTGTTGCTTCGCTTGTCATCAGCGATCTCATCTCCTTACTTAAACCATTCAGCCCATTATTTTTGATAATCTGGCTTTACGAATCCTTCAAATTCTTTATCTGTAATTTCTTTAAATTCAGATGATTTGTAAGCTTCAACTAAATCTTTCACAAACATTTTATCTTTGTCTTCTGTTCTAACTGTTAATACGATCATGTAGTGAGGTGGCGTTTTTTCCAACGCAACCGCTTCTTTAAGCTTTAATCCGGATGCGATGGCAAAGTTTCCGTTAATAAATGCGTAATCGGCGTCATCAAGCGAACGTGGAAGTTGGGCCGCCTCCAGCGGAAGAATAGTAAGTTTTTTAATGTTTTGTGCAATATCTTTTTCAGAGGCTTTGGTTGGATCGATCCCTTCTTTCAGCTTAATCCAGCCAAACTGGTCAAGCATGGTTAAAGCTCGTGCCTGATTTACTGGATCGTTCGGCAGTGTAACCGTTGCCCCTTCCTGAATATCATTCAATGACTTATGTTTCCTAGAATATAGCCCTATCGGCGCTGTCGGCACTTCAAGCACCCCTGTAAGATGCAAGTTATGGTCTTGCGCAAACTTTTTCAAGTATAGTGGATTTTGAAATACGTTGGCATCCAGCGAACCTTCGGCCAACGCTTTGTTTGGCTGCACATAATCACTGAACTCAACCACTTCAATTTTATACCCTTTCTTCTCAAGAATCGGTTTAATCCCTTTGTTAATCTGATCGCTGTATGGTCCTGCTGTAGCACCGATTTTCAATTCCTTTTTCTCTCCGTTTGCTTTACCGGCTGCAGCTGTTTCTTCCTTCGCCGAGCCGCAAGCTGATGCAATCATTGAAAAAATGAGAATAAGCGCCATAATGAATACAGACTTTGTTTTCACCGGAAATCCTCCTCAACAAGTTATATACTTTCTGAATCCAGCCCATCCCTTACACGTCTACATGAAATCTATGTACCGACAATATTTTTTTACTCTTTCACCTCCTGAATGAATAAAAAAATTGGCCTCTTGTTACACAAGAGGCCGACGGATGATGAAAAGTTGTCACATCGCACCTCCTTATCTTTCAGGACATAAATCCTGTTGGAATTGGCACCGTTTGGATGTAGTCTCCAATGGTTGCCGAGGTTTCACCGGGCCAGTCCCTCCACCTCTCTAGATAAGAAAGTAAGTATTCAAAGCAGTTTACTTTGTGTTATTTTATTACTACAGTTCCAATTAGTCAACTAAGTTTAATTACATGATATACAAATTTTATCTTCCTATCTTTGTGCCGCGATTTCTTCCATAATGTGATCAGGCAAAATCAACTGCTCGATGCCAAGCATATCGGCCACTTCGTCCCGGCTGTAACCGCGCAGCATCTTCTGCACAACAAACGTGTTGCGCAGTTTTTGCGCATGGATGTGCAGCCCCGCTTTTTTGCCGAGCGTGTTCAGAATAAATTGGATGCTGCGCGGGCTCATTCTTTCCCCCTGCCGTGATGTAAACACAAACGGTGAATCCCCGCTGACTTCTTTGTATGCCCGTAAAAATCTGGCTTCGTGCGCCGTGAGGACAACCCGTCGTATATTTCCAAGCGAAATGCCGATAATTGTGCTGTCATTTTCCCATATGATTTCGTTCCACAATAAATTCGACGCCTCCTGAATTCGCAGCCCTCCCCATAGAAACAGCGAGATAAGCGCCATGTTGCGCAAATAGATCTCCTGCTTATTTTTCGCGGCCGCATCCTGTTCGACGGTACGAAGCAAAAAGTCCACTTCCTCATCCGTTAAATAGAACGCCTGCTCCTCCTTTTTATCCGGTCGCCGCTTCAGTTTAGCGCACGGATCAATGCCAATTACACCTTTAAGCCATAAAAAATGAAAGTAGGATTTGAGCGCCGATATTTTTTTGTTAACGGTCGACACCTGACGCCCTGCTTTCAATTCTTCTTCGATAAATTGGGTTACTGTCGAGTAACCGATTTGATGCAATTCCATATGGGGATGCACCCTGCCAAGCCAGGCGAAAAAGATGGTCATTTCCATCATATAAGAATGAATCGTTAAATCAGCTCTCATCTGCTCGATCAGATATTGTTCGTACTCATCGTGGTAGCTGAAGCGATAGTTCATAGCACTCCCTCCTTCTTTTTTGGTGTGTTTGGTTTATGGTTTGTTATTTTATACGCAGTATTTTTATACATTAATTTTATTGAATCTTCTTCCTTTTCTCAAGCTTTTTTAGCCGAGAATTTACCGCAGCTTTCATACAGACTATTAATAAAAGTAAAACGCCAGCAGAAAATCTTTAATGACGCCGGAGAAGAGGAGTACATATAACGGATGTGCTTTATCACAGCAACGCAACGAAGGCAGCAGAAAAAAGAAAGAGCACGGGGCAACATTTCCGCGCTCTTTTATTATGCTTATTCATCTTTATATCGTCATATTTTCATAAATGACTGACAGCCCCATGCCACCAGCCATACAAAGCGTTACCATACCATACTTCACACCTGAACGCAGCATCTCATTCATCAGCGTGACCGTCAACTTCGCTCCGGTTGCACCCACGGGATGGCCCAGCGCAATAGCGCCCCCATTCACATTCACGACATCCGGGTTCAAGTCGAGCTCTTTTATTACTGCAAGCGCCTGGGCCGCAAACGCTTCGTTTAGCTCGATCCGCCCAATATCCTCTAACTTTAATCCCGCTTTCTCCAATGCCTTGCGTGTCGCCGGCACCGGGCCGATCCCCATAATATTCGGTTCCACGCCCGCGCTCGCGAAAGCTTTCACCTTTAGCAACGGTGTAAGCCCTTTTTCTTCCGCTTTTTCACGTGACATCATCAGTACGGCTGCCGCTCCGTCATTCATCGGGCAAGCGTTGCCCGCCGTAATCGTGCCGTCTTTTTTAAAGACCGGACGAAGCTGCGCCAGGCTGTCAAGATTAATATCAGCGCGAACCGACTCATCCGTCGTAAACAGCTGCACCTCTTTCCGCCCGGTCACTTTTACCGGGACAATCTCATCGTTAAAATGCCCGTTCTCAATCGCCTGCAACGCTTTTTTGTGACTATCGTACGCAAACTTATCCTGTTCTTCACGACTGATGCCGTAGCGTTCAGCTAAACGTTCTGCTGTCATGCCCATATGTTCGTTTTCAAGCGAGCAAATAAGTCCGTCTGCAAGCAGCGCATCTTCCATTTCAATGTTTCCAAATTTGCTGCCCCACCTGTTTTTCACAAGGTATGGTACATTGCTCATGCTTTCTACACCTCCGGCGATAACAACGTCTTCTTGGCCTGCCGCTATCGTAAGCGCGGCCGTCGTAATCGCTTTCAGGCCGGAGCCGCATGCTTTTATGACAACATGAGCCGGGGCGCTGCGTGGGAATCCTGCGCGCTGGGATGCAATGCGCGCAGAGTTCAATCCGCCGCCGTGCACATATCCGTGCCCAAAAATAATTTCATTAACCTCTTCTTTCTTCAGCGAAGTTTTCGTCATCAATCCTTCCAACACCTGCACACCTAGCTCAACCGCCGGCACGTCGCGCAACGATTTTCCAAACGCTCCTACAGGCGTACGTGCACCCGCTACGATCACCGCTTCTTTCATATTCTTCTTCCTCTCCTTCTTCAGCCAGTCTTATGCACCTTCTTCGTCTCCATCATAAGAAAAAAGCAGGGCGCAAGACATCCGCCGCGGCATCTGAAAATCACACAAATTTTTATACATTGTGTACAAACGCAGTACCTTTACCGCTAACACGCTTTCGTCACTACCATGATCGTTTCCTCAGTTATTCTTTGCAACCCATCGACCTTGATTTTCAACAATGATTCCGTCATTACGTTTTTGTTACCCATCCATGCCCGGCCAACCCTCTCTTCATACGATAAGAAAGGAGGTGATCGCTTGGCATACTCTATTCATGTTTCCCTTTTTGCCCACACGCTGACGCTTCAGCAAAATAATCGCGCGATCAAAACATACCCCATCGGCGTCGGAAAAATGCTCACACGTACACCTATCGGCACATTTTATATCATCAACAAAGCTCCCAATCCCGGGGGGCCGTACGGCACCATGTGGATTGGCCTTTCCAAAAAACATTACGGCATACACGGCACCAACAACCCGGCTTCCATCGGCAAAAACGTATCGAAAGGTTGCATTCGGATGCACAACCGAGACGTCAATGAACTGGCACGGATCGTCCCTATTGGAACGCCGGTATACATTCGTCCATAGTCAACTTCCCCACCTCCGCTAACACTTGGGGGTAAAGAGCCTATGCGGTTTGGGATAAAAAAAGCACCCTCGTCATCCAAAGGTGCTCTAAGAATAAGTTATGATTGCTTGATTAGCAATCCATCTTTATGTCCCAGCGTCGCTACGCTGGTTTTCTTTTCCTTTTCTATTTTTTATATATCTCCCTTATCACATGACCTAATTCAGGAATAATCAACTTGCTCATCGCAAGTCGCACCGCACCCGAAGAGCCCGGCATGGAGAAAATAGCTCGGTCTTTATATACGCCCGCAATTGCCCGACTCAAAATGGCCGCTGAACCGATATCTTCCGTATAACTGAGCATGCGGAAAATCTCGCCAAACCCCGGCAACTCTTTTTCTAACAAAGAAGCGACCACTTCATACGTCACATCCCGCTTCGCAATCCCTGTTCCTCCGTTCAAAAGAATAGCATGCACATCCGAAGCGGATACCGCTTCTTCGATTGCCGCCGCAATCGCATCCCGCTCGTCTTTGACAATCTGGTAGCGCACGACCGGATGGCCTGCTTCTATTAGAAATCTGCGAATAAGCTGCCCGCTTTTATCCGTTTCCTCATTTCGGGTATCGCTTACCGTAATAATCATGCAGCCGACCTGCTTCGGTGCTTCTTTTTTATGTTCCGCTACTGACACGTGGATCTTCCTCCCCTTTTCCCGTGAATACCGGCTCACGTAAACATAAGGTTTATTTTTGCAGCGCTTCCGCTACCTGCACAGCACGATTAAGGAACGTTTCGATCTCCTCACGTGTTTTGCCAGCGCGGCTTACAAAGCGAACAATCTCCCTGCCGTTCCGAAATGCGACAAAACTCGGAATACCAAAAATGTTAAGCTCTTCGGAAAGCTCGGGAAACGCATCACGATCCACGCTGATGAATGTTACCTTATCTTTATACGCCTCTTCAACTTCCGGCATAAATGGGTCAATCCGGTGGCAATCCGGGCACCAATCGGTATAAAATTTCGCAACAGTAAGCTCATCGGATTGAATCGCTTCCCGAAATTGTTCAGCTGTTTTGATTTCTTGCATAAATATTCACTCCTTGACATTGGTGTAATCGTTTTTCAAGAGAACTATCTCTTTCATTATCTTATCTTTTTCCTGCGCAAAAAAACACGAACAGCCTCTCTTTCATTTTTCTAAATTCTCTTCTTCTCTCATAACAATATTACTAGCAACTGTTACGAGGGAGGAAAATGCATGTCCAACCTTTTTGCTGAACGTTCACTCCACGAAATCCGCTTCTGGAGCCAGATTATGAAAGAACACGCCTTTTTTCTACGCCTCGGGTTTACTTCTGACCAATCACGGCTGATTCAAGAAGCAAACCAATTTTACCATATGTTCGAAAACATTGAGGAGCGCGCAGGTGCTTTTGCTGCTGATACTGACCATGAAGCGATCGCACGCTTTAATATGGAAGTGTATCAGGCGACGACCCACCTTTGGACCTATAAGCGCAACGTGCTTGGGCTCATTCTATCCTGTAAAATCCACGCTCATCTCTTTCCATCGTTCATTGATCATATAAGCCGGGAAGCCGCCTACTTTATGAACCGGCTTGAACAATTGAATCGCGGCATGCTCGATCCGCTACCAGACACTGTGATTAATGAGAATGTTTTCTTTCTCCGCCTGATGGCCGATCATGCAAAATTTATCGCGCACATGCTCGATCCGTCGGAGCGAAACCTTATCAGCGAAGCGACCGATTTAAGCTATCAGTTCGAGCAATTGCTATTCCAGATGGTCGATCTTGAATCGATGCGCCCTGCTTCGCAAACCGCGGGCATTTTAACCCGGCTCCTTGAGGAACATCGCGAAGCCATGCAAAACATCCACGCCTTTAAACAAACGATACGTGAGTTACTGGATCTGTGCTGCCTCCGGGGCATCATACATCCGCTTTTTGCTGATCATACGTACCGGGAAGCGAACCATTTCCTTGAGCTGCTCGGACATCTGGAAGCGAGCTTGACAGCAGGACCGGAGCCCTCCGCTAAATAATGCTTTTTTCTTTTAATTCTTGAATCATCTTGTCATCATATCCTAACCCGCGCAACACTTCTTCCGTCTGCGCGCCGCGCGCAGGCGGAAAAGCTTGCGCTTCAATGTTCGCCTCAGCCAGCAAAGGATTCTTCACCTGTGTAACGGAAGGGTGCTCGTTCCAGCGCGCAAACATGCCCCGGTCAAGCAAATGCGGATCGTCCAATGCCTCTGCCAACGATAATACCGGTGTCAGACAAACGTCTTCTTCTTTAAAAATATCCATAATCTGCTCAGCTGTATATTTCTTGAAATAGGCCGTTACTTCCTTTTTAATGCACAGCTGCTTGGCAGGCTCCAAATAATCCGGCATGTGATCATCAAGTCCGGCCACTTCACAAAAGCGCTTCCAAAACTTCGCCTCAAGCGCTCCGAGAGCCATCCATTTCCCATCCTTTGTCTCATAAACATTATAGCAAGCAAGCGCCCCGGTCAGCGGATTGAACGAAGGTCTGCCACTTTCTCGGGCCGCAAGATGGTACCCCAGTGCCGGAATCATAAACGGCAACACACCATCCGTCATGGCAACATCAAGATATGTGCCTTTTCCTGTTCGCTCCCTGCCAAAAAGCGCAAGCAAAATTCCGCTAACCGCGTGTAATGTACCGGCCCCTATATCCGCGATCTGAACCGGAGGAAGCCATGGCATGGGCGTCTTTCCTGAGTGAATGCAATCATGGAGCAACCCGGTAAATCCTATATAATTCAGATCATGGCCGGCCTTTTTCGCATACGGCCCGTTCTGTCCGTATCCAGTAATCGAGCAATAAACAAGACGCGGATTTATTTCGCACAATGCCTCATAGTCCAATCCAAGCCTCCGCATAACGCCCGGACGAAATCCTTCCACCAGTATATCGGCCTTGCAGACCATCTTCCGTAAAATCTCTTTTCCCTCTTCCTGCCGCAAATCGAGCGTCATGCTTCGTTTGCCACGGTTAACGAGTTGGTAAAGCGCACCCGCACCCGCAAGCATCGGTTCCATTTCGCGCGCATAATCTCCCAATCCGGGGTCTTCAATCTTTACTACATCCGCTCCCCAATCCGCCAGATACATCGTACACAACGGCCCTGGAAGCAACCGGGTTAAATCAAGCACCTTGATTCCATGCAACGTCCGATGCATATTCTCCCTTCTCTCTATAGATTTTTTCCTTTCAAATAAAAAAATAGCACACTAAGGTGCTATTGGCTATTCACTAACCCACAGTTCTACAACTTCGACTCTCGGAATTTTCTCACCAGGTTTTGGGTTTTGCTTCAACACAGTCCCTTTTTTAAAGAACGAAGATTCAAGATAATATTTATAACGCAAGCCCGATTCACTTAGCTTCTGGCTGGCTTCCTGAAGGGATAGACCTTCTACGTCCGGCACCTCTACTCCCGCTTTATTTTCTTCCGACTGCTGTCCGCCTGTCTCTTGGGAAATCGTTTCAACCGATTTAGCCGAACTCGGTTTATCGTTTTGTGCAAATGCGAACGCCACTACACAAACGATTGCTACCAGCGCAACCGCAGCCAAGCGTTTAGGCGACAGGCCTGGAACCTTGCGTTTTTTCGCTTCTACGTGGGCGCGCGTTTTTAGCGGAGCTGAAAGCAGCCCATGCGATGTTGTATTCTTTCCCTCTTCCTGCACAGAAAAAGGACGAAGGCCCGCTTGTGTCTTTTTAATATAATGATAAAGAGATGTAATATCTTCCAGCGTTTGCGCCAGCATTCTTTCATACTGTTCTGCCCTATTCTTCTGTTCACGACGCCAGATCGCCCGGAGCGATTTGCGGATAATAAATAGATCTCCCGGATATGATAAAGACATTTCTTCAATGACTTGCTCAAGCGGTAGCTCAATCTTTACCTCGCCGAACATCATATAATGCATAAGACGAAACATATCGCTAATTTCACGGCCGACGGCTTCTTCAGATACAGCCCAGCTATTGATCACTTTCACTTCTCCAGTTTCCGTTAACCAAAGATTATTTTTAGTAAAAAGCAACCCCCGGCCTTTCGTTTGGCTGGCCTCTTGCAAAATTTGCACAAACTGGCGAGCCATACCAAGCGCCTCCTTCAAAGACAGTGCACGCGACTTGGCCGCCGTGCCAAGCAGCAGGCCCGGGATGTATTCCAAGACGACAAACGCTTCGTTTTCCGTCTCCCCTCGATCCAGGATTTGCAGAACGGATGAGCCGTGCATCATGCATTCCGGGTACGACGATCTGCGCGGAAAAATATAGAGAAGAACATCGCGCTTTAAAATTTTATCGTGCCCGCGGTGAAGCTGCCCTATTTCATCCTCGTGCAGCAGCATATCCGGCACATAACGCTCGTACAATCCTTTTTTCATATGCAATCATACCCCTCACATCGGTTTCTCAAGCTGTCGTTCTAGTCCGTATGACTTTCTTCAAGACTGAAAAACTGTCGTATCTTTCTTGCATCACCATACACAGCACACAGTCCCCAGGTTGAATCACGGTGCTTCCTGTCGGATTTTTAATGATGTAGCTGTTTCTTTTTTATATTCATGATTTTTACATCTTGTTGTGCCAAATTCAACTCTTTTAGCGGAATAGTTATTACCTGTTTATCCTTACTTATACAGTACTAAAAAACGATGTGCAACAAACATCCTCCTACTTCATCTATATGTCTGTCTACTACCTAATATTAAAGAAGACATCTTTGGATGCAAGCGAATTTTAGTTGCATTTTGTAATAAAAATAAAAGCCTCCCTATTTTTTCCTAGGGAGACTTTTCTGTTCTATACATCATTTAGTTACTTTCCGCAGCATGGCTAAGTTTTTGAATGTAATAATCTGCTTCTTTTTTGTTGAATTGGCCTTCCCATTTGGACATGACAATGCCAGCTACCGTGTTACCCAATACGTTTACAACCGTACGTGCCATATCAAGCAAACGGTCAATACCTGCAATGAACGCCAAACCTTCCACCGGAATACCAACAGAGCCGAGCGTTGCCAGCAACACAACGAAGGATACACCCGGTACACCGGCAATCCCTTTTGATGTCAGCATCAGAACAAGCACAAATGTAATCTGTTGGGTAATAGAAAGCTCAATGCCGTACATCTGCGCGATAAAAATGCCAGCTAACGCTTGATATAGTGTACTTCCATCCAGATTAAACGAATAGCCGGTCGGGATAACAAAGGATACGATCGATTTCGGACAGCCCATTTTCTCAAGCTTTTCCATAATGCGCGGAAGTACGGTTTCGCTGCTGGAAGTGGAATAAGCCAGCAACAGTTCTTCTTTTAATACGCCCATTAAGCGGAAGATACTAATGCCTGCCCATTTTGAAATAACGCCCAATATGACAACAACAAAGAATATCATCGTGAGATACACTGTAATAAACAACTTGCCAAGCGGAATGAGAGAAGATACCCCGAACTTGGAAACTGTTACGCCAATTAACGCAAATACACCGAACGGTGCAAACCGCATAACCATATTCGTTACGTTAAACATTGTATCCGCTACCAGTTCAAAGAAATTCAATAACGGTTTGCCGCGTTCGCCAAGCTTGGCCAAACCAAGACCAAACATCACTGCAAAGAAAATAACTGCCAGCATGTCCGCTTTGGCCATGGATTCAATGATATTGGTCGGTACAATGTTAACAAGCGTTTCCGCAAAACCGTGCGCTTTTGTTTCTTCTGTTGTGTGAACATACTTACTGATATCTGTTTGAGAAAGATGAGACATGTCCACACCAACGCCGGGCTTAAAAATGTTCGCTACTAAAAGACCAATAATGATAGCGATCGTTGTTACAATTTCGAAGTAAATGATTGTTTTACCGCCGAGCTTACCAAGTTTCTTAACATCACCGACTCCAGCTACACCGACAATAAGCGTAGAAATGACAATCGGCACAACAATCATCTTAATAAGATGAATAAAAATGGTTCCGATCGGCTCAAGAATTTCTGCTACTTTCGGATTGCCATAGAAAATCGCACCCACGGCGATACCGAGGATCAGACCAAGCAGAATTTGTCCTACGAGTCCGAATTTCTTCATTTTGTCACCGCTTTCATTCAGGATTCTCAACTTTATGTTAATTATCTATAAATTAAGTGTAATCTCGATCGACAAAATCCTACATAAAAACTCATAAAAATACAGATTAAGAAAGCCTCGTGGGCATTGCCACTCACTTTTTTCCGCAACAAAGTGAAACAGCCACTTATCCACTCAAACAAAAAACGCATAAATCCATATTGTGAATTCATGCGTTCTCTTTTCATCTTATTTCATATGTGCCGGACGTGGCAACGAACCAGTCCGATGATAAATCTCGGCCAGTTCATCAATTTCTTTTTTCAATTCTTCTACAAGCTTCTCTTCCGGAATTTTGCGGGCGATTTCACCATGTTTAAACAGCAGTCCTTCTCCGCGCGCCCCGGCAATACCTATATCTGCTTCGCGTGCCTCACCCGGTCCGTTGACCGCACAGCCGAGCACCGCAACTTTAATGGGTGCCTTCACTTTTGCAATATATTCTTCAATTTCATTGGCCACAGAGATTAAATCAATCTCGATCCGCCCGCACGTCGGGCAGGAAATCAATGTTGCTGCATCAGACAAAAGGCCGAACGTCTTCAGCAGTTCACGACCCACTTTAATTTCTTCCACGGGGTCGGCACTCAGCGACACGCGCAGCGTCGATCCGATACCTTGCGCCAGCAACGCTCCGAGGCCAGCGGCGCTTTTTACCGTACCAGCAAACAATGTGCCCGCTTCCGTAATGCCGAGGTGAAGCGGATAGCGAAACGCTGCGGCCGCCTTCTGATATGCTTCGATCGCCAACGGTACATTGGAAGCTTTCAACGATACAATAATATCATGAAAATCGAGCTCTTCTAAAATTTGGATATGGTGTAGCGCGCTCTCGACCATCGCGTCAGCTGTCGGATAGCCATACTTCTCCAACAGATGCTTTTCCAAAGAACCGGCATTCACCCCGATTCGAATCGGCACGCCATGTGCTTTGCAGGCCCGGACAACTTCCTCGACTTTTTCGCGCCTTCCGATATTACCAGGGTTAATCCGCACTTTATCAATCCCATTCTCAATCGCTTTCAACGCAAGTCTATAGTCAAAATGAATATCGGATACAAGCGGAATGGAAATCTGCTTTTTAATCTCCTTAATGGCTTCCGCTGCTTCCATGTTGTTCACAGTCACACGCACAATCTGGCAGCCCGCTTCTTCAAGGCGGTAAATTTGCTCCACGGTCGCTTTTATGTCCGCGGTTTTTGTCGTGGTCATGCTCTGCACGATCACCTGATTGCTGCCGCCGATTGTCAAATTCCCTACCTTCACAGGTCTGGTTTGTGTACGATGATACATCCTTTACGTCTCCTTTTCAGGAATATATTTGTTTCTTGCCTTTTCTATCTTATCATAAAATAGAAAACGCGAGAATGTATCATCTACGGCAATAACGCTTCACACTAACAGCTTATGGTTTAGCGCATTGACCAGCTCTTCTTCAACCCCTCCTCCTTTTGTAGCCTTTTATGATTCGAACAACCGGTTGATGTCTACGCCCCGTTCCCGCAAAATCTGACGTAGCACCTGTTTGTGCTGCTGCTCAGTGTACGTATTCATCCCGAGCGTTAATGCGGCCGACATCTCAATATCGTACAAAATGTCTTCGAGTTCGCTCGTCGGTAAACTGCTGTAACGTTCATAAAGACTTTTGTGTTCGCTCATCTTCCGTTTCCCCCATGCCATATATCGTATTCGTTACCCATGTATAAACGCTATCTTTATATGTTATACAACTTCTATATATGGTGTTCGCTTGTACCGACAAGCGAGGCCACCGCCTCCGCGAGCGAACCAAAAACATAGTCCGGTTGCGGTTCTTTTCCCTTTAGATTTTCTTTACCGATATACACCGTTTTTAAACCAGCTCGATGCCCGGCTTGAATATCTGTATAAAAGTCGCCCACCATATAACTTTTAGAAGGTTCAATATTATATCGTTTTATTAAATCAAATATCATTCCCGGTTCCGGTTTACGGCAAGTACACCCTTCCTGCGGTTTATGAGTACAAGCCAAAATTTCCGCTAACATCCCACCCGCTTCTTTAATTTTTTCTTCCATATAGTTATGAATTTCAGCGAGCGCTTCCCGTTTCATGTATCCCAAACCAACACCGCCTTGGTTTGTTACGACAAACACTTTGTATCCTCGCTCATGAAGCGTGCGTATCGCCTCGAGCGCTCCCGGTATAAAAACAAACTGTCCAACATGGTTGATCGGGTGAGGATTTTCGTTAATGACCCCATCACGATCCAAAAAAAAGGCTTTTGTCATCCGTACCCCTCTTTAGATGTAAGAAAAATGATGTATTCATATGAAAATACTACAAATATATTCATCATTATGATAAATAATCGTTTCGTTTATTGATGTAGAAGCGAAACTGCAAAATATGCTCTTTTTATTGTTTCGCTTCGTGCTGGTATGTATCCTTCCAAACAGAGGAAAAAAACCGCTCCGGAGTCTGGAACGGTTCTTTATCCTTTGGTAATTTAATATAACAAACCAAACTTCCTCGCCTCGAATTCCAGTTCTTCCCTAAATTTCGGATGAGCAATTGCTAAAAGCGCTTTTGTACGCTCAGCAATGCTTTTTCCGCGCAAGGAAGCCACACCGTATTCCGTCACAATGTGATCTACATCGTTTTTTGAAGTAGTGACAACCGAGCCGAGCGTAAGCTGCGGACGAATGCGGGAGATCGAGCCATCACGCGTGGTAGAGTGCAAGCAAATAAAGCCCTTTCCGTTCTTAGCAAAACGGATTCCGCGTGCAAAGTCCGCCTGACCTCCGCTGGAACTATAATAACGTCCAGCAATCGTTTCCGAGGCGCACTGTCCCATAAAGTCCACTTCTGTCGTCGCATTGATGGAGACGATGTTATCCTCCTGTCCGATAATACGCGGGTCATTGACATAATCAACCGGCAGCATTTCTACGCTGGTATTCTCATCAATAAAATCATACAATTTCTTTGTGCCAAGCGCAAAGGTTCCGACAATTTTTCCTCTATGCGTTTTCTTTTCAATACCGTTGACGATTCCTTGCTCCGCTAGATCAACAATACCGTCCGTTATAAGCTCTGTATGAATACCGAGATTTTTATGATCTTGCAAAAACCCGATAATCGCGTTCGGAATGGCGCCGATTCCTACTTGCAACGTCGCTCCGTTCGGAATCCGTTCCACCACATAGGCAGCAATTTTGCGGTCGATATCGGTCACTTCCTTTTCTTTTACCTCGTACAGCGGATAATCTACTTCAATGTAGCCAAGAATCTGGCTAATATGTATCTGATTCGATCCGAAGGTACGCGGCATGTTTGGATTCACTTCAAGGAAAAACGGTACTTTTCCAATAAAGGAAGCAACATAGTCAGCCTGCGTACCAAGCGAGAAATATCCGTGCTCATCCATCGGCGCGGCAGCGGCCAGCACGAGCGACATTTTCGTTGTTTCCCGTAATAGACGCGGTACCTCATGAAAATGATTGGGAACAAGATCGCATTCGCCAGCAAGAAACGCTTTGCGCGAGGCGCCGCTTAAGAAATACGCAACATGGCGCAAATGTTTCCGGTATTTTCCGTGAATGTAGTCGCGCTCTTTAAGCGCATGCATCTGGTGAATACGCACGTCGAACCAGCGCTCCGCATGTTTCTCAATCGTATCCAAAAGCACGAGCGGCTCACCGTTCGCGAGCGGAACAATAATGTCATCCCCGCTCTTGATGTACGCTAATACATCTTGTGGCGTTTTTCGTTTGTTCTCCAAATCAATGAACTGATCCATTCATTCAACCTCCATATATACAGTTAACTTGATATATCAGCATCGTATTTTCTTACCACAGGGCGAATATCAAAACATCAAAAACTGTACAGCGAGTATTTTTCCTTTATTCATCATAAATGCCAAAGCTTATGCAAGCAACCAATTTTCTGTTAAGAATAAGTGAAAAGTCCACCCCGCAGTTTCAGGGTGGACTTTCTTCTATACCGTTATTTTCTTTTACATGTTTTGCTTTTGCTTCGTGATTTCAGATTCCAAAACCTGCAGCTCGCCCATACCACGAATCAGCTTACGGGTATAGAGCTTTTCGGGCTGCAAAATGTTGACCATATATTCGATCGCAAGTTCCGGATCAACCGTCTCGCCACACGTGTAGCAATCGAGCGCAGCAAACCCTTTTTCCGGATATGTATGAATCGAAATATGGCTTTCAGATAATAGAACCAGTACTGTTGCCCCTTGCGGTTCGAATTGCTTCGATTGTACGGACAAAACCGTAGCACCGCAGGCCTCCGCAGCTTCAACAAGATGATGCTGCAAAAACTCCGCACTGTTCAACTTTTCAAAATCGACACCCCAAGTATCAATCGCAACATGTCTTCCGAAAGTA
Organism: Aneurinibacillus thermoaerophilus; assembly: GCF_900099925.1. Classification (GTDB taxonomy): domain Bacteria; phylum Bacillota; class Bacilli; order Aneurinibacillales; family Aneurinibacillaceae; genus Aneurinibacillus; species Aneurinibacillus thermoaerophilus. The sequence continues at coordinate 18,623 of NZ_FNDE01000010.1, read as the reverse complement.
GAATATTCCACTTTTCGGTCCCCCCCCTCCTAGCAATTTTGTGTTGAAAATCTCGCTAGGACCTACGTCATTCACTATATTTCGAGGAGAAACTTCCTTGAGTGAATCCTGGTTCCTAATCTTTTCACAACAAAGAAGATAGCATGTTTCTAAAAAATTTGCAACAGTTTCTTATGGATACTTGGGAAACTTTTTACGCTTCTAATACAAACAATTGATGAGAGAGCGTAGCTAACTGACGATCCACCTCTTCCGTTGGCAAATGTGCTGCTTGGCGTTGATTGCGAAAATCGAGCAACTGATCAATATGCACCCTAAGCCATGCGATTTGATCTTCAGCGCCCTGCGCTTCGTATAGACGCTGCAAGTCTCCTACCGTATCCCGGTATTCAAAGACAAGCGTTTCGCTATCTCCTTTCCGTTCGATAATTTTCATAACTTTCCCTTCTTTGTAATGATAAATCATCGTATACGCTGGATATACCCGATAAACGACAGCGTCCCCTTTAAAGCGGCGCACAGCCTGGCGCATTTGGTTCGCCAATTTGGCGTCCCGAATAGTATACCTGCCCTCAAAAGTGTACATATTTCCGATCAGTTTAAAGGATAGGGGGATTTCTTTTTCCCTATCAAACAGTACGATTTCCTTTTCACCATTGTCATACACTCGAACTTCTGTCTCAAACTCTGCACATTGAAACATTTCGATAAAAGATTGCAACTGCCAAGTACTTAATTCAAGCACAAGCTTCTTGTATTCGGTGGCTACTCGTTGAGCCATACAAATCTCTCCCATATATTTTTTCCTATCGTAATTATTATACCGAAAAGCTATATCTATTCTCCAATCGCTTATACAATAGAAAAAGTGAGGATAGAAGAGAAACAAAAAGATAATTTCGCTAAATAGCTGTTGATTCTTGTCTATATCCGTTATATTATGAAAAATTACATTTTTGTTTACCTGACATTTATTTTACCAGTACTGCGGCATCTTCTCTTGCTGCGCTCAGCCGTTCGTCTAACACCGGGCGAAGCTTGAGTTCCGCCTGTAAGTCGTCGGCCAATGCTTTCAACGCGTACACATCCGGATTGCTGATTACGGCAGCTACATGTACTTCGCTCCCACTGCTAACTGTTTCCACCGCGTGCAAAAACCCTTCTCCACCTGATAAAAAGGAAATCAGACGAATTTTCTGACTGTCATTCGTTTGTTTTGAAAAGGTAAAGAACGCCAGCACCACTTTTTCCACACCTGTGCTTTGCTCCACGTCTTCTCTCATGAGCCCCTCTTTATCGGGTGTAAATGTCCAACCACGAACAATGTTTAACATATCTTCCACAATCGCGCTTCCTGTAGGCAGCGCTCCTGCTCCCTTTCCGGTAAATGATACATCTCCAACTACATCGCCGGTAATAAAAACACCATTGCATTCATTTTTAACTCCGGAGAGTGGATGAGCGTACGGCACCAACGTCGGCACAACCCGTAAGCAGCATCCTGCGTCCGTGCGTTCTGCGGAAGCAAGCAACTTAATACGGTATCCCAGCTTCTCACATACTTTCATCTCTTCACCGGTTATGGACGCAATTCCTTCGCGCTCCTGTTCCAGTACCGGGGTGTCGGGGCCGAAGCACAGATTAGCTATAATCTGAATTTTGTTAAATGCATCATACCCTTCTACATCCGCCGTAGGATCAGCCTCTGCAAAGCCAAATTCCTGTGCCTGTTCCAGCGCTTCTTGATATGTGAGTCCTTCTTCTTCCATCTTGGTTAAAATATAGTTGGTCGTACCGTTTAAAATACCGTATACACGCGTAATCCGGTTTGCCTTTAATAGCTGGCTTAACGCATTTAAAATTGGAATGCCGCCACCTACGCTCGCTTCGTATAGGAGCGAAACACCATTTTTGTCAGCCAGCCTGTGCAAATGTGTGCCATAGGCAGCGATCATTTCCTTATTCGCAGATACAACGTGGCACTTCCGTTCAATCGCTTGCTCGATATAACCGAGTGCGGGGGAAATCCCGCCCATCGCATCAATCACAATCTCCGGATTTTTCTCCCAAATGGTTTCGATCTCTGTAGTCAAAAGTTCCCGTTTTACTTTCACGCGGCGCGGCTTTTTAACATCGCGCACCAGAACGCCTACCACTTCAAACTTGACCCCCGCCTGCTTTTCGATTCGTGTAGCATGTGTATGTAAAATCGTCATAACTCCTGAACCGACTGTACCCAACCCAAGTAACGCAATTTTCCAAGTTTTCATAACGTATCCCTCCCAAAATCTATAGCCTGCGAAATAAAAAACCCTCTTCCAGAGAAGAGGGCTGTTGGACCATATCGATCCGCAACACGTTCCTCCTCTCATCTGCCAAAGCTTATACACAAGCTTTGATGGAATTAGCACCTTTCAGGCTTTTGCCTGCGGTTGCTGAGGTTTCATCGGGCCATTTCCCTCCGCCTCTCTGGATAAGAGTTTTCCGTTTCGTTCGCTATTTAATTGATTTAAAAATTATACTATCGTGTTTTTCCGCGAATGTCAAATATTTGTACAAGCTTTTTTTATGGTTTTCCGCCAGAGATTCAAGCTACTTGAACCAAGAGAGAATTTGCTCGATCAAATGTTTCAAAAATAAAAGAATTTCCTGTACGAGCGATTTTGCTTCCGGGTTGTTATTCAGGAACTCTTGAATTTTTCCTTTATAGCTTGAAACCTGCTCCAGCGTTTTGTTCCAGTCAATATCTAAATTTTGGATTTTACGTAGAATGCTGACGAGGGATTCAATCTCCGCGTCGGAAAGATTCAGTCCCATCTGATCCGCTACGCTGCGAATCATTTCGCGCAATTGGTCGTCAGACAATTTACTCGTCTGTTTGGCCAGTTCCGCTTTCAGGCGTGTCAGAAGCTCAGCCGCTTTTTCTTTATCGCCGATCGTCTCACCGATTTTCGCGGTGGTGACCATCTCTTCGTTTGCCACTTTTTTCTGCGTTTCATCAATTTTTTTCCCGGTTACCGTTTCATACGCCTTCATAATTCCTGTCAGCGCAGCCGTGCCAGACACCGGGAACGGGGCATCAATTTTTACAATCGCGTCTTTTACACCCGCCGTCGCCAATGCGTTTTCGTACATGGCTTTGCTAACCCAGGTAATATTGTTTGTTTCAACCACAATCCCCTTGCCAGGTTCAGCGATTTGAATCATCGCCGACGAAATGGCACGGGTACCGATCACGCTTTTACTGAGCAAACCTTCCAGATATTTATGCTCCTCCGCGTTAGTGACGGTAATTTCTTGCGCGTTCGGCGCATTAAACCTGCTTTTGATTTGTTCTTTCTGCGCCGGTTTTAAATCCTGGCCAAGCGTGATAATGGTGTCACCCACCGCAGCGTCCGCATACGCGGTCGCAGTCGTCAGGATAAAAAGAAGTAGGGCTAAAAGCAGCCTCCTCACTTCTATTCACTCCTCCCCATCTGAAATGATATCCCATCTGAATTATAGCACAGAGAAGAAAAACAGCCAGAGCTGTGCGCATATACATGCGACAATGGAGTCATTTCACCCGCGCAGCGCCGACTCCATCAAGAGTTCCCTGTTTCTAACCAACAATTATGTCGGTTAACTAACTTACAGCCAAACTATAATCGGTAAAAACAAACAAGTCAACTCCCTAAAGAAGTGGTGGTTTACTCTCAAACACGATACAATATGTTATTTATCGTTTTTATATGCGTATATGCGGTAGCGAAAAAGAGGGTGTCCCACCACTTTTGGGGACACCCTCATAGATCTTATCTTACTTTTACCGCTGTTCCTGTAGCGATACACATCATCATACCATCGCGCAACGTTTCAAAATCTAAATCTACCCCAACAACCGCGTCGGCTCCCATCGCTCGCGCTTTATCTGCCATCTCTTTCAAAGCAATTTCCCGCCCCTCCGCGAGTTTGCTTTCATACGCGCCGCTACGACCACCGATAATGTCTGTAATCCCGGCCAAAAAATCCCGTACCACGTTTGATCCCATGATGGCCTCGCCTGAAATCACACCCAGGTACTCCTGAATTTCTCTTCCTTGAATCGTCGGCGTTGTCGTAATGATCATACCATGATTCCTCCCTTAACAAGTGTGCGCCTTACAAAGCGTTCACTATGTTTTACGGTTCACTTACCGTATCGTTTCAAAAATCTGGCTCACATGAAACATTCGCGAACAAGCGCATGGAAAGTTTCCCTTTTCTAACTATTAAAAAAAAAGCACATATTCCTGTATCCATTCAAAGAAATATGTACTTTCGTGAACTCCCCACCACTTAGCTATCGCTTGAAGAGGAGACTTCTTGGCTGTTCAGTTAAACAGGCCTGTCAGTGTAGTCGTTCTCTGACCATTTGTACATCCGTAACCGGGGCCTGGCACGCAAAATTTTCACACACGTACACAGTCGCTTTGCCCTTTCGAGCGGTTTTATCGGTGAGCAGCGGGGCAAGCAGCAGCAATTTCTCACGTGTTTCATCCGTCACAACCGATACGACGCTGTTCGGTATGAAGTGCGCTCGAATTTCCTGAATCATCTCCTCTGCCACCTTTTTATCCGGCGCCGCAATAATAATTTCCTTGGTTGGTCCAAACAGGAACTGAATCGCCATCATGAAATGGGCATGTGCCTGTGGATAAAGAGAAATCTCCCCAGCAAACGCCGAGATTTGTTCGCTGGAAAGACGCATAATATCGTTTTTTCCCGTCAGGCGTGCCAATCTAAGCAGATTCATCGCTGTTACCGAGTTGCCGGACGGCATCGCTCCATCATATAATTCTTTCGGTCGAACCAGCAATTGTTCGCCGTCACTGCCATAGAAATAAAAGCCACCCTCTTCATTGTCCCAGAAGAGCGCAAACTGCTTCTCCTGAAGCTGAAGCGCGATCGAACACAAACTGTAAAAGCTTTGGATAAAATATTAAATATCCTTTCTAAACAAGAATACAAATTTGTTACAATTTCTGATCTAGTCCATCAAAACCTAAAAGAAAACACACAAAAAATGGAGAACCCATACCCCTCCATTTTTTGTGTGTCAGTTACCTAATCCCCACCATGTTTTTAAATTGCTGTGTTGTAGTGGTTGAAAGAATTCCGTAGCGCGGAATTTCAAAAGGCGGAGTGCCTGGTTGAACTTTGCCGGGACGAGTGGTAAAAGCCATTGTATACCCTGCTTTTTTAAGCAATTGAATAGTACCCTCAACAGTTTAAGTACTTGTTCGTAGTTTAATAGGAACTTATGGAGAGGGCGGAATAAGGGAAGCATAGGTGTTCAATAATGTTTTTGTAACTTGCTCGATCCCAAAATTTTCCTTAATAAAAAGGCGGTTTTGTCGTCCCCAAATCAATCTTTGTCTCTTTGAAGTAGAAAGAACCGTTTTTATATTTTTTGCGAGGAGAGAACTCGTGCATGGCTGAATAGAATTATGATCACCAAAGTAGTAATACCAGGCTTGCTGAAGGTTGTTAGGATATAGAGTACCAAAAAAACCATGCCGTCCTGCAGAAACGACCAGACGAGAACATGCCATCGCCTCCAGGGCGACACGTCCTGTGCCAACGACACAGTTACTGATTGAATATAAAGAACTCATCATGGTATATTCACCTAAAAAATGAATAAATTTGTATTTAGATTTACCTTGAACTTTTTCTATCATTTTTTTAATCTCACCATCATGAAAGCCCTTCCCAGCAATAATCAAATGCAAAGAGGGAAAATATCTTTTGCGTAAATAACAGCAGGCTTGAATAACCTGTTTACATATTTTTGCCTTTTCCCAACTTAATCGAGCTGCGTACAGAACAACCGGGGCATGTAAGGGAATCCTCATTTTTTTAAGAAGATTCGTTTTTTGTAAGGGTCGGTATTGTTTTAGATTGATTCCGTTAGGAATTAACGTAGAAGAAATATTTTGTTGCATGAGCCAATGTTGTATCGGTTGACTCACACTGATGATAGTACCACCATTTTCCGCAATATCACGTAGATTTTCTAAGCTTTCATACGTACCATGTACTGTAAACACGAAAGGAATGCCTAGTTCTCTGGCGACAGGAAAAGCAAATCGTGCTGAAGTTGTTTGATGACCATGTACAACGGTGATTTTCTCCCACTTCATAATTTCCCTTAGTATATTCTTCGTTTCTTCCCATATATCAGAAGAAACGCTTCCTTCTACTTTGCACTCAATTGGATAAATAGGACAACCAAGGGACAAAAAAGAGCGATGTAGAGGCCCTGTTTTCCCAACGATAACAACATGTACCCCCTGTTTTATCATTTCTTTGGCTATGGCTAAAACGTGTGTCTCTGTACCACCAATATATAATCCGTCCATAATGATTAAAACACGTTCGTTTTGTAGCGTCATTGTCATTTATCCTCTTCTTTACCGAAGTATTTTCTTGAACGCTGTAGCGAATGGGCACGATAGTAGTAGAGAACTTCAGGAATATTGTTAATAGGTATACCGTTATTAAGAAACTTGACAATAAACTCGTAGTCCTCTGCCCCCTCCATTCTCCTTGTCAGGCCACCTATTTGGTCAAATATCGAACCTCGAAACATAATCGTTCCATGGCACACACAATGTCCACCTGCGGCATATGTTTCCCTGATATCATTACCATATTTAATCCAGTTAGCTTGTTCCTGTTTATTGAATGCGCCATTTGTAAAGGAGGCGTAGTTTGTTCCAACCAAGCCCACTTCGGGATGACTACGAAGGAACTGTACTTGTTTTTCCAAGCGTTTCGGATGGGATAAATCATCGGAATCCTGAATGGCGATAAATTCCCCTCTTGCCATAAATAATCCCGTCGTTACAGCCCCAGGAAACCCAATATTTCGCGGCATCTTAACTTCTAGAACACGACGCTTGCGCGAAAGTGCTACACCTGATGATTTTCTCCATGCCTCAATGACCTGGGAAGTTCTATCTGTTGAAGCATCATTAACGATGATAATTTCAATATTGTTATAGCTTTGTTTGCGCAAACTATCCAAACATTTTCTAATATAGCGCGCTCGATTATAAGCCGTAACAATAATGCTTACACGTCCCGGAACTCTTTGAAATGACATCCTTTCTTCCTCCTCATGTTGTTATAGTAGGATTTCTATCGCTTAGTACAAATTATGTGGCAAAGAATTGAGTGTATGAGCTTGTACCTATTTATTAAAAATATACTTTTTTCTCTATCACTTAAAATAAAACTCTATCACTCTTTGCTTGCTTGATTGAGTGTGTTTTTTCTAATTTGAAAGAGAAAATTATGCTAATTTTGCAACAAGCTCAAGTATGTTAGAATTCAAAACGAGTCTTCATCATTCTAATTATGTTTTATGAAAGAGTTACTTTTGTAAAATTTTTGTATAGAATTGCTGATAATCAGCTGCAACACGTTCCCAGCTAAAATGGGAAAGTACCGTTTTTCTTCCTACTTCAGCTAATTTTTTTGCATACGCAGGTTCATTGAAAATCTTATTTATTTCTTTAGCAAAAGCTACAGGATTTTTATAATCAAGAATAAGTATACCGTTCTGTCCATTGATAATTTCTACAACCCCACCACGTCTTGATGCAATTACAGGTAGTTCACTAGCCATAGCTTCTACACTAACCAGTCCGAACGCTTCGTGGAATTGAGTTGGAAAAACAAAACAATCCCCTAACCAATACATTTTATACATAACAGAGGGTTTCACACTCCCTGTAAATAATACAGGGACCTTTCTTCGTTTTGCTTCACGCATAAGCCTTGCTTTATAACCTTTTAGATATGGACCTACTAAAACAAGACGAACGGAAGGAATCGTTTTTTTGACAAGACTAGCGGCTTTAATAAGGATATGCACACCTTTTCCTGGAATAATTCGCCCAGCGTATAAAATAATAAAAGAAGACGGGAGAGCATAGCGAGCGTACATATCACTTTTTTCTTCAGGAGTAGGCTTCCTAAAACGGGACAAGTCTGTTCCTAGGTGAATTGCAGTAATTTTATTTTCATAATGTGGAAATTTACTCGCGTAGTAATTTCGAAGAAATTGACTATTACATATAATTGCAGTTGATTTACGAATAACATCATGTTTTTCTTTTATCGTTAAGAAGTTCATAAAAGTTAAGGAATGTAGCACAAGAACAAGTGGAATATTAGGAAAGTGACGACGCAGAATCGGAATAAAGCGGGGACGGTTATCAACCTGAATACAGTCAAATTTATGAGATTTTATATAGTGTATGACATTACGTACATAACCTTTTCCACCTGGAACTCGGACAATAGTTAGGTTTCCACTTTCAGAAATACGGGGAAGGCTGTTTGATTTCCGACTAATAATAGTAACATTATTTTGTAATGCGAGTCGCTTAGCAGTTTGATATATACTGATTTCAACTGAACCTCCAGTAGTTTCTGAAACAGAAAGCATTGGAGGGGCCACTATTAAAATGTCCAACTCTCGCTCCCCCCTTTTTAATATTAATGTTATGCAATAAAATAGAAAAGACTAAATAGTATCTGCCTAAATTCTCTTTTATTATTTTGAAAAATTAAAGATTACGAATATCACACTCTGCAAGGAGTAGATGAGCCAGAGACTAACTAAAAACACTGAAAGAAGAACTCGTATACAAAATCTTTCCACTTGTTCATTTGTACAAAAAATTATATTATTCAAACTTAGTTCTCTTTTTCTTAAACACAGTAAATAAGAAATATAAAACGGTGGCTAAAATTACGATTACAATCACAAGTTGAACGTATGGGTTTGCTGTTTCATTTATTCGCCCCCAATTATCACCTAATTTATTTCCTAAATAAATAAAAAGCATAGACCACGGAATGATGGCCAAGATGGTGTATAAAGTAAACTTTTTGAAGCTCATTTTAGAGATTCCAGCTGGTATAGAAATAGCATGTCTCACGATTGGAATAAAACGGGCACTAAAAATAACACCGGGCCCATACTTAGTAAACCATGATTCAGCTACATTAATATGTTTTTCATGAATGAACAAGTATTTTCCGTATTTCTTTAGGAAAGGCCTTCCTCCAAATCTCCCTATCCAATACAGAAACCATTGAGCAATTGTACCACCAATAATTCCAGCAATAACCGCCTCAAAAAAGCTGATTTTTCCTTGTGATACGAGATATCCCCCATAAGCCAGTACAATCTCGCTTGGGATAAATTCCACCATTAACCCTAACATAATACCTACATACCCCAAACTTGTAAGTGATAGTAAAAAGACAGAAGCATATTCTTTCATGTTTTTCACCCTACTGGTTGCTTACTTTTATTACCATTTACAGGTAAAATTCGCTGTTCTACCCTCTCATATAAAACAAGGCCTCGATGTAAAAGAAGAGCAATGATTCCCCATTTTTGGAGCCACTTATGTATGGCTTTCGCTGAGAAAATCCCTAGTAAAATCCCGGCAAATACATCCCCAGGATAATGTGCCCCTACCCAAATACGTGAGAAAGCAATGCCGGCTGCCAGTGTAAGCCATACAAACCCTTCCTTTTTACGAAAAATCAAGATCGATGTAGCAATAACAAAAGCAGCTGTAGCGTGATCGCTTGGAAAGGAAGCATTTACGGCATGTGGAATTAACTGAATAACATGATGAGTAACAAAAGGCCGATCACGATATAAAAAATCCCCGATTAACCCACTGATACCAAGAGCTACACAAGCAGCTACTAAAGATTGAATAACCATCCAGCGATTTTCTTTCTTTCGAGTAAACCAATAAAAAATAATCCCTACGTAAAATACATTTTCACCATCCTGAGCTAAAAAACGCATAATAGGGTTTAAAAAAAGATAAACCACAGCTAGATGGTTAATAAATTGAAACAAATGATAATCTAAGTTAAGTAACGCCATGATTTATTGCCTCCATATTTTTTAATCTCTCAAATCAAAGGACTGACTATGCTACAAAAAAGTTCAGCTAAATTTTAAAAATAATGATGGACATATGAATACTCCCATGATTGAACAGTAAAAAATGCTTAAATGGATGTTATATAGAGAGTTAAAAAAAGAAAGCAAAGAACTTAAGATAATGAAATAGGCTTCAAAGAAACAACAATGAAAATGGTGGATTTATTAAAGAATGCTTTGCTTGTTGTTAACTTTTACAGCAGTCGTATATTGATGAAGTGTAATAAAAATATTTCCAAATGAACTTTTTGGGTGAACGCCCAGTCCTTTTAAGTGAAATTGTTGAATGGAATAAAATCGAAGGCATCGTGTTGCATAAAATAATGGAATGATAGGCCGGTTAGGGGGTTGATAGCGTGTGGAGCAAGAACTTTATACGTTAATTCAAAAAGCGAAACGGAGAGACAAAGAAGTATTCGCGCAGCTAGTCACTCGCTACAAAGGTGTTGTATTTCGGCAGGCATATGCAATGCTGAATGATCGTATGGAAGCAGAGGACGTTTCCCAGGAGGCATTTATGAAGGTTCACGCTTCTTTTAGCAAATTAGGGAGCGAATACGCCTTTGCTTCCTGGTTAACCCGTATCGTTTCTCGATTGTGTTATGACCGGCTCCAGAGAAAAAAGCAGCGGGAGGAAAAGGTGATATGGGAAGGAAGTAAAGAACAGCCTTTTTCCCCTGCGAACCATCTAGATACCATGGAGCATAAACAGCTGCAGCTAAGCATTGAAGAGGCCCTGCAAAAACTTTCTCCCGAACAAAAGATGGTTATATACAAGGCTTTACATATGATGAGATAGCTGATATCTTACAAGTCCCTGTTGGAACAATTAAATCTCGTCTTCATACGGCTCGTCTCGCTTTGAGACTGGTAGTGCTGTAACTTTACTTTTGCTTTTTATGGTAAGCCTATCGCCTTTGGCTACGCTTAGCATTGGCCTTTTTTCTTCGTTAGTTACGATTATGGTGAGCGTACTTCAAGTTGTTCCTGTATTCGCGGCCTCGCTTCCTTCCCTTTTCATTGGGATAGCAGGGGCTACGGTTTTTCTTTTGTTCTTATTAATCTGGTCATTGCGTCGGTTCCTTCTTATGAAGATACCAGGATAAGGAAGTGATAGTCTTGCTAAAAATAAACCAACGATTTTTGTTATGTTTCATCGTCAGTTTCCTATTTTCCTTTTCAAGCACAACGGTTTTTGCTGCGAACGAAGATGTGTTTATGCATCAAAGTACCGTTATTCCTGATAAACAATCGGTTGAAAATGTGATTGTTATCGGTGGAGATGCAACGATTTATGGAACGGTGCGTGAGGCTATTGTTATTTTTAATGGTGATCTTACCGTTAAGAAATCAGCGAAAATTGAAGGCATTATTTTGGTAATCGGAGGGAGCATTCACCAGGAACCGGGAGCCCATGTAACGGATAATGTTCTGAGTTTGGCATTCGATAATGCGACAAAAAATAGTCTGTTCATTGCTAGCATTACTCTTCTCAGTATCTGGCTGGTGAGAATAGCGTGCAGTCTCCTTCTTTTTATTTTGTCGCCTCTTACGGTGTACCTATTGAAACATCGAATAGATCCATTCGTTGCTTACGTATATCGTTCACCGATCCAACTGCTTACCATTGGATTTATTGGCAGCCTGTTGGTTATTGCTCTCAGTATTTTACTGTCCATCACCATGATCGGGATTCCATTTGTTATTTTTCTGCTACTTCTTGTGCTGCTGTTCTTCATCGTAGGACTGGCTGCCGTCAGCATAAGAATGGGAGAATGGTTGCCGAAAAGTACCGAAAGACCCGCCACAATAAAAGCAGCAACAGGAGCTGGACTCGTCATTGCAGGTATCAACCTCCCTTTATTTGGTTGAATTCTACTTCTATATCAGATTTGGATTTCATTGGGAATTATGACAGTATGGATTTGGGAAAAGATAAGTAAGAAAAAACAAATGGCCTCGTGATAATAAAAAGGGGGAAATGAAATCTTATAGGCGAGGAGGAATGCTTATTCTAGGAACAACGATTCTATTTCTTGGACTGGTCATTTTTATGGTTGATTTAATTCAGGATTATCTAAACAACGAATTTGAAGAATGTAATACCATTATTGTGGCACTGATCCCTTTACTCTTTGACTCCGATTGGAATGGAATCAAAATAGTAAAGCGGGATTACGAATGTTTCTAACAGATAAAATCAAAAGCTATTTCCGGTCTCCGCTTCAAAAGTTTGGCGCACATTTACTTTGGGGAATTGTAGCCGCCATCCTTTTTCTAGGCTTATTTGCAAAATTGGTGGAAGAATTTTCATCTCAAGAGGTAACAACCTTCCATAGAGTGGTCACCGATTTTATTCAAAATTTTTTCAGCGAAATAGTTGCCAAGGTGGCTATCTTTATTACGCACATCGGTTCAGGCGTTACACTCATATGTGTTATACTCTTGGTAGGAAGTTATCTGTTGTTTCGTTTGCACCACGTTTGGGAAACTGTTATTCTTGCTACCAGTTTGTTGGAGGGTTCCTTGCTGAATGGTATACTAAAATTAATCTTCCGACGTACCCGTGCAGATATCAAACATTTGGTAAAAGTGGGGGGTACAGCTTTCCAAGCGGACATGGCATGGTATCAGCTACATTTTATGGAATGCCCGGTTATTTGCTATGGCTAAATCTGCGTGAGCATTCTAGACTTATGCTATCCCGGTGTGTTGTTGTATTTACCTTTGCTTTAATTGCAGCGATTGGAATGTGAATCCATCGGTTGTTGTACCAACTTTCAATGTATTGGAAGATGCGTAGCTTTGATGTTTGGCACTTTATGATATGATATTATGTTAATAAAATAGACACAAAAAAGTGGAGAAGCGTCCGGAAAGAACTTTCTCCACTTTTTATTTTTACTTTAGAACATACATTTATTTCAATTGGCGTTTCAATTCTTCAAGGCTTGTCACAGGCTTCTGGCATGCAAAGTTTTCACAAATGTAGACTGTCGCCTTTCCATCCTGTGTCGTTTTATCCGTCAACACAGGCGCAAGCAGGAGTAATTTTTCCCGCGTCTCATCTGTGATAACTGATACTACCGCATTCGGCATAAAACGAGTCTGAACTTCCTGAACGATTTCCTGTGCGGCTTCCCGGTTCGGTGCAGCAACAATGATTTCTTTCACCGGACCAAACAAAAACTGCGCCGCCATCATAAAATGCGCGTGTGCCTGTGGATACAGGGCTACCTCTCCCGCAAATGCAGCGATTTGCTCATCCGCTAAGCGGGCAATGTCTTCTTTACCAGTAAGACGAGCGAGCCGCAACAAGTTCAGCGCTGCCACAGAGTTCCCCGAAGGTATGGCTCCGTCATACAATTCTTTTGGTCGAAACAACAACGCTTCGCCGTCACTGCCGTAAAAATAAAAGCCACCCTCTTCATTGTCCCAGAAAAGCGCAACCTGCTTTTCCTGAAGCTCAAGCGCGTATGACAAATAATCCGTATTAAAAGTGGCTTCATACAGTTCAAGCAGCCCCCAGATCAGAAACGCATAATCGTCCAAATAACCGAGAAACGCCGCCTCTTCGTCCCGATACCGCGCAAGAAGACGCCCATCTTCCCGTTGCAGTCGATTCTGAATAAAACGGAGCGCCCGTTCAGCTGCCGCCACGTATATCGTGTCACCTAGCACTACTGTCCCGCGTGCCAGCGCCGCAATCATCAGACCGTTCCATGCGGTCAAAATTTTATCGTCTTTGTGCGGATGCACGCGCGTTTCCCGTGCCGTGAATAATTTCTCCCGGCACTTCTCGATGAACGGCTTCAGTTCGTCCAGTTCCATTCCTTCTTCCCGTGCCGCCTGATCCAGCGACTTGCGAACAAGGTTAGGAATACTTGTGTTGTGTTCAAAATTGCCATGCTCCGTAATATCGTAAATCCGACAGAAACGCGTGCCGTCTTCTTCTCCAAGAATTTGGCGAATTTCTTCTGGACGCCAGACATAGAACTTGCCCTCTTCGCCCTCGGAATCGGCGTCTTCCGCCGAATAAAATCCGCCTTCCGGGTGCGTCATATCACGCAACACATATGTGAAAATTTGGCGCGCTGTTTCTGCGTACTCTTCTTTTTTCGTTGCTTGGTAGGCATCAAGATAAATGAGTGCGAGCAAGGCGTTGTCATACAACATCTTTTCAAAGTGCGGAACAAGCCATTCCCGGTCAACCGAATAGCGCGCAAATCCGAAGCCGATATGATCGTAGATGCCGCCGCGGCGCATAGCATCAAGCGTTTTTTCAACCATGGCAAGCGCGCGTTCTTCCCCTGTCAGTTTCCAGTGTCTCAGCAGAAAGGCTAAGTTATGTGGCGAAGGGAACTTAGGTGCCGACCCGAACCCGCCGTATTCACCGTCAAACGTGCTTACATATTGGCTGTACGCTTCTTGCAGCGTCTGTTCGGTAAGTTCGCCGTTTCCTTTTGTTTTTATACGATGTTCCTGAATAGCCTGCGTGATCTGTTTACCGGTACGGACAACGCGATCCCGGTCTTCAAGCCACTTGCTATGAATTTGATTTAAAATATCGACAAGCCCCGGGCGGCCGTATTTGCTCTGTTTCGGAAAATAGGTGCCGGCAAAAAAAGGTTCTTTGTCAGGCGTCATGATGATGGTGAGCGGCCAGCCGCCATGCCCGGTCATGGCCTGGCAAACGGTCATGTAGATCTGGTCGACGTCCGGACGTTCTTCCCGGTCAACTTTGATCGAGACATAGTGTTCGTTCAGAATTGCCGCGACTTCTTCGTCTTCGAAGCTTTCTCGCTCCATGACATGACACCAGTGGCATGTCGGCATTCGCACATCCTTTGTTCATTATTCGCGCCCCGCAGGGCTACGAATAGCCGATGGACAAGAACACTGGCTTGCCTTCTCTTGCCGCTTTATGGAATGCTTCTTGACCCCAAGGGAACCAATCCACAGGGTTGTAAGCGTGCTGTAGCAGATATGGGGATTTTTCATTGATTAAACGATTGGCCTTTTTATGTTGATTATCAAGAAATTCTTTCATAAAAATATTCAACCCCTTATAGGTTAATGATCTATATTATACCTAAAAAAAGTAATTTTTATCATCAAAACAGATATTGGTGATAAGGACAAATTTAAAAAGATGTGAACAAACAAAGTTCACATCTTGAAATGTACCTAAAGTATATTGGTTTTAGAAAACTTGACTGGTGGTAATGGTAAGTTGGAAATTAATAATTCTTTTCCAGAGGACCGTTTTCCTTTTGAAACTGTATAATCTAAGTAAAAAGGAGAGTATTTTGCATTCATACCACTGTAAAGACCACAAATATATGGTTCATCGTCGTAACTAATAAGCCAATCAAAATGTTTGTTATTCCGAACAAAATTTGCAAGTTTCTTATGATCGTTAATTGTGTAGTAATGACGGTATAATTTATGTCCCTTACTGAAATAAGGTGGGTCAAAATATACAAAATGTCGTTTTTTTAGGAAATTAGCCTTATAACCATTCAAAAATGTAATGGCATCATCCCAATAAACTTCTACCTTCTCCTTAATTAAGGATAAATTCTTAATTAAATCTATTAGGACTGGTTTGTTAAACCTACAATCTATTTTATAATTTGAGTTTTGAGTTATTCCACCAATTGGATTTGCTTTTAAAATACCCGAAAAATTAGTCCTATTAAAAAATAAACCAGCAACACCTAGTTCCATTATTTTATCATCATGAGGAACAGTAACCTCTCGTAGCGGCTTCATCTTCAACCAAGTTTCAATATCTACGGGAAGAGTTTCTATCCTATTGCACAATTCATCTGTTGCACTGAATACACACTTCCAAAAAGAATAAATAAGAACATCTCTCTCAACTAAAATTAATCTATCTATAATATTGTTCTTTAAGAGTTCAAGTCCTACTACTGCGCTTCCAGCATATGGTTCAATGAAAGTACATCCATGGAGATTATTACATTTAATTAGATTCCCAATATAAGGTACGAGTTGTCTCTTGGCACCTGGATAACGCAAGGGATTTATCGTTGTAGTCATCCTAAGACTCCCTTCTTCTAAAAAAAATAATAACTTATTTTATAAATATTCTATAATAAGCCTAATTAATGATAACATTCCACCGCTTGCCAAACCTTCTAAAGTTGCAGAAGTTGTGCGAATTAATCCTGGATTATGTACATTTGAATTAAGAAAATCTCGTGAACGGGCGCTCTTTATTTGTCGAAATGCTTTTCTCATATTTTCCAATGGTAATGCAATGTTTATATTGCTATCAACATGTGATTCAATATTGCTTAACATTGGTAACCTATATTTTTGCAACAAGCTACCCCATAAATTAGTCTTCTTTAGTTGTAATATCAATGCTTGTTCATATGCCGTACGCAATAACATTCCTGCACTCACAGGAAATTCTTCATAAATTTTTACCGTTCTACCACTAATCTTCATAGTTTTATTTGACATACGATAAAGTTCATCTAAAGCAACAATTAAACCTACCTGATCATCATTTTGAGGCGAAAGTTTATCCCAACAAATATGCTCGAAGAATTTTCCAGGAGTGCTTCCACCACCACTAGGAGGTTTTCCTCCACCTAGTGAGTCTGTTCCATGTTGCCCTCCACCTGGTGAATCTGTTCCATGTTGCCCTCCACCTGGTGAATCTGTTCCACGTTGTTCTCCATCTGGTGTGTCTGTTCCACGTTGTTCTCCATTTGGTATGTCTGTTCCATGTTGTTCTCCATTTGGTATGTCTGTTCCATGTTGTTCTCCAT
>NZ_FNDE01000010.1:0-1801 GCF_900099925.1 Aneurinibacillus thermoaerophilus | reverse complement strand
GTTGTTCTCCATTTGGTATGTCTGTTCCATGTTGTTCTCCATTTGGTATGTCTGTTCCATGTTGTTCTCCATCTGGCGTGTTTGTTCCACGTTGTGCTCCATCTTGGCAACAAGATTCAAGTAATTCCTTTATACCTTCAATATCAAACAAATTATTCCGAGTTGTAATTACTTTATCAACTATAGTTGCTTTAAATATTAATTTAAGAATTTTATTGAATATTTCATCAGGTAGATCACTTTGAACTTCCTCTTTAGTGTCGTACCTCATTTTTAACAACACTGTAGGTGATTTTTTTAATGTTTCTCCAATACCTTTTTTAGTTGAGAATATACGCAAAAACGGATCAATTTTATGAGTTATTAGATCATTATCAAAATCTGGATGATCTTGTTTATACATTTGTGATACTTTAAGAAAGAGTTTATATTCTCTGATGTCTTTTCTAATCTCCCCTTGAGGAATACCTGTCCTTAAACTTAACTCTTCTATAGAACTTCCATTAGCAAACATTGAAGCGAAGAATTGTTTCTTTGCAAGTGGTTTCCAATCCTTGACCCCCTTGATATGCCGCTTTGCCATAAGTGTTATTGCGTATTGACGATTCGGTGCTATATCAACGTCAATTTTTTGGATATTGGCTAACGTTTCCTCTTTAGCTACAGGAATCTGATGCTGAAATCCGTCCGGAATTAAATCTCTATTCAACAAGAATTGAAGGGCAACAGTTCTTCTGTTACCTTCCATAACAATATACTGATTGTCTTTTTTAATGGCTACAATTCTCTCACCGAGTAGAAGTCCATTATTGTCGTTAATCTCTTTGGTTAGTTGGCAAACATCCTCATACATAGCCATATATTTACGAATAGACTCCTCACTGTTATCCTCAATTACCACAAATCTAGGATTTTCCTTATCTAATGTTAGATCTAATGGTGAAATAGTAATGAACATAATACCCCTCCCCTTTATTTTACTATTTTCGACATAAACCAATTTAATCCTTTGCGTAATGTCGTAAATATTAAGACTACCTAAATTTAATGGAGTCTAGTGCAGTCTTAAGTCACAATGTGCGTTTTTAAAACATGACACCAGTGACATGTACTAAGTTAAACCTCTTTTCGTTTATTTCATAGTTAGCCCCATTACAGGGCTAGCTATAGCCAATGGACAAAAAGACAGGCTTACCTTCCCTTTTCGCTTTTTGAAACGCTTCTGGTGACCATTCCAACCAATTCACAGGATTTGTTTCATGTTGCTTCAAATAAGGACTTTTAGACATCACTAACCAGTTGTATTTTTCGTTATAACGTTCACGTTCGAGATATTCCTTCATCATGTAACACTTCCTTTTATCAAATAATAGAACACTTCTTCCATCTTTGCTTGAACGGTTGTCCACAAGACCGTATAAAAATATTTGCTTGGAAGATATGTTCATGTATATTTTACCAATTAACTTCACGAAAATGCAGCCAAAAACAAACTTAAATAAACTAAATTATACACTAGACTTGCCCAAAATTTGATACAAAATTTACCATGTAGAAAGAACCGAAGGTTCTCCTAGGCAGCTTGTAACTGATTTTTTATCAAATCCAGCTGCGTTCCTGCCTTTGCTTCATAGTAAACAAATTCGATCCAACTCTCTGTCTTTTTGTTTTGCCAACTTCGTAGTCCTGTTAAGATATCACCGTGTCCTGTTACACTGCAGAACATGGCTGTAAAAGAAAGCAATGTCCAAAACCGCTTAATTGCAACGGTACTACGTATTTGATAACCGTTAAAGGAAAA
>NZ_FNDE01000012.1 GCF_900099925.1 Aneurinibacillus thermoaerophilus | reverse complement strand
CGCGTCCGTTAAGACTGTAACGATTCCCGTATTGGGGAAAGTTACGGCCGGTATGCCGATTACAGCGGTGGAAAACATTGAGGAATACTTCGTGTTGCCGGAAAACATGGTTGGAAATGATACGGTCTATATGCTGCGTGTGCAAGGAGAAAGCATGATTGATGCCGGTATTTTAGACGGGGATTACGTCATTGTTCGCCAACAACAAACCGCCAACAATGGGGACATTGTCGTGGCGATGACAGAAGAAAATGAGGCAACAGTGAAGCGATTCTACAAGGAGAAAGACCATATTTGTTTGCAGCCTGAGAATCCGACGATGGCTCCGATTCTGCTTCCGGCTGTCACAATACTCGGAAAAGTCATAGGGCTATATCGGAACATTGAATAGGGGTGGGTGATATGATGAACTTTTTCACATACCTGGGCCGGACTGTTGAAATCATCTACTTGGACCGAAATGGGCAATTGAGTCAGAGGAAGATACGGTTGCTGTCGGTGAAAGACGGGAGGATTTGGGCGCATTGTTTCAAGCGACGGGCAACGAGATACTTCTCAGTCGAAAACGTGCTGGCGATGCGGCCTGTGAAAGAAATGAGAGTAAGCTAAAAAAGAAACCCGGCGCAAGGCCGGGTTTTTGTGTGCCGTTTGTGTGCCAACTCATCCATTTTGATAAAAATTCAACAAAACAGCCTACCAAGAAAAGAGTTTAAAAACATAATAATATCAATGCTTACACACACTCAACAAAACTGCACAAAATAAGCCCAGCTACCCTGACTATCTGTTTTTGATAACTTTTCCTTTTTAATTATGAAGCGTTACTTTTATGAAGAAAGCGGTTAGAATGATAATAAAAGTGTACTTTTTGCAAACTGGAGGGAAAAATGGAAAAGCAAAAATATGCGGTCTATGTTCGTGTATCTACAGATAAGGATGAACAAGTATCTTCGATTGAAAATCAAATCGATATCTGTCGGAACTGGTTGGAACGTAACGGCTACGAATGGGATGAGGATTGCATATATAAAGATGAAGGAATTAGTGGAACACTATTCCTAGAACGTCCGGCAATTCAGTTGATTTTAGAAAAAGCAAAGAAGAAAGAAATTAATATGGTGGTATTTAAGTCCATCTCTCGTTTGGCTCGGGATATGAAAGATTCATTGGAGATTCGAGAAGTATTTGCTGCCTACAATGTACGTCTTATTTCAATAGAAGAAGGATATGACTCATTTAAGGCCGGCAAAAACGATATCTCATTTGAAATCTGGAGTTTATTCGCTGCCCAGTACAGTCGAACGCTGTCTGCTGGTGTATCAGCTGCTCTAGCTGCTAAGGTGCGCCGCGGCGAACATATCGGAAAAACGCCATACGGTTATGATAAAGTGGACGGAAAGCTTGTTATTAATGAAACTGAGGCTGCGGTTGTTCAGAAAATATATGGATGGTATAACAGCGGTTGGGGGTTCAAACGTATTACACAGGAACTGAATGACCGGGGAATACCTGCTAAGTTGAATCCAAGATGGCAGGTAACATCTGTACAACGCTTAATCCAAAATTGTATTTACTGCGGTGACTTCATCTTAAATCAATACGGTACAGTTAAAGTAGGGGGACGGAAGAAACAGATCCGGAACCCAGAGGAGCAGTGGCTTATTTTTAAAGATCATCATCCCCCTATTGTGCCAAGAGAAACCTGGGAGAAGGCTAATTCGAAGAAACATAAAGCGACACGTAGAAAAATTACACCGTGGAATGAACTGCGCGGCCTAATGAAATGCTCTGTATGTGGATGTAATATGGTAATCCTTCAAGGAAAAGTAAGAAGAGAAGCTAAGACAGGAGAGCGAAAGTATTTTGCGTATGTAAAGTGTAGCAGCTACAGACGTGCCGGTCAGCACGGATGTGTAAATCACGTTCCAATTCGGTATGAAGAGCTTCGGGAACTGGTTGTTGAAAAGCTGCAGGAAAAGGGACAAACCCTTACAATGAATCTTAAAAGCGAAATAGAGAAGTTAAAGGAAGAAGAAATAAGAAACCTTCAGAGAAAAATAGAAACAATGAGCGAAAAGAAAAAATCTTTGGTGGATTTGTTTTTGGAGAAGCTAATTACAAAAGAAGAGTTCGAGCAGAAGAGGAACGAACTGGATCGTGAGCTTCAATATTCTGAGGAAGAATTATTTATCCTTCAGCGTACAGAGCACGTACAGCAAAACGAACAGAATATAAAGGAAGCTTTTGAACAACTGGAGAATACGGAACAGGATTTGTACCAGGTATTTAATACGCTAATTGATGAGATTGTGATCGAGCCAGACGGAACGGTTAACATTAAATATACCTTCCAACAACCGGTACAGGTATAAGTTTGCAAAAGGTATGCATTAGAAACGTTATGCAGAAACTGAATGTGAAAGGTCGTTCTCAAGCAGTTGTTGAACTTGTCCGTTTGGGTGAATTAAAAATTTAATATCACCTGAAACGGGAAACCCGCCTCGTATGAGGGGGGTTCTTTATTTTTGAAAAAAGCTCGCAGGCGTGGTTCGGTCGTTTTTTTCTACAAGCATTGCGGACACGCACAGCGAGCTTCTCATTATTTATGCGCGCCATTTTCCGATGATAAGCGTCATCGTTAACGGAAGCCATCCGTGTTTTTCATATAGGCTTCTCTCATTTGCTGCAGCGTCCTGCGGAGGATACGGGAAACTTGCATTTGAGAGATACCCAGCTTCTCGCCGATTTGCCGCTGTGACCATTCTTCGTAATATACGTAATGAATTACTTGGCGTTGTTGATCGTTCAATTGTTCGAGCAGTTGGGCCAAATCCATTTTACGATCCACATCCAAAAAACCAGGGTCTTGATCCGGGATCATATCCATTAATGTATGGGAATCCTGCTCATTATTGTCGGATTTTATCGGTGTATCAAGGGAAAGTGCATGGATATTTCCTTTATTCTCCATAATCTCCAGCACTTTTTCTTCGCTGATGCCGAGCCTTTGGGCGATTTCGCTAATGCGTGGCGAACGCTGCAATTCCGCTGTAAGCTCATCGATGGTTTTTTGTAGATGATATCCCATTTCTTTAATCGTTCGCGGTACGCGGATGCTCCATGTTTTATCGCGTAAATAATGTTTCATTTTGCCGATGACAGTTGACAAAGCGTACGCGTCGAAATTTTGGCTGACTTCGTTGTTAAACTTTTTGATAGCGCCCAGCAGAGCGAGCATACCTACTTGATATAAATCGTCCACCAGATGAAAATCACGAGCCATTTTTGAAGCAAGCTTCTTTACGGTCGCCTGATAATTTTTAAGGATTTTCGTCAATATTTCTTCAGAGCCAGTTTCCTGGTAGATTCTAAGTTGTTCGACGATGTCACGGTTGAATGATTTCTTGGTGGACGTTTGGTTCACTTTCGCTCACCCCATCTCTTTTGAGGTATTTGGTTAGTGAAACTTTAACCCCCTTCTCCGTAGTGTCGTATTCGATTTCATCCATTAATGTTTTCATCAGATAAATGCCGAGGCTCCCGATATCGATTTCATCTAGACTTTTCCTATGAAAAGATGAAACTTCCTTTTTTAATTTCTGGGTGTGAAAAGCGGTGCCTTCGTCCGTTACGACGATGCGTAACCGATTTTTTTCCACGTAGAAATCTACTAGCATATCGCCGATTTGCCTGCTTTTGTGCGCACGGCTTACGATGTTGTTACACGCTTCCGCAAGCGCAGCTTTAATGTCCTCAATATCACTGTAAGAAAAGCCCATCTGGTACGCGAGACCGGAGACGGTCAAACGAATAACGCTTATATAATCGGCACGCGCCGGTACATTTATTTTGACGTGATCGTTCAATTCTGGCATACGAAATCCTCCTGTAGAATTACGCAAGCATTATATACTAGTCGACGCCTCAAATTTAGAAAATACGCTGAATTTTTCTGGGACTCTTTTTTTCCTACCATTTTTTCATCAATCGCTTTCCACATCTATTTTACCATAGTGCGGAAAGTTGTTCAGTAACTTGAGCCTTCAAGATCTGGTTCAGAACAGATTCCAGCAATTTGGCCACTCCATCATCTTTTGAATCTTTCAAAAACAGGTGATGCAAAATCTCCGAATCTACGGTAATCTGATATTGAGCCATTGTGAAACCCTCTCCGATTAGGGATATTTGCCAATGCTTATTCTAACCGAGGAATTTCACCATGGCTCACTTATTTTTTGTGAGGACCATTTTTACACAATTATACGGACTTAACTCCGGTACGCTCTTAGGTAACACAGTTTACAGATTAAACTTCTGTAATCTTCGATAAAATGTACTTCGCGGGATGTTCATCAATCGGGCAGCCTGCGTAGCGTTTCCTCCGGTTTTTTGCAACGCCTGAATGATCTTCTCCTTCTGAATCTGTTCTCGCAATGTAAGAGTGTTTGATCCACCAATACTATTTGATTGTTCCCCGGGTGATGACAGATCTGTTGAAGCAAATAACGGAGGTAAATGAGAGAGATCGGGTGACTCATCTCCACAGAAGATGCGCATGCGTTCCAAGGCATTAAAAAGCTCACGGATGTTCCCAGGCCAGTCATATTGGATGAATTTATTCATAATTTCGTCCGGGATCTCAACCGGCCAATTTTTCTGACGACAATAGTATTTAACCAGATAAGGAATATCTTCCTTGCGTTCACGAAGCGAGGGAACATTGATCGGAAAAACAAAAAGACGATAAAATAAATCTTCGCGAAAATTTCCTTGTTGCACCAGTTCCCGAAGGTCATGGTGTGTAGCCGTAATCACCCGGATATCAAGTGGAATCGCTTTCATTCCGCCGAGTGGAATCACCTCACGCTCCTGTAGCACACGCAAAAGTGCAACCTGCATAGCTGGCGGGATCTCCCCGATTTCATCAAGAAATAATGTTCCGTGATTTGCCTGCTCTAGCTTTCCTTTATGTCCGTGGCGTCGAGCACCAGTGAAAGCTCCCCTCACGTAACCAAATAATTCGCTTTCCATCAGGCTTGGCGGAATCGCTCCACAGTTTACGGTGATAAAAGGACCATTCTTGCGGGAACTATTCTGATGAATCGCACGAGCAATGACCTCTTTTCCCGTTCCGGTTTCGCCATGAATATAAATGTCTGCATCGGAGTGTGCAACCAGTTCAATTTCGCGCAATGTCTGCTGAAAAACCTTACTAATTCCGGTTTCACCGGGAAAATGAAGAGATCTCGTGTAGAACTTCTTGCTTGATGTTGATTTTGATGGTGCTTCGAATTGAATACAATACCCGATCAATTGACTGTGCCGGGCAGAATATAAAGGAGTACAAAGACGTTCTCTGTATCCGTATTCCCTTAAATCCGCCAGATTCAGATTAGACCACTCAGGAACAGCCGACTGGAAAGCTTGGTTCACACAAACCATTTGTTTGCGCCTGTTAAAGATTGCCATGAGTTGATTTGTCTGCAACAAGTCGATGGACCGTTGCATGAGTTCCAGTTGATCTTGCTGTTCGCGCAAGCTCCATTGATGTTCAATCGCGTATGCGGTGGATACAACCGTCGCCAACGTATGAGGATGATAGTGCTGAACAGGACTGGAGACATTAAGCACTCCGACCAGATTCCCTTGATCATCGCGAACGGGTGCAGCTGAACATGTCCATACATGAGACGCAATCGAGTAGTGCTCTGCCCCTTTTACATTGATTGGTTCACCTGTCCTCAGTGCCGTACCAATCGCATTGGTTCCAACTTCATCTTCAGTCCATTTGACTCCTTCTACAAAATTGATTTTTCTTGCTCTCCCCAAAATCTCCGCATCACCTTTCATGACCAATACATATCCTTGAAGATCAATCAACAATACAATTGATCTCGAACCTTTCATATGTTGGTTGAGCTTGTCCAAATAAGGTAATGCAATATCGAGCAACACAGAGTTTTCTTCCTTTTTCTGAAGAAATGACTTTCCTGTAAGAATCTCCCGCCCTTCCCCTGAATGCGGATTTACACCTGAATGTTGACAACGATACCAAGATTCAATGATTCGTTTGTTTATTCGGGATGAATCTAATACCCCTTCCTGAATGAATTGTTTCCATAATCTCTTGGACATTGCACCATCCACCATTTATTTACCTCCTTTTCAAATTGAAAAAGAATTTTTGGTCGGAAATGGCTTCGTTTTATTTTCCCTGTTTATCATTTTGTGAATTTTCTATTTATTTGGGTGAAAGAAGTTTGTTGATCGTCGGAGTTAATCCTGTAGGCACAAAAGGTTCTCGAAAGGGTTGATCATGACTGCCGCTGTATATGGCAACTTCATGGAGTTTATTCATGCAATTCATGAAGACGAATGGCAATTTGCTTCTACCTATGAACAGGAAGAAGATTGTCTATCAATATTGTAATGTAAGATTTTGTCTGATGAAATACGGTGTGGGATCGCCGGCTCCGTCCCAATCCAGTTGCGAGTCGCCATCTGCAACCCAGCCCTCCTGCTTCTTTTCAGTTCAATTTATTTTATATAGAAATTGTCGATATCTTTTGTTGTGAGTGATATTTATTAAAATGCTCTCATTCATTATAACAAATATTCAATCTATTATACTCAATAAAATAATGTAAGTGCTGATGGATGAACCATAGCTGCCTGATCGGAAAGAGGAGCTTCCCTGAACAGAGGGTAGACTTCCATGCTGATCAAAACGGTACATCCGTCATTTCTGTGTTTCAGGATGTTTGCTGAGGGGAAGAATCTATCTTCCATATACACGTGACACGGTTTTTTGTTTTATACAAAGTGGGACAAAACGGGACAGTTGTCTCATTTTGTCTAAAAAACTACTCTTTTATGCAAGATGATTGTACCTGATCTCAGGTGAAAAAGAAAAAATCGATGTTGGCACGGGATTTGCGATGGATAAAGTGGCAGAAGGAGGTGAAAAGGGATTGCGGGCTTATGTATGCCAGGAACTAGATTATGAGATCGCGCTTCGTTGGCAAAAGGATCTGGTTGCCAAGAGAAAGTCAGGAGAGATTGAGGATACGCTGATCTTGCTTGAGCATCCCCCCACCTATACGATGGGTTCGGACCAAAAATGGGAGCACTTGCTATATCCTCAAGATTTTCTTAAGAGTCAGGGATTTAGTATTTGCAAGTGTGACCGGGGAGGGGATATTACCTATCATGGCCCGGGGCAGCTTGTTGTATATCCCATTATACGTTTGCGTGACTCCGGGTTAACACCGATCGGATACGTACGATTATTGGAACAGATCATATGTGATGTTCTGACCATGTACAACCTCGAGGGACAACGAAAAGAAGGGTATCCCGGTGTCTGGTTGGAAGACTGCAAAATTTGTGCCATTGGTATAGGAATCAGTCGGGGTGTGACATTCCATGGTCTGGCGTTAAATGTAAACCCTGATCTTACTCACTTTCAAAATATTGTTCCCTGCGGACTCGCAAAGTTTGGAGTGACGTCACTTGCACGGGAACTGGGGTTTTCCCCCGAAATGTTTATAGTCAAACAGCAGATCATCGCTTCGTTTGAACGAAATCTGAATGTGAAATGCAGAGTATCAATTGATCAACGAATGTCAGGAGGAGTCCGTCATGAAAATGGCTCAGAAGAAAAATCAGTTGCTCTCCCGTGAGAAAGCGACTTGGATGTATCGAAAAATGGTGGAAATCAGAAAGTTTGAAGACAAAGTGCATGAACTGTTTGCGAAAGGCAAATTACCCGGATTTGTTCATTTGTACGCGGGTGAAGAAGCGGTAGCCGTTGG
Organism: Aneurinibacillus thermoaerophilus; assembly: GCF_900099925.1. Classification (GTDB taxonomy): domain Bacteria; phylum Bacillota; class Bacilli; order Aneurinibacillales; family Aneurinibacillaceae; genus Aneurinibacillus; species Aneurinibacillus thermoaerophilus. The sequence continues at coordinate 78,341 of NZ_FNDE01000012.1, read as the reverse complement.
TATTTGCGCGCATTTGAATGAAAAAGACAGCATTACCAGCACGCATCGCGGGCATGGCCATTGTATTGCAAAAGAGTGCGATTTGAATGGAATGATGGCAGAGATCTACGGGAAAGCAACAGGTTTATGTAAAGGAAAAGGCGGCTCGATGCATATTGCCGACCTGGAGAAAGGTATGCTTGGGGCAAATGGGATTGTCGGAGGAGGCTTTCCGCTGGCGTGTGGTTCCGCACTGACAGCAAAATTGAAAAAAAACGATGCTGTATCAGTTAGCTTTTTTGGGGATGGCGCAAACAATCAGGGCACATTCCATGAAGGGCTTAATTTGGCTGCCATTTGGAAATTGCCGGTTATTTTCGTGGCAGAAAATAATGGATATGCAGAAGCGACTCCTTTCTCTTACGCTTCCAGTTGTACGGATATTGCACAAAGGGCGGCTGCTTATAACATTCCCGGTGTCGTAGTAGACGGAAAGGACGTAGTTGCTGTTTACAAGGTGGCTCAAGAGGCTGTAGAAAGAGCGAGAAGGGGCGAAGGACCAACCCTTATCGAGTGCAAAACTTATCGTAATTATGGTCACTTTGAAGGGGATCAGCAGACGTACAAGACGAGCGAGGAGTCACAATATCATCGTAACGAAAAAGATCCAATCAATCTATTCCGTGCTTACTTGGTAGAGTCTAAACTTTTGACTGAAGAAGAACTTTCTAACATTGACAGCGATGTGGAGAAAGCGGTTTCAGACGCTGTCAAATTTGCGGAAGAAAGTCCGCTGCCATCTGCAGAAGAACTGTTAACAGATGTTTATGTGTCTTATTAATAAATTTCATAATTGTAGAGGTGTTAAGAATGACCAGAAAAATGAGTTTCGCAGATGCGATTAATGAAGCGATGAAACTGGCGATGCGTGAAGATGAAAATGTGATTCTTTTAGGGGAAGACGTAGCCGGAGGGGCAAAAATTGATCATTTGGCAGATGATGAAGCATGGGGCGGTGTCTTGGGGGTAACCAAAGGATTGGTGAAGGAATTTGGGCGTGACCGCGTGTTAGATACGCCCATTAGTGAAGCCGGTTTTGTGGGAGCAGCAGTGGCAGCGGCTGCCACGGGATTGAGACCGATTGCAGAATTAATGTTTAACGATTTTATCGGTTCATGTTTGGATCAGGTTATGAATCAGTGTGCAAAATTGCGGTATATGTTTGGCGGCAAGGCGCAAGTGCCCGTAACGATCCGAACCATGCACGGAGCCGGGTTCCGCGCAGCTGCTCAGCATTCACAGAGTTTGTATGCGATGTTTACCCATTTGCCCGGCATTAAAGTGGTTGTGCCGTCCACTCCGGCTGATGCGAAAGGTTTGCTTCTGGCTTCGATCGCTGACAACGATCCGGTCATTTTCTTTGAAGATAAGACATTGTACAACATGAAAGGGGAAGTACCTGAAGGTTATTATACGATCCCGTTTGGGAAAGCGGATGTGAAGCGGCAGGGGACTGACCTTACCATCGTAGCGATCGGGAAACAAGTACACACCGCTCTGACTGCGGCGGAACAGCTTGCGAAAAAAAGGATTCAAGTCGAAGTCATCGATCCACGTACGCTGTCACCGCTGGATGAAGATACTATTCTTTCTTCCGTGGAGAAAACCAATCGCCTCATCGTGATTGACGAAGCGAATCCCCGTTGCAGCATGGCAACCGATATTGCAGCTCTTGTAGCAGATAAAGGATTTGACTCGCTGGATGCACCGATTAAGAGAATAACGGCTCCACATACGCCGGTTCCGTTTGCACCGAATCTTGAGGATCTTTATCTGCCTTCACCGGAAAAAGTGATTCAAGCTGTTTCTGAACTTCTTGGTGATGAGTCTATCGTGGCTGTTTCGTAAGCGTATTCATAGAAGTATTCAAGCAATGGAAAGAGGTGGGTTGAGACCCCACCTCTTATCTGGAAAAAGGAGTGTAAAAGACATGGCAACTGAAATAATTATGCCGAAACTGGGAATGGGGATGAAAGTAGGAACCGTCGTCGAATGGAAAAAAAACATCGGCGATTCCGTCCAAAAAGGGGATATCGTTGTTGTTATCAGTTCCGAGAAAATTGAAATGGAAGTAGAGTCACCGGCAGACGGAGTGGTCCTGGATATGTCGGCTCAAAACGGAGAAGTGGTTCCGGTTGGAGAAGTGATTGGCTATATTGGCGTGGAAGGTGAGAAGGTAGGGAGTGTTGAAACGCCAGAGGCGCTCTTCGTGAAAGGGGGAGAGCAGGTGGCTGCTTCTTCTGAAACCGCTGTCCAAGTGGTTGCCCCGCCTAAGAAAAGCCAAGTGAAAATCTCACCGGTTGCCCGAAAAATGGCGGAAGCCGCCGGATTGGATATAGCGACTCTTGTCGGAACCGGCCCACAGGGACGGATTACGAAAGAAGATGTTGAAAAGGCGATTGAAAGCGCTGCACAAACGTCTTCAACCAAAGACGGGAAACAAGCCGTTTTAACAGGAGAGCAAGAAAAGCCAGAATCTGCTGCAATTGAACGTACTCCTGTCGGTGGTATGCGGAAAGTAATCGCTACACGAATGTTTGAAAGTTTGCAGCAAAGCGCACAACTGACGATCAGCATGAGTGCCGATGTGAGTGACCTGCTTAGACTAAGAAAACAAGTTTTGTCTGATGTTCAGGAACGTTATGAAGTCAAACTGACTGTAACCGATTTTATCGCCCGTGCAGTCGTATTGGCCCTGCTTAAGCATAAACAGATGAATAGTGCTTATATTGAAGACAATATCCACACTTATGGAAATGTTCACCTGGGAATTGCAGTCGCTTTGGAAAAAGGGTTAGTCGTACCTGTGATCCGAAATGCGGAGCGTTGTTCAGTTATTGAATTGTCACAGGCTATGAAATCGTTGAGTCACAAGGCGCGAAATGGTCAATTGAGCGCCGAAGAAATGAAAGGTTCAACATTTACGATCACAAACCTGGGAGCGTACGGCGTAGAACTGTTCACACCTGTGCTCAATCCGCCAGAAGCGGGCATCCTGGGTGTTGGTTCGATTCAGGATACACCTGTTTATATCGGGGACTCACTGGAACGCCGCCGTTTATTGCCGTTAAGCTTGACGTTTGATCATCGTGTGCTTGATGGAGCGCCTGCGGCGGAGTTTCTCGCAACTGTCAAGCGATATCTCGAACAGCCGCACACCATGTTGTTATAGGCGAGGAGGGCGTGAAAAAGTGAGTACAGTAACCATTATCGGAGGCGGACCGGCTGGGTATGTTGCGGCTATCACAGCCGCCCGCCTCGGTAAACAAGTCGTATTGGTCGAAGAAGCCAAACTGGGTGGAACCTGTTTAAATGAAGGATGTATGCCGACCAAGTCATTGCTGGAAAGTGCGGAAACGTATGACCGGATCAAACACGCGAGTCGTTTTGGAATCGATTTGCCGCTGGATCAGGTGCACCTGAATTGGAAAAGCGTTCAACAGTATAAAAATAACGTGGTCAAAAAGCTGGTGCTCGGAATCGGGTACTTGATGAAGAAGAATAAGGTGCGTGTGGTAAAAGGAAAAGCTTCTTTTTTGACAGATCACCTCATCCGGGTTCATACAGAAGATGGTATCGAGGAAATTACAGCAGATCAATTCATTATAGCGACAGGAGCCGAGCCGATCGCATTGCCTTTTGCTCCGTTTGACGGGGAGTGGGTGATCCATAACGGGCATGCGATTGCACTGCCGGAAGTTCCTTCTTCATTGCTGATTGTTGGCGGCGGTGTGATCGGTTGTGAATTTGCGAGCGTTTACAGCCGGATGGGCAGTAAGGTGACCATTGTGGAAATGGCAGACCAGATTCTCCCCGGAGAAGATTCGGATATTGCGGCGATTTTGCATCAACAATTAGCAAAAGACGGAGTTCTCATTCATACATCGACAAGTGTGCAGGAGATCGACCGCAATGAACGATCGGTCACACTGGCAATGAATGGAGAAATTACGAAAATTACAGCCGATTATGTACTGGTGTCTATTGGACGTAAACCGCGTGTGGAAGGATTGGGACTGGATCAGATCGGAGTGCTCTATACAAAACAGGGAATTCAAGTCAATGAGCACATGCAGACAAGCATTCCCCACATTTACGCATGCGGCGATGTTGTCGGCGGTATCCAGTTGGCTCATTTTGCTTTTCATGAAGGGGAAGTGGCTGCCGAGAATGCATGTGGCAAGCAAAAGAAGGTAAACCCCCGCGTCGTCCCGCGATGCATTTACACCTGGCCGGAAATCGGCAGTGTGGGATTGACAGAGAAAAAGGCCAGAGAGATATACGGGGATATTCGGATCGGAGAATTTCCTTTCGCCGCAAATGGGAAAGCGTTAATTCTAGGTGAACAAACCGGAAAGGTGAAAGTGATCGTTCATCCGGAATTTAATGAGATCATCGGTTTTTCGATTGTTGGGCCGCGTGCGACAGAGCTGATCGGACAGGGGGCCATGATGTTGCACTCCGAAATGACTGTAGATACAATGGAAGGTTTTATTGCAGCGCATCCGACACTGTCTGAAGCGTTACAAGAAGCGGTCTTGAGTGCAACGGGTCTCGCCGTGCATCTATAACAGCGGATTGATTTTTACTTTTATTATGAAAAAGTCGTCCAAGATTTAGCAACAATTTGGAGTGAGATAAATGTCAACTCGCAAACCGGAATGGTTGAAAGTCCGCTTGAAAGCAAGCGAGAATTATCACGACCTGAAGAAGATGATGCGCAGTAAAGTCTTGCACACCGTATGTGAAGAAGCCCAGTGTCCAAATATCTACGAATGCTGGAGCCAGCGTACAGCCACCTTTATGATTCTGGGCGATATTTGTACACGGGCGTGCCGATTCTGTGCCGTAAAAACGGGCCAACCGACAGAATTGGATTGGCAGGAGCCTGAACGGGTAGCAGAATCGGTTGAATATATGGGTCTGAAGCATGCGGTTGTCACTTCTGTAGCCCGCGATGATCTTCATGACGGCGGGGCAGCGATCTTTGCCGCCACCATACGGGCCATCAGAGACAGGAATCCGTTTTGCAGTGTGGAGGTATTAATTCCTGACTTTATGGGAAATTGGGATGCTCTCCGTACCGTCATGAACGCTGATCCTGACGTGTTGAATCATAATATTGAGACGGTCCGCCGGTTATCGGACCGCATCCGATCCAAAGCCAAATTTGACCGTTCACTCGACCTGCTTCGACGTGCTAAGGAAATGAAGTCCCATATTCCGACCAAGTCAAGCATTATGGTTGGGGTAGGAGAAACGTGGGATGAAATTTTGGAAGCAATGGATGAGTTAAGAGCGGTTCGCTGTGATATCATCACTATCGGTCAGTACTTGCAGCCGACCAAACGGCACGTAAAGATTAAAAAATATTATCATCCAGATGAGTTCAGGGCGTTGAAGGAAGAGGGGATAAAACGAGGTTTTAAACATGTTGAATCAGGTCCTCTGGTAAGAAGCTCTTATCACGCTCGAGAGCATATCCAGGGTGTGACAGCAACATCTCTTCAAAATTAGCATCTCATTCTCTAAGATATGATTTCTTGATGAAATATGGAGACGGCACGCAAAACTCAATCATAAGATCGTGCTGTCTCTCCGGATACAATATCCGGAATATCTAGATAAATGAATGTTTCCGATTTATTTCCAATCCGCCAACCATCCTGTGTCTCTTTAACCCACATGGATGATAGGGTGCTTTTACTCTTTCTCAGACTGGAATGAGAAATTAGTTTCCACAATTGAAAAATGTAATGAGGTGAAAACATGAAAGCAGCACGATGGTACGGAGTTAAAGATGTCCGTGTAGAGGAAATTCCCGAGCAACAAGTAAAGCCGGGTATGGTAAAAATAAGAGTGGAATGGTGCGGGATCTGCGGTACCGACTTGCATGAATATTTAGCAGGTCCCATTTTCCTTCCTTCAAAAGAACCTCATCCTTTAACGAATGAAAAAGTACCTCTTGTGCTTGGACATGAATTTGCAGGTGAAATTGTAGAGATTGGTGAAAGCGTTACCAAATTTAAAGTAGGTGACCGAGTTGCAGTAGAGCCGATTCTTAATTGTGGGGAGTGCGGTGCCTGTAGATCGGGAATTTACAATCTTTGTGAAAAGCTCGGATTTCATGGTCTGGCCGGAGGCGGCGGTGGCTTCTCTGAATACACGGTGGTCAAAGAAAACATGGTTCATAAATTACCGGATCAAATGAGTTATGAACAAGGGGCTATGGTAGAACCTGCCGCGGTTGCGGTACATGCGATAAGACAAAGCAAACTTCAAGTTGGTGACAAAGTTGCGGTGTTTGGTGCAGGACCAATCGGTCTGTTAATGATTCAAGCCGCGAAAGCTGCAGGTGCAAGTCAAATTATTGCTGTCGAACTTTCAGAAGAACGCAGAGAATTCGCCCAAAAAGTCGGTGCGGACATTGTCTTGGATCCGAAAAGTGTGGATGTAGTAAAAGAAATTCAAACCCTTACAAATGGAGGGGTTGACGTAAGTTTTGAGGTTGCCGGTGTGGAAAGGGTTTTAAATCAAGCGATTGAGAGCGCAAAATTTGACGGACAAATTATTATTGTCAGTGTTTGGGAAAAAGCAGCAACCATCCTTCCAAACAGCCTTGTCTTAAAAGAGCGTGAAATGAAAGGGATACTTGGCTATCGAGATATCTTTCCGGAAGTGATCCAACTGATCGCGAACGGCAGCATCAAAGCGGAAGAACTGATTACGAAAAAAATTAACATTGATCACATTATCGAAGAAGGGTTTGAAACGTTGGTGAAAGAGAAAAGCCATGTGAAAATCTTGGTAAGTCCAAGAGCTTTCTATTTAACATGATAATGGGAGTAAAAAATATGAGTAATATTACATTTATGGGTAATCCGTTGACATTACAAGGCAATCAAGGGTTACGCCTCCTATGGGGAAAAGGGTCCAAATGGTGGGTGAAAAAACCGATAATGAACAGTGCAGTGTTGTACCTCAGTGCTTTTCACAAGCCAATTCGTTCTTCATTGCAGTAGATATTAATAAAGCACTCCCCATCCGGTGGGAGTGCTTATTATTTTGTACACGATGAATTAGTACATGACATTGCCGGACTTTAAACGAGGCTTGGTGTATCACTTCAAGAAAGAGATGAAGCAAAGGGGGGATGACCTTTAAACCTGAACCGATTCCACTTTCCGACACCTACAGGAACGAATTGCTGAACAGATTGGAACCAAGGATGGCTAAGATATTTAAAAACTCATTAGTGTTGGTTCAAACCGACAACCCGTCCCAAAGTTTGCAAAAGGTATGCATTAGAAACGTTATGCAGAAACTAAATGTGAAAGGTCGTTCTCAAGCAGTTGTTGAACTTGTCCGTTTGGGTGAATTAAAAATTTAATATCACCTGAAACGGGAAACCCGCCTCGTATGAGGGGGGTTCTTTATTTTTGAAAAAAGCTCGCAGGCGTGGTTCGGTCGTTTCTTCTACAAGCGTTGCGGGCACGCACAGCGAGCTTCTCATTATTTATGCGCGCCATTTTCCGATGATAAGCGTCATCGTTAACGGAAGCCATCCGTATTTTTCATATAGGCTTCTCTCATTTGCTGCAGCGTCCTGCGGAGGATACGGGAAACCTGTTTTGACGTGATCGTTCAATTCTGGCATACGAAATCCTCCTGTAGAATTACGCAAGCATTATATACTAGTCGACGCCTCAAATTTAGAAAATACGCTGAATTTTTCTGGGCCTCTTTTTTTCCTACCATTTTTTCATCAATCGCTTTCCGCATCTATTTTACCATAGTTTTGCACGCATACGCGTACTTTTAGACTGTTGACAACTTCTGTAATTCATGTAATGCGACGCGGGCAGAGCGCCATGATCAAACATGAAGTTTTTCCATATACTATTTTAAGAAGTTGGCACAACGGTTCATGCAGTACAATGAATATGCAGGGGAGTGAAAACTATACACTAGGGATTCTTAGAAACACAAGGGATGATGGTACAATGAATATGCAGGGGAGTGAAAACCCCCTTGACCATTTGCTGACAAAGGCGTATCGTAAAACAGGTTAACGCATGTATAAGCTCTGCTTGGACATATATGAAATTCGTAGCTTGTATTTATTTGGCGAAGTCGTCAAGATAGAAGAGAATGACGAAAAGAAGGAAGCGACAAGAAAAAATGAAACGAGGAATAGGAATTATTGATTCAGGAGTCGGCGGGTTGACCGTCGCCAAAGAAGTATTGCGCCAGTTGCCGAGGGAGGCGATCTACTACTTCGGCGACACGGCGCGCTGTCCGTACGGCCCTAGACCGGCGGAAGAAGTGCGTGCTTTTTCCTTGCAAATGATTGAATTCTTGCTTGAACAGGATATCAAAGCGCTCATGATCGGATGCAATACCGCTGCTGCGGTTGTTCTTCAGGAGGTAAGCGAATGGCTGGATATTCCAGTTATTGGCGTAATTGAGCCGGGAGCCAGAACAGCGATTAAAGAAACGAAGACTGGACAGGTTGCTGTTATTGGTACGGAGGGGACGATTCGCAGCGGCGCTTACGAAAAAACATTAAAAAAGCTGAACCCGCAAATTCATGTTGAAAGCTTAGCGTGTCCCGCGCTTGTCCCTCTAGTAGAAAGCGGAAGCTTTTATGATAGAAAAAGTTTGGAAATCGTACGCGAGACGTTGCGGCCGCTTCAAGATAAAGTATTTGATGCGCTTATCTTAGGGTGCACGCATTATCCGCTTATTGCCCATTTTATTCAAGAAACGGTTGGGCCGGGTGTAACGTTGATCAGTTCGGCAGAAGAGGCAGCGCGGGAATTGAGCGCTGTACTGTCCCACCGGAAGATGCTTGCGAATGGTGGGGACATAGTGAATCCTAAACATCGTTTTTTTACGAGCGGAAATCCGGAATTATTTATGTCTATCGCCGAGGAATGGCTTAATATTCGTGTTCAAGCTCGTCAGGTAAGATTGGGGGAACGAAAATAAAATTCGGACAAAGTATGTATAAAACCCGAACAGGCTCGTATACATAGTAGTACAAAACGAGCCTGAGGAGGGGAATTTATGGCACGAAAGTTACCATTGCTAAGTGCCTTTCTTGGTGTTCTATTCATTATTAGTGCTTGCGGTCTGTTTGGACCGAAGGATATGCCAAGCAATGGACAAATCGATCCGCCGCAACTTCATCCACAGTCAACCGCTGGCGGTGAAAAAATGGACGCGCCTTCAACAAAGCAAAAGAAGACAGCGGACAATCCGGTCAGTATGCACAAAGTATATGTTATTGATGCGGAAGGATTTGTCGTTCCTTGGCCGATGGAGCTGCCAAAAACTGAAGGTATGGTAAAGCAAATTTTAAGTTACATGGTACAGGGCGGAGAAGGGGAAAAAGCGCTGCCACCGGGATTCAGGGCTGTATTGCCGAAAGGTACAAAAATATTGGGTGCAAACATTAAAGACGGGGTTGCTACGGTTGACTTCTCGCCAGAATTTAAAAAGTATAAGCCGGAAGATGAGGAGAAAATTCTCGATGCGATTACATGGGCGCTGACCGAGTTTGATACGGTAAAAGAAGTGAATATTTGGATTAATGGACATCCGCTGGAAGTAATGCCAGTAAAAGGTACGCCGGTAACGCATTTAAGTAGGAAGAATGGGATTAATCTGGAACTGGCCGATACAATTAAGCCGGGCCAGACGATGCCAGTAACGCTCTATTTCCAGAATCAGCTGTCTAACGATCTTACGTATTTCGTGCCGGTGACACGCATGATTCCAAAAACGGAAAACAAAGGCCTGGCAGTTGTTCAACAGTTAATCCAAGGCACGAAGATCAACTCGCCATTATTCTCGCCGCTTTTGCCTACTATGAACGTAAAAAGCGTAAAACAGCAGAAAGATGTTATTGTCGTTAATTTTGACAACAAAATTCTTTCCTATAATCAAGGACAAGCGAATCCTGACGTGTTGGAAGCGGTCGTGCTATCGTTGACCGAAAACTTGGATGCGAAAAAAGTACAAATCATGGTGGATGGCAAAAATACTGTAAAGGCGGGCAATGTAGACTATACGAAGCCGGTGACCCGTTCCATGCTAACTAACAGCAAGGCATATTGATTCGAGAGAAAAGCGGGGGCAACCCCCGCTTTTTATGTAAACTGCTCGCTTATTCTTTAATAGCAAGGCTTGGAGTTCGTACGTTATGTGTATATAGTTTAACATGACACTACGTTCAGTACATGTTATTTTGTGGGTTGTGCTATAATAAGCCAGAAACGAGAATTGGGAGGGAATGGCATGAGAATCGACGGACGGGAATACAATCAGATTCGACCGGTTACTATTACGATGGATTATATAAAGCATGCTGAAGGCTCGGTATTAATTGAGATGGGAGATACTAAAGTAATATGCACAGCTACTGTGGAAGAGAAAGTACCGCCATTTATGCGCGGCCAGGGATGCGGCTGGGTAACGGCCGAATATTCCATGCTACCGCGGGCGACGGAAACACGCAACGCGCGGGAATCCAGTCGCGGCAAGGTAAGCGGAAGAACGCAGGAGATCCAGCGTTTAATCGGGCGTGCGCTTCGCTCGGTCGTAGACCTGGAAGCGCTGGGCGAAAGAACGATCTGGCTTGACTGCGACGTGATTCAGGCGGATGGTGGCACACGTACTGCGTCAATTACTGGGGCATACGTAGCAATGGTATCCGCTATGGACAAACTTGTCGAAAAACAACTGATTCCTAAATTGCCGGTAACCGACTTTCTTGCTGCGGTTAGCGTGGGAATCGTAGAGGAAAAAGTCCATCTCGATTTATGCTATGTGGAAGATTCTCAGGCTAAAGTGGACATGAACATCGTGATGACGGGGAAAGGGAAGTATGTAGAAGTCCAAGGAACGGGTGAAGAATCCCCATTTAGCCCGGAAGAGCTCCAGGAGCTTTTGGCTTACGGTAAGAAAGGGGTTACTGACTTAATCGCCGTACAGAAGGAAGTGTTAGGTGAATTGGGCAACCGAATCGGCGGAAGGGATGAGGAGACGGTTGAGAATGCCTAAACAGACTTTTCCATGGAAAAAGATTGTGCTAGCAACGAAGAATAAGGGGAAAATCGGCGAGTTTAGCCGAATGTTTGCAGTGTTTGACGTAGAGGTGCTCACGGTTGCTGATTTTCCCGATATGCCGGATGTAGTGGAAGATGGGGAAACATTTGAAGCCAACGCACGAAAGAAAGCGGAGACAATTGCGCAAGTGACAGGTCTTCCTGCATTGGCGGATGATTCCGGGCTTGAAGTGGATGCGCTGGACGGGAAGCCGGGGGTGTATTCAGCCAGGTTTGCCGGACCGGATGCGACAGATGAAGAGAATAATGCTAAACTCGTTTCACTTTTGCGCGATATCCCTGAAGACAAGCGGTGTGCACGCTTTGTATCCGTGCTGGCGCTGGCTGTGCCGCAGGGGGAAACATTGCTTGTGAGGGGAACATGTGAAGGACGTATTGTTCTTGCACCGAAGGGGGAAAATGGATTCGGGTACGATCCGCACTTCTTTTTGCCTGAAAAACAGCGGACGATGGCGGAACTCTCTCCGGAAGAGAAAAACCGCATCAGCCATCGCGGCCAAGCTTTAGGTAAATTGGAGGCGGTGCTCAAGGAGCGCTTTGTATGAGGCTTATTGTGATCAGCGATACGCATGGGAGCCTGAAGCATATTCCGGATATATTGGCGCGTCATCCGCATGATGTCGCGTTTCATTGCGGGGACTTTTGCTACCCACGGGAGAAAGCGCCGGAACTTACATATGTCCGGGGCAATTGTGACAGCGATATGGAAGTCCCTGAGGAAAACGTTATCCGAATTGGCCCACTGCTGATTTTTCAGACGCACGGACATTTATATGGCGTAAAGCAAACTCCGATGCGCTTGCGATATAAAGCAATAGAAACGGGAGCAAACCTTGTGCTGTTCGGCCATACACACGAAATTACCGCCATTGAAGACGACGGGATTTTATACGTTAATCCGGGTAGCCTGCTTTTGCCTCGTTCTTATACGCTTCCTACGTACGCGGTGCTGGATGTGGAAGAGGCAGAAAAGGATAAAGTAAAGATTACGGTTTCTTTTTATTCAATGGGAGGGCGCAAACAGCCGGGATTGAGCCGTGATTTTTTGCTGCCCAGAGCCAATGACTGAGAATAAACGGAGGGTGATTCAGAAGGCTTCGAAGAGGTGAGCATTTAATGTCGCAAGGACGTAGAAAAGACAAGGTGATTTTGTTTCCAGGTCTTGTGGAAAGAAAAATTGAGCAGGCGAGGGAAGCCCTTGAGCGCGGACAGCATGATGAAGCGCTTGAATACGCCCAGTCGATTCTTCGATTTGATCCGTATCATTCTGAAGCTTTGCAGACAAGCGCTGAGATATTGATGCGAATCGGACAATACGATGAAGCGCTTCAGTATGCGGAGAGAATGTGGAAACAGAAGCGTGGAGACACGATTCATGCATTTCGTATTTATCTTGCTATCCTTTTAAAAATGGAGGATTTTGCAGGTGTTAGGGAATTATTGGAATCTGCAACAGAGATGAAGGAGCTTGCGCCTTTTCTAAGTGAGATTGAGGCGTTGCACAAGATGCTTCAGGCTGAAAAGACGAATGAAGAAGAGATGACTGACAGGGAATATTTTACACGAAGAACGGTTCTGCGGAAGACAGAAGTAAATCCAGAGTATATATCTCGACTTTATGAAAAGCTGGAAGATGGCACTTTTGAAGAACAGTTAGGAGCAATTGAACAGTTAAAGCACATTTCTTCTCCGGAAATCGTAGCAGCTTTAAAAGAATATTTAATGCTTGTATATCCGGATCCCATTTTAAAAACGTTCGCGTTACGGGCGTTGAAACAGATGGGAGAAACCGGCCCAGTTTTCCTCTACAAATTCGGGGAAAAGTTTGATGTTCTTATTGAGGAAGTGCCGCTATGTGATGAAGAGCTGCCAGCGGAGGAACGACAGGTGCTTACATGTTTGTTTCGTATCGCGCATCATCAGGCGCCTTCTTTTCTATCATTTGCTTTCCAACTTTGGCTTGAATATTTGTTCACGGTCTATCCGTTGCATCCGCAGGTCGATTCGCCGCAAGAATGGGCCGCGGCGCTTCATTATAGTGTGGCCAGACTTTTGGCTACGGCACAGAACGAACAGGAAGTTGCCGAATTGTATAATGTTCCCTCTTTTACTATCAGGCAGCGTTATCAGGTATTAGCGGAAGTGTTGAACTTGGATTCACGTTGTTTGGATAGATGACAAAAACGAGCGAATAGAAAGTTGAAAAGAGATTTGATTATGATATAATGAAGTGGTTATAATGGCAGATGTAGTAACATACATAGTGTGTATTTTCGCAATAGCACTTGTATTGGTTATAGATTTTTAGGAGGGGAAAGTTTAAATGAAGGCAACTTGGGAAAAGTTAGAGAATAACCAGGGCGTGCTCACTGTCGAAGTGGAAGAAGCCCGTGTAGACAAAGCGATCGACCAAGCATTTGTGAAAGTCGTGAAAAAAGTAAATGTTCCCGGATTCCGTAAAGGTAAAGTGCCTCGCAAGATTTTTGAAGCGCGTTTCGGGGTAGAGTCTTTATATCAAGACGCTCTTGATATTATTCTTCCTGAAGCATATACCGAAGCGGTGCAGGAAACGGGTATCGAGCCAGTTGACCGTCCGGAAGTGGATATACAGCAAATTGCCAAAGGCCAGCCTTTGATTTTCAAAGCGACCGTAACGGTTAAGCCGGAGGTAAAACTGGGTGAATACAAAGGTCTAACAGTAGAAGAAAAAGACTTCTCTGTGACCGATGAAATGGTAGAAGAGGAACTTAAGAACATGCAGAACCGCAGCGCCGAGCTTGTTGTTCTGGAAGATGATGCAACGATTGAAAAAGGCGACTATGCCATTATCGACTTTAAAGGTTTCGTGGATGGCGAAGCGTTCGAGGGTGGTGAAGCTGATAACTATCAGCTTGAAATCGGTTCTGGAACCTTCATCCCTGGATTTGAAGACCAGGTTATCGGCATGAAAAAAGGCGAAGAAAAAGATATCAACGTCACGTTCCCGGAAGAATACCATGCAAAAGAATTAGCCGGTAAGCCTGCCGTATTCAAAGTGAAAGTAAACGAAATCAAGCGCAAGAACCTGCCTGAGCTTGATGATGAATTCGCAAAAGACGTGAGCGAATTTGATACGTTGGAAGAATTGAAAGCCGATATCAAGAATAAACTTGAAGAAAAAGCAAAAATTGACGCCGAAAACTACAAAAAAGAAGCTCTGATTGAAAAAGCGACAGAAAATGCGGAAATCGATCTGCCGGAAGTGATGGTAGAGCATGAAGTGAATCACATGGTGAATGACTTTGCGCAACGCCTTCAATTCCAAGGCATGAACCTGGATCTGTACTATCAATTTACAGGTCTTGACGAAGAAAAGCTCCGCGAACAGTTTCAGCCGGATGCTGAAAAGCGCGTGCGCACGACATTAGTGCTTGAAGCGATTGGAAAGGCTGAGAACGTGGAAGTAACGGATGAAGACGTGAATAAAGAACTGGAAGAGCTGTCCGAGCAATACAATCGTCCGGTTGAAGAGCTGCGCAAAATCTTTGAAGCACGTGACAACTTGGAAAGCCTCAAAAACGATATCCGCATACGCAAAACCATCGATCTGCTTGTCGAGAGCAGCAAATGATGTCATAATATAACAACAACCAGAAACAAGGCACGAATTTTCGTGCCTTGTTTTTCAAAACCATAATACATAATGAGTGTTGAAGGGAGGATTGCTCGCTATGAGTGTTATACCTTATGTTGTGGAAAGTACAAACAGGGGAGAACGTGCGTATGATATTTATTCCCGCTTATTGAAAGACCGCATTGTTATGCTCGGCTCTGAAATTGATGACCAGGTGGCGAATGCGGTGGTGGCGCAGCTTTTATTTTTAGCTGCTGAGGATCCGGACAAGGACATACACTTATACATAAATTCTCCCGGAGGCTCGATTACAGCGGGTATGGCGATTTACGATACCATGCAATATATTAAACCGGATGTATCAACCATTTGCATCGGCCTGGCTGCTAGCATGGGTTCGTTCCTGTTGATGGCCGGGGCTAAGGGTAAGCGGTTCGCGCTGCCGCACAGCGAAGTTATGATTCACCAGCCGCTCGGCGGAATCCGCGGGCAGGCAGCGGACATTAAAATCCATGCGGACTGGATTTTAAAGACGAAAGAAAAGATAAATAAAATTTATGCGCAGCGAACAGGCCAGCCGCTTGAAAAAATCGAGCGCGACACGGACCGCGATTTTTTTATGTCTGCCCTTGAAGCGAAGGAATACGGGTTAATTGACGAAGTCATCACTCGTAGGGATTAAAAGTAAGGGGTGATTTCATGTTTAAATTCAACGATGAAAAAGGTCAACTTAAGTGCTCGTTCTGTGGAAAATCTCAGGAGCAAGTCCGTAAGCTTGTGGCTGGCCCTGGAGTATATATTTGCGATGAATGCATCGAGTTGTGTACGGAAATTGTGGAAGAGGAATTGGGTACAGAGGAAGAAATTGACCTGAAAGAAATTCCGAAACCGCATGAAATTCGAGCTTTTCTCGATGATTATGTTATCGGTCAGGACGAGGCGAAGAAGTCGTTATCCGTCGCTGTTTACAACCATTATAAGAGAATCAATACCGGTGCAAAGATTGACGATGTAGAGTTGGCAAAAAGCAATATTTTGATGCTTGGACCTACGGGAAGCGGAAAGACGTTGCTGGCCCAGACGATGGCCCGCATTTTGAACGTACCATTCGCAATTGCGGACGCAACCTCCCTTACGGAAGCTGGATATGTAGGCGAAGACGTTGAAAATATTCTTCTCAAGCTTATTCAGGCAGCGGATTATGATGTGGAAAAAGCGGAACGCGGCATTATTTACATTGACGAAATTGACAAGGTAGCGCGCAAATCCGAGAATCCATCCATTACCCGCGATGTTTCTGGGGAAGGTGTACAGCAGGCATTGCTGAAAATTCTTGAAGGGACGGTGGCTAGCGTGCCGCCGCAGGGCGGGCGCAAGCATCCGCACCAAGAATTTATTCAAATTGATACTTCGAACATCTTGTTCATTGTAGGCGGCGCGTTTGACGGTATCGAATCCATTATTAAGCGTCGTGTCGGTAAAAAGGTTATCGGATTCGGGGCAGAAACTGACTCGAACAAAAAAGATTTAAAATCCGGCGAAATCCTGAAGCAAGTACTCCCGGAAGATTTGCTGAAATTTGGTTTGATTCCGGAATTTGTCGGTCGTCTGCCGGTAATTACTACGCTTGATCCGCTGGATGAAGATGCTTTGGTTCGCATTTTAACCGAACCAAAAAATGCTCTTGTCAAGCAATATCAAAAATTACTTGAAATGGATAATGCCGAATTGGTGTTTACGGAAGGTGCGCTTCGCGAAATTGCGAAAGAAGCAATTAAGCGCAATACAGGCGCGCGTGGTCTGCGTTCCATCATTGAAAGTATCATGCTTGATATCATGTTTGATATCCCGTCCCGCGATGATATTGTTAAGTGCGTGATCACGGAAGAGACCGTCAAACAAAAAGGCAACCCTGAATTGTATACCAAACAGGGTAAACTCATCACGGACAGCAAACCAGAAAGCGCGTAAATGTAGTAAAAGTTGAAAAAAGACGTCGGAATTTTTTCCGGCGTCTTTTTTTTTGGGAAGATGTAATCCAAAAGCAGAAGATATGTCCCGTATTTGCTTTTCGTTTATTCCCTCTCCTTATAGGCAATAATACACCTAGATAACACGGGGCGTTGGAATTCTTGACTTTATACATAGGAGGGACATATGAACTGGACACTTATACTAACATTGATTCAAGTTTTTTTCGCTGTGATTATCGGCATGTATTTCATGAGCTTGCTCAAAAATCAGCGCAGTAGCCGAACCTATGTAGATCGGGAATCGAGAAAAGAAATGGAGCAGCTTCGCAGGATGCGTTCCATTTCTCTTTCTGAACCGCTTGCTGAAAAGACGCGTCCGGCTACGCTAAGCGACATCATTGGTCAGGAGGATGGTCTTCGTGCTTTACGTGCTGCGCTATGCGGCCCGAATCCGCAACACGTTATCATCTATGGTCCTCCTGGGGTCGGCAAAACGGCGGCAGCCCGCGTCATCTTAGAAGAGGCAAAAAAACAGTCTTCTTCTCCGTTTAAAGAAGATGCACAGTTTACGGAAATTGATGCTACAACTGCGCGCTTTGACGAGAGGGGGATTGCTGATCCGCTCATCGGTTCGGTGCATGACCCGATTTACCAAGGCGCGGGCGCCATGGGACAGGCAGGCATTCCGCAACCGAAGCCGGGCGCGGTTACGAAGGCGCATGGTGGGATTTTATTCATAGACGAAATTGGGGAACTTCATCCTGTGCAACTTAATAAATTGTTGAAAGTGCTCGAGGATCGCAAAGTGTTTCTTGAGAGCGCCTATTATAGCGAAGAAAATCAGCAAATCCCTAAACATATTCATGATATTTTTCAGAATGGCCTTCCTGCTGATTTCCGGCTTGTAGGAGCGACAACGCGCACGCCGGATGAACTTCCCCCTGCGCTTCGTTCGCGTTGCTTGGAGATTTTCTTCCGTCCGCTTGTTCCTTCAGAAATTTATACAATCGCAAAAAATGCGGTGGAAAAAATGAAAATGGAAGCGGAAGAAGGAGCGATTGAGTTTTTGACCCGCTATGCTACGAACGGCCGCGAGGCGGTCAATATGATGCAAATCGCTGCTGGAATCGCTATTACGGAACAGCGACAAAAAATTACGAAAGCGGATATCGAATGGGTTGTCAACAGCAGTCAAAAATCCCCACGTCCAGACAAGAAAGTGTTGGGAGGAGCGTACGTCGGACTTGTGAACGGTTTAGCCGTCTACGGACCGAACATGGGCGCTTTATTAGAAATTGAAGTAACGGCCGCGAAAGCTACGGCCCCTGGAATGGGCACGATCACAATTACGGGGGTTGTCGATGAAGAAGAGGTAGGAGGTAGAGGAAGAACGCTGCGTCGTAAGTCAATGGCGCGCAGTTCGCTTGAAAATGTGCTGACCGTTCTTCGGTTGCAGGGAATAGATACATTGGGTTATACGTTGCACGTTAACTTTCCAGGCGGCGTTCCGATTGATGGCCCTTCAGCTGGAATTGCGATGGCAACCGCTATTTATTCTGCGATCACAAAACAGCCGGTGGATAACTACGTCGCTATGACAGGGGAGTTAAGCATTCATGGTACAGTCAAGCCGATTGGGGGCGTGGTTGCTAAAGTGGAAGCAGCCCGCCTGGCTGGCGTCAAAAAAGTGCTGGTGCCGAAAGAGAACTGGCAGGATATTTTTGCGCAGATGGAAGGTATCGAGGTTGTAGCAGTAGAAAAGCTGGATGAAGTGCTGCGCTATGCAATTGTACCACAAAACGAGACGGCGTCCCAGACACTTGAAACCGTTCTGCGCCATACGGGTGAAATGCTCAATCCATCTCCCACCTCCATTTGACGTAGTTTATGTTGCTCTAGGGTTAGACAACCAATAGCAGTTAAGCTAAAATGAAGTGAAGAAAACCTTGTATTGGTACTCATTTCATGCCGAAGGTACAGGGATTTGGAGGTAGAAAAGATGGGAACAAACGAAAAAGAGAGACGAATCCCTCTTCTCCCGTTGCGAGGATTGCTGGTGTTTCCCGGCATGGTTCTACACCTTGATGTAGGCCGTCCCAAGTCTGTGAAAGCGCTGGAAAAAGCAATGGTCGACGATAATCTTGTTCTTCTTTCTACACAGGAAGAAGTGCACATTGAGGAACCTGAAAAAGAGCAGATCTTTACCATCGGAACTGTAGTACGAGTAAAGCAAATGCTCAAATTGCCAAATGGAACCATTCGCGTGCTTGTGGAAGGGGTCAGCCGCGCAAAAATAGAGAATTATGTTCAAGAAGATGAGTATTTTGAAGTTCAGATTTCATATCTGGAAGAAGATCAGACAATTACCCCCGAAATTGAAGCATTAATGCGAACCGTGCTTGCCAACTTTGAGCAGTATGTCAACTTATCGAAGAAGATTATTCCGGAGACATTCGCTTCTGTTGCTGATATTAACGAACCCGGCCGTTTAGCGGATATCATTATATCCCACCTTCCGCTTAAAATTCGTGACAAGCAGGATATACTGGAAACCGTGTCGGTGAAGGAGCGCTTAGAAAAGCTGCTTACTATCCTGAATAATGAACGTGAAGTGCTGGAACTGGAGCGGAAAATCGGGCAACGCGTGAAAAAACAGATGGAAAGAACGCAGAAAGAATACTATCTGCGTGAGCAAATGAAGGCCATTCAAAAAGAACTGGGTGAAAAAGAAGGGCGCGCTGGCGAAGTGGAGGAACTGCGCAAGAAATTAGCAGAAGCGAATCCGCCTGCTAATATTGTTGAGAAGGTGGAACGCGAACTGGAACGCCTAGAGAAAACCCCGCCGACAAGCGCCGAAGGCAACGTAATTCGCACATATATCGAATGGTTGATTTCTCTACCGTGGACTAAACGGACGGAAGATAATCTCGACTTGCAGCATGCAGAAAAGGTATTGGATGAAGACCATTTTGGGTTGGAGAAAGCGAAAGAACGCGTACTTGAATATCTAGCTGTGCAAAAGCTTGTAAACAAGCTGAAAGGTCCCATTTTGTGCTTGGTTGGGCCGCCGGGTGTTGGTAAAACGTCGCTGGCTCGCTCCGTAGCCCGGGCACTTAACCGCAAGTTTGTCCGTATTTCCCTTGGTGGAGTTCGCGACGAAGCGGAAATTCGTGGCCATCGCCGTACGTACGTAGGCGCAATGCCAGGCCGCATTATTCAAGGAATGAAGACAGCAGGCACGATGAATCCTGTATTTTTGCTTGATGAAATCGATAAGATGTCCATAGACTTTCGTGGCGATCCGGGGGCAGCGTTGCTGGAGGTGCTTGATCCAAACCAGAATGACACGTTTAGTGATCACTATATTGAAGAGCCATATGATCTGTCGTCCGTTATGTTCATCACGACGGCAAACGCGGTACATACAATTCCGCGCCCGTTGCTTGACCGTATGGAGGTTCTGTACATTCCAGGGTATACGGAAGTCGAGAAACTGAAAATTTGCCAGAACTATTTGTTGCCGAAACAGATGAAAGAGCATGGGCTTGGGCGTGATCGTCTACAGGTGCAGGAAGAAGCGCTGCTTAAAGTCATCCGCCAGTATACGCGGGAAGCGGGCGTACGTAATTTGAATCGGATGATGGAAACGATTTGTCGTAAAGCGGCCCGCATGATCGTCTCAGGCGTGAAAAAGCGTGTCGTTGTAACCGTGAAAACGTTGGAGGATATGCTGGGCAAACCGAGGTTCCGCTACGGCCTTGCCGAGACAGAAGATCAAGTAGGAGCGGTTACCGGGTTGGCCTGGACGGAGGCCGGTGGCGATACGCTCACTATTGAAGTTTCGGTCGTGCCCGGTAAGGGGAAGCTGATGTTAACCGGCCAGTTAGGTGATGTGATGAAAGAGTCGGCACAGGCAGCGTTCAGTTATATTCGTTCCCGATCCGGCGAATTAAATATTGATCCTGATTTCCATGAAAAGTCTGATATTCACATTCACGTTCCAGAAGGTGCGATTCCAAAGGACGGTCCGTCCGCCGGAATCACGATAGCGACAGCGCTTGTGTCTGCGCTCAGCGGTGTGCCGGTTTCCCGTGAGGTTGGCATGACGGGGGAGATTACGCTGAGAGGTCGTGTGTTGCCAATCGGAGGACTAAAAGAGAAAGCGTTAGCTGCCCATCGCGCGGGATTAAAAAAAGTGATTTTGCCCAAAGATAATGAGAAGGATATTGAAGAAATTCCGGAGAGTGTTCGTCAGGATTTAAAATTTATTCCGGTTGAACATCTTGACCAAGTGCTCGATGTGGCGCTTCTGAAGGCGGCGAAAGCATGAAAGTGACACAGGCTGAATTCGTGATCAGCGCGGTTTCTCCCAAGCAATATCCCCAAGGTTCCCTGCCGGAACTCGCTCTGGCAGGGCGTTCTAATGTGGGAAAATCTTCGTTTATTAACAAAATGGCAAACAGAAAAAATCTGGCTCGAACATCTTCTAAACCGGGAAAAACACAAACATTGAACTATTACTTGATTAATAAAGCGTTGTATTTTGTTGATTTGCCAGGGTATGGCTATGCGAAAGTCTCCAAAGCAGAAAAAGCAAAATGGGGACGGATGATGGAGGAATACTTTCAAACAAGACAGCAGTTAAAGGCTGTTATTCACGTTGTCGACATCCGGCACAAGCCGACGAAGGATGATCAAGAAATGTTTTCCTATCTGAAACATTATGAGATTCCGGTTATCGTTGTCGCAACTAAAACCGACAAAATTCCGCGTGGCAAGTGGCAGAAGCATGCGAAAGAGATTCGTGTGATACTTGGAATGGAGAAAGAAGACACGCTTATTCTTTTCTCTGCTGAAACCGGACAGGGCAAAGAGGAAGCATGGACGGCCATTTGGAAAAAAATTCGTGACGGTTCAAGCGAAAAAGAAGAGGGAATATAAAAGCAGTGAAAAACTCGCGGGTGCGCTCCGCGAGTTTTTCTTATTCTTAATATGAAGTGTTTCGTTTTTTTATCCAACTGGTTAATTGTTCGGTTTGCAGTTCCGAAAGAATCATGCCAGTAAAGATGAAAAGACAGCCAATAAGCGCTCGTCCGCCGAGAATTTCGCCATTGAATAAGTAGGCGGTTATAGCAGCAAATACGGGCTCCATTGCATAAATGAGTGCGACGCGGGTTGTAGTCGTAAATCGCTGACATTCTGTTTGTGCCAGAAACGCCAGCGCGGTGGCTGGAATGGCTGTAATAAGCAGTGCCCAGTATATGGAAGGGAGCGTTAGCGTTTCCCATGTTAGCGAGCTTTGCCAGTCTTCGAAAAAGAAAGCCGCTCCTCCGCTTAATACAGCTACAGTAAGAATTTGCACGAACGCAAGCGCCAAGGAAGGAAAATGCGGCGCGTAGCGGCCGGTGAAAATAATTTGCAACGCGAAGCAAATGGCACACATAAATACGAGCAGGTCTCCCTGGTTAATGGAAAATGTATCGCCCAATGTTAAAAGATAAAGGCCAGCTGTGGCTAGGAGCGCCCCGATGATAGCAGGCATTCTTGGCCGTTGTTTTAAGATCAGAAGCGCAAATACAGGTACAAGTACAACGGACAAACCTGTTATAAAACCAGCTTTAGAAGAGGTCGTATATAACAGGCCGATCGTTTGAAAGGCATATCCTGAGAACAGCCAAGCGCCAAGAATTACGCCAGCCCGTATTAACTTGCCGTTTATCTGGCGCAACTGGGGCCGATAAAAAAGCAACAAAAATAAAAGCAAAAAGATTGAAGCAAGAAAAAAGCGTATGCCGTTAAATGTAAGAGGTGGCAACTTGGCTATTGCGTTTTGCACGACAACAAAGGTCGCTCCCCAAACAAGGGCGACAAGCAATAAAATTCCATCCGCAATTATAGACTTTTTCAACACGCTCACATCCTTCATCCCCTATGATACAGCTCTTTCTAGATATATACAAATAATCTTTATTATACCTGAATTATGTATAGAATAAATAAGGAGAACTTTCTGTAAATATGCATCGTGTCGGTTCGTTTAATTGGGAAGGTAATGCGAGTCTTCACAAAACATTTACAAAACTTCAACATTTTTTTATTACAATAACCAGTAGAACATGAAAAGAAGCGATAAGGTTGTGTGCGGATGGGAAAATATAGTGCCGTTATCGACATGGGCTCTAACTCTGTGAGGCTTGTTATTTATTACGAAGCCGCTGGAGGCGCGGTCTATGAAGTTGATAATATTAAGAATACGATTCGTTTAGGCGCTTTTTTGGATGAAAATAACGATATTACTGAACAGGGGATTCAAGAAGCGATTCGCGTTCTTCGACAATATCGTCAACTTTGTCAGGCACGTGAGGTATCTGCGGTAACAGGCGTCGCTACCGCAGCCGTACGCAATGCGCGGAACTGTGAAGCGTTTCTTGAGCAAATTTATCAAGAAACAGGTTTTACATTGCGCGTGCTTTCAGGGGAAGAAGAAGCGTATTACGGATATTTGGCGGTGGTTAATACAATGAACATCACCGAAGCGTTGACAGTGGATATCGGTGGTGCAAGTTCGGAATTGGTTAAAATCTCCGGTCGGAAGCTCGCGGAAAGCCATAGCTTTCCGTTTGGAGCGGTTACGTTAACGAGGCGCTTTTTTGGTCATTTTTCCCCAACTGAGGCGGAAATAGCAGCGATGGAGGAGTATTTGCGGAAAGAATTTTCCGCTTACCCATGGATAAAGGAAAAAAAATATCCTCTCATCGGTATAGGAGGTACAGTACGAAACCTTGGAAAAGTGCATCAAAAAATGACACGTTATCCGTTTCCCGGTCTTCATTATTACCAGATGAAGAAGTACCAGGTTGATTCAGTCTACCATTATCTAAGAGAACTTTCTCCAGCGCAGATGCAGAATGTAGAGGGATTGTCGAAGGAAAGAGCCGACATTATTGTCGCTGGTATCTCTATTATTAAAATTTTGTTGGAATATATAGGTACGAGTAAGTTTATTATCAGTAATAAAGGTCTTAGAGACGGCGTTTATATGGAAGCGCGTCTTCAAGCAAGGAACTTGCCTTTAATTGAAGATGTGGTTGAAGAAGGGGTAGCCATGTTTATGGCTAATTACAACGTTAACGTCTTACATGCCCGGCATGTGGACAGTGTGTGTCGCACAATGTTTGACCAGCTTGCCCGCCAGGGACTTCATATCTACGGCGAGGAAGAGCGGCGGCTGTTGAGTGTTGCTGCCCGATTGCATGATATCGGTCGTATGATTAATCTTGGTGAATGGCAGCAACATACCTTTTACTTACTTATGCATGTATTGTTGCCGGGTCTGACCCACAGAGAACAGCTTCTCACTGCGCTCATTGCTTCTTATAAAGGGGCAAAACGGCTACAGAGACTTGTCGCACCTTATGAATCGCTCGTTTCTGAAGCTGATTTGCAAATGGTGGAACAACTTGGACTGCTTTTGCTTATGGCCCGTGCGCTCGACCGTACGGAAAGCCAGCAGGTATCCAATGTTAAGCTTACGCGGGAAGGAAAGTGTGTGATACTGCGATGTCAAGGGGTGGATGAACGTTCGCTGGAAGCGCAAACACTTGAAGAACATAGGAAGAAATTTAAAAAGCAATTTGGAATTCCGCTTCATGTGAAGTGGGCAAAAACACCATGAGAAAAATCATTAATTAAAGAAGAGGTATCAGATTATGGGGCAAGGAAGAAAAAGTCTTGAAAATAAAAGAGGTGATACGATCGATTTTGATTGCACGGAATACTATATTAACCGTGAACTAAGCTGGCTCGCCTTTAATCATCGCGTGCTGGAAGAAGCGGAAGATGAAAAAAATCCGTTGCTGGAGCGTCTTAAGTTTCTGGCGATTACAAGCTCAAATCTGGATGAATTTTTTATGATCCGGGTCGGCTCAATGAAAGACCAGGAAAAGCACGGAATTACGACCCCGGATAACAAATCTGGCATGACCCCTCGCCAGCAACTGGAAGCCGTTTCACGGGAGGCGCACAAAATGGTGGAAAAGCAGTATAGACTATTGCACGAAACGTTTATTCCGTTGCTTGCCTCTTACGGCATTTCGTTTGTAAAGCCTGAGGAGTTGACAGAAGAGCAGCACAGATTTGTGAGGACCTACTTTTATGACCGCATTTATCCGGTTTTGACCCCGATGGCGGTTGATGCAAGCCGTCCGTTCCCAATGCTTTTGAACAGAAGTGTTAATCTAGCCGTAACATTGGACAGTGAACGAGATGGAAAAAGCAAGTTGCTGTTTGCTGTGGTGCAGGTGCCTTCGGTATTGCCGCGCTATATTCAGCTGCCCAGTCCGGAAGGAATCGCGCAGTTTATTCTGCTTGAAGATGTCATTTGCCACTATGTGGATTTCCTGTTTAAGGGCAATCGTATTCTTTCAGTCAAACCGTTTCGTATTACGCGTAACGCCGATTTGACGCTTGATGAAGAAGGTACGGAGGATTTATTGAAAGAAATCCAGAAAGAATTAAAAAAGCGCAGATGGAGTTCTGCTGTGCGGCTTGAAGTAACATGTGAAATGGATGAGTACATGAAGGCAATTTTGCAAGAGTCGTTAGAAATCGAAGCGTGCGATATTTATGAAGTTGAAGGGCCGCTGGATTTAACGTTTCTAATGAAGTTTGTTCTGTCGTTACCTGGCTACAACGAATTGCGCTACCGCAGTTTACCGCCGCAGCCGCCGGCCGATTTTATCGGGGAAAATAACATCTTCGAAGCCATTGCCCATAAGGATATTCTCGTGCACCATCCGTATGAATCATTCGATCCGGTCGTCCACTTTGTTAAACAGGCGGCGGATGATCCAAATGTGTTAGCAATCAAGCAAACGCTGTACAGGGTCAGCGGGGACTCTCCCATCGTAAATGCGCTCGCGAAAGCGGCAGAGAACGGCAAGCAGGTTACGGTTCTTGTTGAACTCAAAGCGCGGTTTGACGAGGAAAACAACATCGTCTGGGCGAAGAAGTTGGAAAAAGCGGGATGCCATGTGATTTACGGATTGGTCGGGTTAAAAACTCACTGTAAAATTACGCTTATTGTGCGTCAGGAAGGGCAGAAGCTTATTCGGTACGTTCACCTTGGCACAGGCAATTATAATGATTCCACCGCGCGGCTTTACACCGATTTGGGGATGTTTACATGCAACGAACAGTTTGGTATTGATGCGTCCTATATTTTCAATCATTTGTCCGGTTATTCCAAGCCACCCAAGTAGAAAAAAATAGAGGTTGCTCCGAATGGTTTGCGCAACCGGATTTTGCAGTTGATTGACAACGAAATTGCAAAAAGCACACTGGAAAAGCCAGGACGCATTATTTTAAAAATGAATTCCCTGACCGATAAAAAGTTAATTAAAGCTTTATTCAAAGCGTCGATTGCAGGTGTGCAGATTGATATGATTGTACGGGGCATTTGTTGTCTGCGCCCTGGCATGCCGGGCATAAGCGAGAATATACGCGTGCGCAGCATTGTGGATCGGTTCCTGGAACATTCACGGGTTTTCTATTTCCAAAATGGCGGCAATGAACTGGTGTATCTATCAAGCGCAGATTGGATGACACGCAATATGGAGCGGCGTGTGGAAATTATGTTTCCGATTGAGGTGAAATCGCTCAAAGAACGTGTAAAAGATATTTTACATATATTACTTAGTGATAATGTCAAGGCAAGGACGCTGAAGCCGGACGGCACATATACGAGAGTACAGCCAAGAGAAGGGGAGCCGCATGTGCATGCCCAGTTGTATTTTCACGAACTGGCGGTAAAAAACACGAAAAAAATCCGGCAGACTCCCTATATGAAGCAATTGAAGCCAAAAACCCATGTGGAAGAAGAATGATGGATAAACAGGTGTTCCGTAGATTGACACGGGACGCCTGTTTGTTTGTGTGCGCTTTTCTGATATAATAAATGTTGGGAATATGATGCATGGAATTTAATGTGTCTCCATAAATTTTTCACATTTTGATTCAGTTTTTGATAAAGAAAGTGATATAATTAATAACATGTGAAAATAGGCGCATATTGCGGACGGATAAGGGAACAGAATAATAAATGAATTTGATGGAACGGGAAATATAAAGAGGTAGGGGTGTCAATTATGCACATTCTAACAATCGGGTTGAATTATCGCACAGCGCCAGTCGAAATCCGCGAGCGGTTTGCGTTTGCGGAACAAGACAGGCTGAAGGCGCTGACGAAACTAAAAAATACGAAAAGCATATTAGAGTGTGTAATTATTGGCACCTGTAACCGTACGGAGATTTATGGGGTCGTTGACCAGTTGCATACGGGACGCCATTTCATGAAGAATTACCTTTCTGAATGGTTTGGTGTACCGCGTGAAGAATTTATTGACCATATTTATATAAAAGAAAATGATGACGCTGTGCAGCATCTGTTTCGTGTCGCCTGTGGTTTGGATTCTATGGTATTGGGTGAGACACAAATTCTTGGACAGGTAAAGGATGCATTCCAGTTGGCGCAAACAAACGGCGCAACGGGAATTGTGTTCAACAAGCTGTTTCAGCAGGCGATTACATTGGCCAAGCGTGCCCATTCGGAGACGGACATTAATAAAAATGCTGTCTCGACGAGCTATGCGGCGATTGAATTGGGCAAAAAAGTGTTTGGTTATTTTAATGACAAGACCGTTCTTGTGCTTGGCGCGGGAAAGATGAGCGAATTAACTGCGAAGCATCTGCATGCAAATGGTGCCGCACGCGTGCTTGTGGTAAACCGCACGTACGAGCGTGCGCTGGCGCTGGCCGATAAATTTCGCGGGGTTGCCTTACCGATGGAACGGCTGGACGAGGCGCTTGTACTTGCTGATATTGTGATCAGTTCGACGGGTGCTGACGCTTATGTGGTAACGAGGCGGAACGTGGAAGCGATTATGCGAAAACGCCGTAACCGTCCGCTGTTTATGATAGATATTGCTGTGCCGCGCGATTTGGATCCGGAGATTAATGATTTGGATGGGGTTTATCTGTACGATATCGATGATTTGGAAGGAATTGTTGCGGCCAACCTGCGTGAGCGTGCGCGTGAAGCTGAGAAAATTTGCATAATGATCAACGAGGAATGGCTCGCTTTCAAATCATGGCTAAATACGCTTGGCGTGGGTCCGCTTATCGGGGCGCTGCGCGAAAAGCTGCTTGCTTACCAGCAGGAAGCGCTGCGTAATATTCAGAACAAATGTCCAGAGTTAACCGAGAAAGAAATTCGGATGATCAATAAGCAGACCCGTAGTCTGATTAACCAAATCATGCACGACCCGATCGTCCGTCTCAAGGAAATGGCAGGACAGCCGGGGGCGGATGAGGCGTTGAATATGTTTGTGAAGCTGTTTGCTCTTGAAGGTTTGTTTGAAGAGATGACACAAGCGGAGGAAGAAACAGAAGAATCGTACATTCCGCTTCGACAACGCAGAGCGCAGCAAGCTTTCTAGTTTTGCTCCTGAGGAGAGGAGTTATGTCCATTGTTTCATGAAAGCTTAATTTATGATGTCATTATCTATATTTATGCTTGCAGCATCCTGCTGTATTTTGCTGATTTTCTAAACCGCAGCCGGAAGGTAAATCGTATCGCCTTCTGGCTGCTTGCTATTGTTTGGGCGCTGCAAAGCGTCTTTTTTGTCCTTAGCATGGTTGAGAAAGAGTATTTCCCGGTACTCACACTATTTGAAACGCTCTTTTTTTATTCATGGATATTGGTCACTTTCTCCCTTGTCATCAATTATTTGTTTAGGGTGGATCTGCTGGTATTCTTCACGAATGTTCTCGGATTTTCCGTGCTGGCGCTCAACTTCTTTGCCAACAAAGAAGCGTCGCCGATGGTGGCTGAGCGCCTTACATCGGAACTGCTCTTCATTCACATCAGTCTAGCGCTCGTCTCATACGGGGCGTTCTCGCTTTCGTTTATTTTTTCGCTTATGTATCTTGTCGAGGACAGGATGCTGAAGCAAAAAATGTGGAATAAATGGTTGCAAAGGCTACCAGGACTTGGACTTCTTGATTTGTATTCATATCGACTGAACATGATAGGGGTTCCGCTTTTACTTCTGGCGCTAATTTTGGGAGCGATTTGGGCTCATCTAAAAGTGAATGCTAGCATTTGGCTTGACCCTAAAGTGCTCGTATCCGTTGCTGTGTTTATCGCTTATTCCCTTTATTTGTATCAGCGCGTGACTTACGGCTGGATGGGTCGCAAGCTGGCGTTATGGAATGCGGGAGCGTTTATGCTGATTTTGCTGAACTATTTCATTTCCGGGTCTGTCTTATCTTTTCATCAGTGGCTGTAGGAAGGGAGATATGAATAATGAGAAAAATTGTTGTAGGTTCCAGGCAAAGCGCGCTGGCGTTAACACAGACAAACTGGGTGGTTGACCGGCTAAAAAGCTTTGGTCTTCCTTTTGAATTCGAGATTAAAAAAATTGTGACAAAAGGGGACCGTATTCTTGATGTGACCCTGTCCAAAGTAGGCGGCAAAGGATTGTTTGTCAAAGAAATTGAACAGGCGCTACTTGATGGAGAGATCGATATGGCGGTTCACAGCATGAAAGATATGCCGGCCGTATTGCCGAAAGGTCTTACTATCGGCTGCGTGCCGCAACGCGTAGACGTGCGGGATGTGCTCATTAGCGAACACGGCACTCCGCTGGATAAGCTTCCGGCGGGTTCCGTTGTAGGAACAAGCAGCCTCCGGCGTGCGGCCCAATTGAAAGCGCTCCGTCCGGATCTTGTTATTGAACCGATTCGGGGCAATATTGATACCCGCATGCGTAAGCTGAAAGAAGAAAGCTTTTCGGCTATTGTTCTGGCGGCAGCTGGTCTGGAGCGGATGCAGTGGAACGGGGAAATTACCGAATTTTTCCCGGTTGAAGTGAGTCTGCCCGCAGTTGGGCAGGGAGCGCTTGCGATTGAGTGCCGCGAAGACGACACAGAACTGCTGGAATTGTTAAGTAAGCTTCATCATGAAGAAACAGCGCTTGCCGTCCGGGCGGAGCGCGCCTTTTTACGCACATTGGAAGGCGGTTGCCAGGTACCGATTGCCGCTCATGCTATTGTTACGGATGGAGCCATTTCCCTGACCGGCCTTGTGGCTGACCCGGATGGAGAGAATGTACTCAAAGAAAGTATCAAAGGTACCGATCCTGAGCAGCTTGGGGTGCAGCTTGCCAGGAAGTTAAAAGAAAAAGGCGCCGATACCATTCTGGAAAAAGTGAGTAAGGAAAACCAAGCATGAACGCTGTCCGTCCACTTGAAGGCAAGCGTATTGTCGTGACGAGAGCACGGGAACAAGCGGAAGAGTTTATCCGCAAAATCGAGCGGCTGGGTGGCGAGGCCATCGCCTGTCCGGTTATTCGGTTTGTGCCGCCTTCTGATCCTGCTCCGCTTGATCGCGCCTTGCGCGCTCTGCCCTCATTTGACTGGCTGTTTTTCACCAGTGTAAATGGGGTTGCTTTTTTCTTTCGGCGCCTTGCGGAACTCGGGTATAGCATGGACGATTTTAATGGACAGATTGCCGCCGTAGGGAAAAAGACAGCTGCCGCTCTTGCAGATAGAGGATTTTTCGTGCCGCATATTCCCGGTAAATTTACTGCCGAACATCTGGTAGAGATAATGAAGGATAAGCTAGAGCCGGGGCAAAAAGCGCTGCTGCCCCGGGCAAACATCGGCCGTGAAGTACTTCCGGAAGGACTTAGGGCGCTTGGATTGGAAGTGACAGATGCGCCCGCTTATGATACGGTAAGGGCAGAGGAAAATATTGCTCAAATGAAGAGGCAATTAAAGCAGAAGAAAGTCGACATGGTCACGTTCACCAGTCCGTCTACGGTACGCCATTTTTTAGCTGGTTTTAGCGAACAAGAGAGGCAGGAGTATCTGGCGGGAGTACATATCGGAGTTATCGGTCCTGTTACTGCGAAGGCGGTGCAGGATGCCGGACTTTCTGTCCATGTGATGGGCGACGAATACAGCATTGACGGTCTGCTGCGGGCCATTTTGAATTATACCGGGTGGTAACCCGAAGGAGGATGGAATGATGTCTTTACATTTTCAACGCCATCGCCGTCTGCGTACAACAGCCGCGATGAGGAATCTTGTCCGCGAGACGTATTTGCATACGAATGACTTTATTTATCCGTTATTTGTTGTGGAAGGCGATAATATAAAACATGAGATCTCTTCCATGCCGGGCGTGTTCCATTATTCCTTAGACCGCCTTGAAGAAGAAGTTGCTGAAGTGGTGGAGCTGGGAATTCAGTCGGTGATAGTATTTGGTGTGCCGAACCATAAAGATGAATGCGGGTCAGAGGCTTATGCGGAAAATGGTATCGTGCAGCAGGCGATTCGAAAAATTAAACAGTGGGCACCGCAACTTGTGACGATGGCCGACACTTGCCTGTGTCAGTACACTGAACATGGCCATTGCGGTGTGGTGCGCGATGGTTATGTGGATAACGACCCGAGTTTGGAATTGCTTGTAAAAACGGCGGTTTCCCAGGCGGCGGCTGGCGCTGATATGATCGCGCCTTCCAATATGATGGACGGGTTTGTTGCAGCAATTCGGCAAGGACTTGATGAAGCTGGTTTTATCAATACGCCGATTATGTCGTATGCCGTCAAATATGCTTCCCAATTCTATGGACCGTTTCGTGATGCCGCACATTCCGCGCCGCAGTTCGGCGATCGTAAAACGTACCAGATGGATCCGGCCAACCGTCGCGAAGCGCTGCGTGAGGCGGCTTCCGACGTGGCAGAAGGAGCGGATATGCTAATGGTGAAACCGGCGATGGCTTACATGGATATTATCCGTGAAGTAAAAGACAGCTTTGACCTTCCTGTGGCAGCTTACAATGTAAGCGGTGAGTATTCTATGATTAAAGCGGCGGCTTTGCGAGGCTGGGTTGATGAGAAGGCTATTACGCTTGAACTGCTCACCGGACTGAAGCGTGCTGGTGCTGATATGATTTTAACGTATTCAGCGAAAGATGCGGCCCGCTGGTTGAAGGAAATAGATAAATAATAACAGGGGGGCATGACAATGCATAAAGTGTACAACAAATCAATCGAAAGTTTCGCCGAAGCAAAAAAATATATGCCGGGCGGAGTAAATAGCCCTGTACGCGCTTTCAAATCGGTTGGCATGAACCCGGTGTATATGGAGCGTGGTGTCGGTTCAAAAATTTATGATGTGGATGGAAATGAATACATTGACTATGTATGTTCTTGGGGTCCATTGATTCTGGGGCATTGCCATCCAGCAGTGCAGGAAGCACTCAAAGAAACGCTGGAAAAAGGCACAAGTTTCGGTGCACCGACTGTGCTTGAGACGGAGATGGCCAAGCTTGTATGCGAAATCGTGCCCTCCGTGGAAGTTGTGCGTATGGTTAATTCTGGAACAGAAGCGACGATGAGCGCGCTTCGCTTGGCGCGCGGGTACACGAAGCGTGATAAAATTATGAAGTTTGAAGGATGTTATCATGGACATGGCGACAGTTTGCTTATCAAAGCCGGTTCCGGTGTAGCAACGCTAGGATTACCGGACAGTCCGGGTGTACCTGCTTCCCTGGCAGCCAACACCATTACGGTGCCGTATAATGATTTGGAAAGCGTAAAATTAGCATTTGAGCGTTTTGGACATGAATTGGCGGCTGTTATCGTCGAGCCAGTAGCGGGCAACATGGGTGTCGTTCCGGCGCTGCCGGGCTTTTTGGAGGGGCTGCGTAAACTGACAAAAGAATATGGAACGATATTAATTTTTGATGAGGTTATGACCGGATTCCGCGTGGCGTACAACTGCGGCCAGGGTCGTTTCGGCATTACGCCTGACTTAACGACGATGGGAAAAGTAATCGGCGGGGGTCTTCCGGTCGGTGCGTACGGCGGCAAGGAAGAAATCATGCGCCAAATTGCACCGGATGGTCCCGTGTATCAGGCAGGTACATTGTCGGGAAATCCGTTGGCAATGGCAGCCGGTTACGCGACATTGAAAGAACTCAGCAAGCCAGGTGTGTATGAAGAGTTAGAACGTAAGAGCGCCCGTCTGGAAGAAGGCATTGCCGCTAACGCGAAAGAACTGGGTATTCCAATCCATATCAACCGCGTTGGCTCTATGATAGGCGTCTTCTTTACCGATCAGAAAGTAATCAACTATGAAACGGCAAAAACGTCTGACCTGGATCGTTTCGCCAAATACTTCCGTCTGATGCTAGAAGAAGGCATTTCGCTACCGCCGTCACAGTTTGAAGGGATGTTTGTATCTACGGCCCACACGGACGAAGATATTGAACGGACGATTGCAGCGAACTACAATGCGTTGAAGCAACTATAATTCGATGTGCTAAATACCTGAGACCTTTTCGGTTTCGGGTATTTTTTTATATGTTTATGGCTTTCTTTCGTTTTATGATGCTGTGCGAAAACAGTATTTTGTCGTGTAAAAGTTTCCGTAGGAAATGAGCATATCCCTCTTTTTTTTTCTATATATTTTAAGGAAAGCAATTTAGAGGAGGGAGGATTTCATCAACATGCAAAACAATCGAGCCGCCATTTTGACGTTTCCGGTGCAACATTCGGTTTTTATTTCTCCTGATCAGAGTGAAATTGAACAAATTGATGAGATAGAATTGACACCTCACATTCAAATTCAGGAAACGGTGGATGAGGTTATCGTTTCAGGTTATCTGAAATTAGAAGGGAAATATGTCGGAAAACCGCCCAAATTTCCAGATATTCCATCGAATGAAAAGGAAATGCCTGTAACTGGTTACGTGGATTCTGTTGTATTTAATCCATTTGCTATGAACCCGGACGATTTTGAAGAGGAGAGTGAACGAACCACATTTATAGAAAAAATTCCGGTTCACATTTGCATTGCGCGCAGCAAAATCGAAGACATAGAGCAAATGTATGCTTCGATTTTGTCCTTTGACTATGAAATCCAATCCACACGCAAATTATCTATTATCGCCGAATTGGCATTGAACGGGGTAAAAAACGCAGGTTTCGCAAGCTCTGCCACTGAAGAAACAAAACTGTTGCAAACGAAATTTGAGTATGTTGCTTCCCATCAAGAAGCCGAAGAGACGCAAGAAAGCGAGGCATCATCCCGTCCAGCTGATGACAAAGGAGAAGAAGATTCCACGCAATCTGAGGCCACCCCTGCGATATTCATTCCAAAAGAAGAACAAGCTATAGCAGAAACGGATAAGGAAGATGATGTTGTACAGGAAACAGATGCCGCGGCTCCTCCCCAACCGACTATCCAATCAGTAAAGATGGAAGAAGGAAGAAAAGACGAGGAGATAACTGAACCATCAGTCGAAGCCAAGATGATGAAAGAACAGCCGGTTCAGGCAGAGGCGGTGAAAGCGGAAGAGCAGCCGGTTCAGGCAGAGGCGGTGAAAGCGGAAGAACAGCCGGTTCAGGCAGAGGCGGTGAAAGCGGAAGAACAGCCGATTCAGGCAGAGGCGGTGAAAGCGGAAGAACAGCCGGTTCAGGCAGAGGCGGTGAAAGCAGAAGAACAGCCGGTTCAGGCAGGGGCGGCGAAAACGGAAGAACAGTCGGTTCAGGCAGAGGCGGTAGAAAAGACTATACAAGCGAATGGAACGGAAGAAGAAGCAAGGTCACACACGCCGGAAACGAAACAACAAGAAACGGATGTACAAAGTACAGAAACAGAGGCAGAGCTTACCGAAGAGTCTGCATCCGTGACTGTGCCCGATGTTCAAAGCAAGGCGCACGACGAATGTAATGAAGAAAAAGAGAACCGCGCCGAAGAAAGAGAAGAAGCAAAAGTATCCATTACGTTGAAAGGTACAAAACGTGACCCGGTTACCGTTACGACGCCATTTTTGTCTTCTTATGGACAGCGTGGAGAAAATGAAGCAATAGAGAGAAGTGCCGAAGAGGAAGAAGCGGTTGAAGAAGTAAGGGACGAAGAAGAAGCGCCAGGGGAAGAAGAAGAAACACTAGAAGAGGACAAAAAAGGCAGCGCGTTTTATTTGATGTCGTTCATGAAGCAAAAGGAAGAGAAGTTTACTCGTTTAAAAATGTGCATTGCACAACAGGATGAAACGTTAGAGGAGATTGCGGAAAAATACAATGTAAGTGTGATAGATATCGCTCAAGCGAACGGATTGCATTCAAGCGCAACCGTAGCGAAAGGGCAAGTTCTTTACATTCCTGTTAAAGCTTAGCGGCAGAGGGGGAGAAAGATGAAACTGCAACATGAGACATTACGCAGTCATCTGGAAGAATACCCTTTTGCTGTTATTGAAGTGAAGCAGGAAAAGAACGATTGGTATGTGCTATCCGACAGAGGCAAAAAGCGTATCACTTATTGCACAGATGAAAACTTGCTACGTTGGTCGCATCATTGGCGCGAGTGTTTGGCTGCCAGTGGATTCCGGTATGTGGAACGTTATATAGCGACAAGGAGCGGCACGCATTGGATTTCTGATGATACTGGTTGCTATGCGTTGTCCGATTACTGGGAAAAGGACGATTCGTGGGTAAGGCATCCGTTCTGGCAGATGGAAGGATATTCTGTGCTTGGTATGCTTCTTGCCCGTATTCATGCCTGCTCTGACTACAAAATCAGGATCGTTCCCGGACGCTATTGCACAAAAGGAATACTTACTGAAGCAGCCTTAAGGAATAGTTATCGTTATCTGGATACTATAATGCAAAATCTTTATAACAGGAAAAGCGCTGAGGAAAAATGGCTATTTTACAATCTCTCCCGCACAGTGGAAAGGGTGAGGATGGCGGAGGCATTATACGTAGCAAGCGGGGTGGAACATGATGCAACCCCGCTTTCGTTTGCGTATATGGAGCTGGCTTCTCTTGTGCGCTGGGAAGGAGTATGGTACATTACCGGACTGCATGCACCCGTGCTTGCGCGGCGACATGAAGATACGCTTTCATTGCTTGAGCAAATCTGGCGTGCAGGCGGGGCGGACGGTGTGCAGGCGTTTCTTTCCGCATACGCGGATGAGCGTAGGTTGACAGTAGAAGAAAGAAATTATTTGCTTTCACTGCTGGCTTATCCATTACCTGTTTTATTGCGAATAAAAAGCGCAACCTCCCTGAAAGATGAACAAGAAAGCATTGCTACCGGCTTTCGGCTGCAATATCAAAGGGAACAATTGCTTGCATGTGTAATGGAAATGCACGGGTTATGCGGGGAGGGAAGCGACTGATGGAAAACATAGAGCAGCGGACAAAGCATGTATTACATGAATATGATTTACGCCTGCATAATCTTGTCCAGGAGGGGCAAAACCGCTGGAAAGCGGAAACAGACTGCGGGAGTTTTTGGCTTGAGGTAACGCATGAACACCCATTGCAGCTGAACTTTGTCGCTTCTTGGCTTCGCTATCTTTCGGCGCGCGGTGTGCGAAGCGTGATTCCTTTTTGTCTTACGAAATACGGAGAGCCCTGCGTGGTTACGTATGAAGGAACGTATTTGCTGCTTCCCTGGATTGAACAGATAGCTATGATCAAAGATTTGCCGGATTGGGATATAAAAGTATTAAAAGAGATGGCACGCATTCATAAAATAAGTGCGGAGGCCGGGGAACAATGGCGGGGATATGCTCCGGTTTCGCTTAGACAAGTTCGGCAGCGATGGGAAGAAGGAATCGCGAGAATCGAAGAGATAGCAGAAGCCGGAGGAAAAAGAAAGACTGCTTCCGCGTTTGAAAGAGCAGTAAGAAATAGCGCGGAGCAGGTTCGGCAATTTGCCGAGTGGGGCATACAGGAACTGGAGAAGGTGGCCGTGAGTAGCGATGTTTTACATTTATCCCGCGCCCTGTGTCACGGACGCGTCCATAGCAGGAATATTCTTGTCGGAGCCGGGCGACAGATCTATTTTATCAATTTTGAGCGTGCTAATTTCGATACGCCGGTGCGGGATGTAACGCTATTTTTCCGCCGTTATGGACCTGCTTGGGAATGGCGGAAAGGAAAGGGGAGGGAGTGGCTGTACGCCTACGAATCGGAGAGATGTCTTACGAAGGGAGAGCGAAGACTTCTAGCGTGTTATCTTATGTATCCGGAGCGGCTGATGGAACTTGCGCGCAAATATGTGCGCGCTTCAAAGGAACGGCGAGAGCAAATGGAACAACAACAAGTCCTAGCATGGAAGAAGCATCTCCGGCTTTTGCCGAAGATGCATGAGTTCGCTTTGGGAATCGAACAAAATTGAGCCGCAAACAAGCGACGGTTGCGGCTCATATATAATCAAGTAAAATGGCGGCGTATATCAGAATAAGTAGCGACAGCAGCACCACATCAAATGAAGTTGGAAACAGGATCGTGCGAATGAATTGGAACACGATAAAAGGAATAATGAGCTGCAAAGCACCGAAGCGAATTTTTAGATAGAACGGGTGGTAACGCCAGCGTCCTTTCATTTTTGCTAGGCTCCTTTCCATGCTTTTTCCTGCTTCCAGTATACGTCTCTTTCTAATAATAGGTGCGCGTCTACCGTTACTTTCCTAATACTACAAAGAAAAAAGAGGAGCAAATAAGGCTCCTCTTTTTATAGTATATATAATTCAAATTTTTGTAACGAAGTTGACAAATTTTTTTGATAAATGATCGTTGATCCCGAGAAGTAGGCGATATATCCTAAAATCGTAGCAGGGAGTAGTCACTAAGATATACTTTAACAACATTATCTCATTGTTTAACTTGTATGTCAAGTTAAAACTATCCTTATATTGTTAAATTCCATTATTTATATTTTGTGGGGGTTTTAGTATGTTGTGAAGGAAGAGGTACTTTTTAAGCACAAGGTAATTTCTTAAACAGTAGAGGGGGAGGTTGATAACATGTTAAGTAATGCTCCATTCAGTAGCGCGAAGAATTTCTGGTACAGTGCGATGTTCTGGCTCATCATTTCAATGATCGCCGGGCTTGTTGTGGCGATCAAGCAAATTTACCCTGACTTTCTGTACTTCCCAGGGGCGGATGCTCTTAATTTCGCGTTAACTTACGCACACATCCGCATCATCCATACGAACGGGGTTTTGCTCGCATGGTTGTCCATGGCGATGGTCGGCGCTATGTTTTACATTATTCCGAAGCTTACGCGCACGCAGCTGTGGAGTGAAAAATTGGGCAACATAACGTGTCTGATTTGGAACCTGGCGATCGCTACAGCTGTTGTCGTTATCTGTATGGGATATTCTACCGGCGTGGAATATGCGGAGCTGCCGTTATTCCTTGATGTGGGCGTTGTTCTTTTGTGTGTGCTGATATCGGTTAACCTGTTTATGACGATTGCGAAACGCCAGGAGAAACAGTTATACGTTTCGATTTGGTATTTTATCGGCTCTTTGATCTGGTTGCCGCTCGTTTATACGGTCGGCAATATCCCATCTTCCCTTATTGGCGGCGCCGCGCAAGCCAACATGAACTGGTTCTATGGACATAACGTTCTTGGTTTATGGTTTACAACAGTGGGGATAGGTCAAATCTACTACTTACTGCCGAAATTAACAGGTAAACCGTTATACAGCCATAAGCTTTCACTTATCGGTTTTTGGACAATTGCCACGATTTATGTGTGGAACGGCCCCCATCATCTGGTAAACGGTCCAATCCCGGTATGGTTGATGAAAGCGGGCATTATTCCTTCCGTTCTTTTAATTATTCCGGTTTGGACAGTGCTTGCCAACGTATTTGGTACAATGCGTGGCATGTGGTACAAAGTATCCGAAGACGTAAACATGAAGTTTCTTATTACGGCTTCCATTTTCTATTTGATGGCGTGTTTGCAGGGGCCTTTTCAATCATTGATGCAGGTAAGCGCAGTCGTTAAATTTACGCACTGGGTTGTCGGTCACGCGCATATGGCTCCATTTGCTGCTTTCTCATTTGTTTGCTTTGTGACGATTTATTATGCCATCCCCCGCCTGACGGGCCGCAACATTTATAGCAAAAGATTAATGAATCTTCATTATTATTTTTCTGTTATCGGCTTTTTGATGTTTGCTTTCACGCTCTGGATTGCGGGCGTTATTCAGGGTTTTGCGTGGATGGAGGGAAAACCATTCATGGAAACGGTTCAGTCCGTGCGTTCGCTTATCATCTGGCGGGCGATTGGCGGCACGATGATGATTATCGGTCAGTTCTTCTTCGTATTTAACATTTGGAAAACCGTGAAGTCCGGTACGAAATTTGCGACGGGGAAAGAACGTGTCGTTGCTTAATTTACGACAGGGAGGGGACGATGGTGGAAAGAAATGCATTAGCTATTTATCTTGCTGCGATTGTGCTTTTTATGATGGGGACGTTTGCGACGATTATCTTGCCGTTTTTCGATAAAGAGATGATGATGCCAACAGCGAATGCGGAAGCGCGCGATTACGCGCCGGATTCTCCAGAGGCGAAAGGGCGCCAAGTATATATTGAGAATGGATGTAATACCTGTCATACACAGGTGGTCCGTCCGGTGAAGGCCGATTTGGCGATGAATATTGGACCTGTAACTGTACCTGGTGATTACGCAAATGACCGCCCACATTTATTCGGTTCTAACCGCACAGGCCCGGATTTGATGTGGGTGGGCGCACGCACAAGCAAAGAGTGGCATATCGAACATTTGAAAAATCCGCAAAAAATAGTCCAAGGTTCCATTATGCCTAAGTATGATTATTTGAGTGATGAGGATATGAATAATCTTGTTGCGTACTTGATGAGTTTGAAGCCGGCTCCGGCGAAGTAACCGGGGAGGAGGAGGCGATAATATGTCTGATAAGCACAAAAATCATGAACAGCACGAAGAGCATTATGATGAAGTCATGGGAATGAAGCAAGGACACGGAAAAGTACCTCGTTTCCTAATTATTACGTATGCCGTGTTAGCCGTTTGGGCTGTCGGGTATGCGCTGACCGCCAAAGGGATTGATGAACGTCCGGCCGGTGGAGAAGCGGCACAGGGCGTAAGCGTGGAAAAAGGAAAAGGACTTTCCGGACAGTGTGTAGCTTGTCATGGTGCCGATCTGAAAGGCGGCATGGGGCCGTCTCTTTATGGCATAGTAGATAAGCTAAAGCCTGAAGGCGTGAAGGATGTTCTAACCAAAGGACGGGGCAGTATGCCAGCGTTGGGAGCTTCCTGGACGGAAGAGCAGAAGGATTCCATGGTTGAATTCCTGAAAACGTTGAAATAAATGAAAAAAGACCAGATAGGCCTTTTTCTGGTCTTTTTTGTTTTTCATAACCTCAGTGATATAATAAATGGAAAATATGAAAAAGAGTGGTGGGCAAGCATGCTGAACAGCGTACAGATTGTTTACTATATTCTCTGGTTTACGGTCATTGGAGGTCTGCTCTTCATGATGGTTAAAATCCTATCGTCGCGCGATTAACATAACAATTTGAGTGAATTTCATATTATACGTTTGGCTTGATAACGGCGGTTCAAAGCGGGTCGTATTACCGCATGAATATCGAGCGCCGAATGTGATGCATATAAGAGGTGCGAACAGCAATGAAGAAACTTTCCACGGTAGCCTGGCGTAGTCTTAAGCGAAAAATATCGCGCACCGTACTGCTTTCGGGAAGCGCTGCCATTACCGCTTTTATTTTGTTTGCAAGCTATTTTTTTGTTCTTTCTATGGAGCGAAGCATCGAAGCGAGTTCCAGCCGCTTGGGCGCCAGCTTAATGGTCGTGCCCAAGGGGTTCGGCGCTCAGGCAGGCGATATGATTATTTCCGGAACACCGACCAAATTTTATATGCCGGAAAGCATACTTGATAAAGTGCGTACCATCAGCGAAGTGGAAATTGCTTCTCCTCAGCTTTATCTGGAAACCGTTTCGACGGTATGCTGTCAGACGGCAGGGAATTTTCCGGTAGTCGCCTATGACCCAGAGACTGATTTTACGCTGAAAAATTGGACAGCCGCAGACAAAAAAGTAGGGAAATATGATCTAATTGCAGGCGCGGAGGCGGGCGGCAAAAATTACATTTACCACTTTGACAATGAATACATGCAGGAATGGATTACGCTTTTTGGTAAGGATTTTATATTAAAAAACATGATTTTCCCTACGGGTATGGGAACGGACAGGACGCTGTTTATTACGCTGGATGCGGCGCGCGAACTAAATCATAAAGACAGCAAGCTTGATTTTCCGGAAAACTCTATTTCTATTATCCTTGTAAAAACAAAACCAGGAATGGAGGAATTTGTAAAGCGTCAAATTGAGCGGATGAACTTGGAAGTTGATGTGGTTAAAGGGAGCGGATTGCAAGAAACGGTAAACAAACAGATTTTTCCCGTGAAAATGATGAGCTATATGATGATTGGTCTTGTGCTTATTATGAGCGCACTGCAAGTAATGACCATGTTTACCGCGCTTATTAGCGAGCGTCGGAAAGAAATCGGCATGCTGCGTGCCATGGGTGCTTCCCGCGCTGTTACGTTCCGCTTACTGTTGATGGAAGCAGGTTTTGCCTCCGTGATCGGAGCGGCCATTGGCTCTTTACTGGCTGGCGCGGCTTTGTACGATAATCGGATTTTACTTTTGCAACTGTTACAGTTACCGATGCTGTTTCCTGATTGGGTGACCGGCTTTTTTATCGGCGCGGGCACAACGGCGGCAACGGCGCTGATTGCGGTGCTGGCTGCGTTCTTCCCCGTGCGCTCTACGTTAAAGCTACAGCCATATGAAGCGATTCGGGAGGGGGAGCAATAATGATTTCGCTTGAGAATATTCATAAAACATACCGCATCGGGCGCGAGCGGAAAGTTCATGCCCTTAAGGGCATAAGCGAAACGATTCATGCCGGCGAATTTGTCGCGGTTGTCGGACCTTCCGGTAGCGGGAAATCGACGTTTCTTGCGATAGCAGGACTTCTGGAGCGTCCGACAGAAGGGACGGTGCGTTTCGATGGCAAAGACGTTACCGGTTTGAGCGACAAGGAACGGACGCGCATCCGGGCAGAACAATGTGGCTTTGTGTTTCAGTTTCCAAGCCTTATCCCGACATTGAATACGCTGGAAAATGTACTTCTGCCGAAAACATTGTGCCGCACATACAAAAAAAGCGATGAAGAATGGGGACGGAATTTGCTTGCACGGGTAGGGCTGGACGATAAGCTGGACAATTTACCTTATCAATTGAGCGGG
Organism: Aneurinibacillus thermoaerophilus; assembly: GCF_900099925.1. Lineage (GTDB taxonomy): Bacteria > Bacillota > Bacilli > Aneurinibacillales > Aneurinibacillaceae > Aneurinibacillus > Aneurinibacillus thermoaerophilus. The sequence continues at coordinate 36,390 of NZ_FNDE01000012.1, read as the reverse complement.
GGCGAACAACGAAGGGTTGCACTTGCCCGCGCGCTCATAAATAAGCCTGACGTGATTTTTGCGGATGAACCAACAGGGGCGGTTGATGAATATAATGCTATTATCATCATCGAACTTTTCAAAGAATGGAACGCTCAGGGCAGAACGGTCATTATGGTGACACACGATATGAAATTAGCTGCTGAAGCCGGTCGTATTATCCAATTAGAGCAAGGACGATTAAAAATCTCTATATGAAATGAATAGCAGAAGCTCTGTCATTTTGCTTTCCTTGTCAACAAAAAACGGCTTCATGTAAAAAAGGCAACAAGCACGAAAAAAAGACGGTGACAGCTTCGTATTGACTATTTTCTCACAAACTGGGTACAATGAATAATAAGTTTATAGCGATAGAATCAGCGATGAAGAGGAAGAGTATATTAGGATGCCATACCAGAGAGTGGGCCAGCGGTGGAAGGTCTGCATGGAAGTACTAATAGAAGGTAGCCTTGGAGCTGTCTGCCTGAACAGATTAAGTAGGGTAGACCGGGATATCCCGTTATCATGAGAAAGCGAGCTGGCATGTAAAAAGCACGTGCAGGCTAACAAAGGTGGTACCGCGAACAAACTCCTTCGTCCTTTGGCTGGGCAGGGAGTTTTTTTTCATGTAGCAGAAGATTTTAGGTAAGCTTTCTATACTATTTATTTGGAATTTTTGATGGAGGTATTACGTATGTCGAATCAGCACAATCAAACTGAAATGCCGACGAAATATGAACCGAAACAGACGGAAGCGAAATGGTATCCGTTCTGGCGCGACAATGGCTATTTTAAAGCGGAGTGCAATCCGAAGAAACAGCCGTTCACGATTGTGATTCCGCCGCCGAACGTAACCGGGAATCTGCATATCGGCCACGCGCTGAACAATACGTTACAGGATATTATGATTCGTTTTAAAAGAATGCAGGGCTATAATGCGCTCTGGTTGCCTGGCATGGACCACGCCGGTATCGCGACGCAGGCACGCGTGGAAGGCAAACTGCGCGAAGAAGGTGTAACACGTCATGAATTGGGCCGCGAAAAGTTTGTGGAAAAAGTGTGGGAATGGAAAAAACACTATGCGAATGTGATTCGGGAACAGTGGACAAAAATGGGACTTTCCCTCGACTACAGCCGCGAGCGCTTTACGCTTGACGAAGGGCTTTCCCGCGCGGTGCGCGAAGTGTTTGTACGCTTGTATGAAAAGGGCCTTATCTATCGCGGTAAATATATTATTAACTGGGATCCGATGACCCGTACAGCACTTTCCGATATTGAAGTGGAGTACAAGGATGTGCAGGGCGCGCTCTATCATATGCGCTATCCGCTTAAAGATGGCACAGGTTATATCGAGGTAGCAACGACTCGCCCGGAAACGATGCTTGGCGACACCGCAGTCGCTGTACATCCGGAAGATGAGCGCTATAAGCATCTAATCGGCAAGACGGTTATTCTTCCTATCGTTGGACGAGAAATTCCGATTGTAGCGGACGACTATGTGGACCGCGAATTTGGAAGCGGTGCCGTGAAAATTACGCCGGCTCACGATCCGAATGACTTTGAAATCGGACAGCGTCATAACCTGCCGCAAATCCTTGTCATGGACGAAGCGGGCAAAATGAATGAAAACGCGGGAGCTTATCAGGGACAGGACCGTTTTGAATGCCGCAAAAATATCGTGCGTGACCTGCAAGAACAGGGCGTACTGTTCAAAATTGAAGAACACACCCACTCTGTGGGGCACAGTGAGCGCAGCGGCGCAGTTATCGAGCCGTATTTGTCTACACAATGGTTTGTGAAAATGAGGCCGCTGGCGGAGCGCGCCATCGAGGCACAAAAGGTAAAAGAGGGCGTAACATTCGTGCCAGAACGCTTCGAAAAAATTTATTTGCACTGGATCGAAAACGTGCGTGACTGGTGTATTTCCCGCCAGTTGTGGTGGGGACACCGCATTCCGGCCTGGTATTGTGATGATTGCGGCGAAATGACGGTATCGCGCGAAGATATTCACAAGTGTCCGAAGTGCGGCAGTCAAAACATTAAACAAGATCCGGATGTGCTGGATACATGGTTTAGCTCGGCGCTGTGGCCGTTCTCGACGCTTGGTTGGCCGGATGAAACGGAAGACATGAAGCATTTCTATCCGAACGATGTACTTGTAACCGGTTATGATATTATTTATTTCTGGGTTGCACGTATGATTTTCACCGCGCTTGAATTTACGGATAAAAATCCGTTTAAGTATGTATTAATCACCGGTCTTGTGCGCGACGCAGAAGGGCGGAAGATGTCTAAGTCGCTTGGCAACGGGGTTGACCCGATGGAAGTTATCGACAAGTACGGCGCGGACGCGATGCGCTTTATGCTGGCGACAGGTTGCACACCGGGGAATGATCAGCGCTTCCGATGGGAACGTGTGGAAGCGGCGCGAAACTTCGCGAATAAGATTTGGAATGCGTCCCGCTTTGCGCTGATGAACATGGAAGGCTTTACGTATGAAGATATTGATGTGACCCGGAATCTTGGGATAGCAGATAAATGGATTCTGCACCGTTTGAATGAAACGATTAAAGATACGACCCGTTTGCTTGATAGTTTTGAATACGGTGAAGTGGGCCGCGTGCTGTACAATTTTATCTGGGATGAATTGTGCGATTGGTATATCGAAGTGGCGAAGCTTCCGCTGTACGGCGATGACGAAGCGGCGAAGAAAACGACGCGTTCGGTACTCGCATATGTGCTTGATCAAACGATGCGTCTTTTGCATCCGTTCATGCCATTTATTACGGAAGAAATTTGGCAGCATTTGCCGCATAAAGGTGACAGCTTAATTGTAGCCTCCTGGCCAGAATACAAGCCTGAGCTAGAAAATCCGGCGTCTGTGAAGCAGATGGAACTTTTGATGGATGTCATCCGCAACGTACGCAATATTCGCGCGGAAGTAAATGTACCGCTTAGCAAGAAAATTGAACTGTTTATCAAAGCAAACGACGAAGAAACGCTCAGCTATCTTGAGGATGGTAAAGCGTATATTGAGCGCTTCTGCAATCCGGATGTGCTGAAAATCGGAACGGATATTCCGGCGCCGGAAAAAGCGATGTCAGCCGTCGTAAGCGGGGCAGAATTGTACCTGCCGCTCGCAGGCTTGATTGATATTGAACAGGAAATCGCTCGCCTCGAAAAAGAATTGAAGGTATTGGACGCCGAAGTGGAACGCGTGCAGAAGAAACTATCCAACAAAGGCTTCGTAGAAAAAGCGCCGGCCCATATTATCGAACAAGAGCGGGCGAAAGAAGCGGACTATCTTGAAAAGCAAGCCAAAGTAAAAGCAAGAATCCAAGAGCTCAGAGGGTGATGGTACGTTGACTGCTAAGTCGTTAGAACAGGCCCTTTCCTGGCTGGCCGGACTGGAGCGCTTCTCCGTCCGGCCTGGCCTTGAGAGGATGGAATATATGATGGAGCGCCTCGGGCATCCCGAGCGTCGCTTAAAGTTTATTCATATTGCCGGCACGAACGGAAAAGGTTCGACTGCTGCTTTTTTACAATCGATCCTGCGAAAAGCCGGGCATGAAGTCGGACTTTTTGTATCGCCTTATGTTGTTTCTTTCCACGAGAGAATTCAGCACAATGGAGAACCGATTGCGCCGGAAGATCTGCTTGCGCTTATTGAAAGAATTCGCCCGATCGTGGAAGAGATGAAAGATGCAGCATGCGGCGCGCCAACGGAATTTGAAGTCGTTACTGCGCTGGCGCTCCTATATTTCGCTACAGTGTCGTACCCGGATATCGTAGTTTGGGAAACCGGCCTAGGAGGAAGGCTGGATTCGACAAATATTGTCCATCCGCTCGCTTGCATCATCACTAATGTCGGTTTTGATCATATGAATATACTGGGAGGGGATCTTCACGCTATTGCCCGGGAAAAGGCCGGGATTATCAAAAATGGTGTCCCGGTTATTACCGGGAAAATGTCCGAGGAAGCGCTGGAAGTAATCGAAAGCGTGGCCCGTGAGCGAAAAGCTTCGCTGTATCGGGAAGGCAAAGAATACGAAGCGGTGAGAATCCGAAAGGGAGACAAAGAAATTCTTGATTTTAGCGGCACGTTTGGCATTTATAATAGGTGCGAACTCGGATTGGTCGGCGAGCACCAGATGCATAACGCCGCTGTAGCTGTAATGGCCTTGCAGGTACTTTCCAATTATTTTGCTCTCTATGTAGAGGAGGAGCACATTAGAACCGGTTTGCGTGAAGCAAAATGGCCCGGCCGTTTTGAAAAGCTTGCCGAAAATCCGGATGTAATTTTAGATGGTGCGCATAATGTAGATGGAGTAAAAGCGCTTACAAAAACGTTGCAGGACTATTATCCGGGTCAAAAAGTTTCTCTTGTTTTTTCCGCGCTCGTCGATAAAAATTACACAGAGATGGCAGAACTGCTTGCCCCTCTGTGCAAACAGGTGTGGGTGACGAAAACTGACCATCCGCGAGCAGCTGAACCGGAGGCGCTCGCTAACGCGTTCCGAACCGCCCGGCCTGATCTGCACATTTATGCTATAACAGAATGGCAGGAAGCCTGGAGACGGGCACTACATACGGTTCATGAGCAGGATGTGCTGCTTGTGGCCGGATCTTTATATTTTATTTCGGATATACGAAACGAGTGGAAAGAAAACAGGAAAGCTGGTGATGAATAAGATGGACACTCAGGTGGAAAAACAGCAGGAACACAAGCGAGAACATGTTCATTTTATTGGCATTGGCGGGTATGGAATGAGCGCTATTGCCCGTGTCATGCTGGATATGGGATGTCATGTCACGGGCTCGGATGTAGCTCGCAAAGAGCTGACAGATAAACTGCAACAAAAAGGAGCTCGTGTGTTCATCGGTCATCAGGCGGAAAATATCACGGGCGCGGATTTGGTTATCTATTCGACGGACATTCCGCAGGAGAATGTGGAATTAATGGCTGCGAAAGAACAGGCGATTCCGCTCATTCATCGTTCAAAAATGCTGGCGCGGTTGTTGAATGAGAAAAAAGGCATTGCGGTGGCAGGTGCGCACGGAAAGACAACAACCTCGTCCATGATTGCACTGGTCATGGAGAAGGCTGAAATCGATCCGACGTATATTATCGGCGGTGAAATCATGGACATAGGAAGCAACGCGAAAGCGGGCAGAGGCGAGTTTGTCGTGGCGGAAGCGGATGAAAGCGACGGCACGTTCCTCGAGTACTTCCCGTATATTGCGGTTGTTACCAATATTGAGCCGGATCATCTTGAAAATTACGATGGAGACTTTGAAAATTTAAAAAAAGCGTATCGTCAATTTCTTTCTCAAGTGAAAGAGAACGGGGCAGCGGTTGTATGCATTGACGATCAATATGTGACGGAGATGATTTCGGAAAAGAAGGAAAATGTATCGTTTGTTACGTACGCGATTAACAAAGAAGCCGATTATACTGCAAGCAATATTGAGCCAGGCGACCGTACGATTTCGTTCGATGTGTTCCATCATGGAAAATTGCTAGGCAGGATGAAACTCTCAGTACCAGGGCTTCACAACGTATATAATGCGTTAGCGACGACAGCGGTGTGCATGCAGGCCGGATTAACGTTTGAGCAAATTGCGGAAGCGATTATATCGTTTCGTGGGGCGAAACGGCGTTTCCAAGTCATCGGAGAAGTTAACGATATTCTCGTAGTAGACGATTATGCACATCATCCGACTGAAATTGAGGCAACGCTGGAAGCGGCCCGTTCAACGAATCGTCGCATTATAGCGATATTCCAGCCACAACGGTATACACGCACATTCTTCCTGCTGGATGCGTTCAGCCAAGCGTTTGGCGATGCGGACGAAGTCATTATCGTTGATATTTATTCTCCAGCAAATGATCCGGAAATTGAAGGTGTAAGTGCTGCAAGGTTAGTAGAACGGATTAGGGAGAACAGCAACCCAAACGCCGCTTATATTCCGACAAAGGAAAAAGTAGTGGAGCGGTTGAAGCAAGCCGTGAAGCCAGGCGATCTTGTCCTTACTATGGGTGCAGGAGATATTTGGAAAGTTGCGGAACAGCTAGTAAAGCATTTAAAAGAAGCATAGATATTTTCCGTTTTGTAAAAAATACAATTTCTTAAAAACGATAAAGAGCCTTTTTTCACTTTTACGAGCTGAAAAAAGGCTTTTTCTGTGGATAGAAAAGTTGACAAGAGGGAATTTTTTAGTAAAATCTTCTCTGTCATATCATAAAAAAGTAACAAAGAAAGAGGGTTCAATACATGAGAAATGTCTCTGTAAAAGTGAGGTTGATCATTTCTTTTTTACTAATCGTATTTATTTCTACTAGTTGTTTAGGATTTGTATCGTATAACGTAGCGAAGAAAGAGGTTATGGAGCAAACTTTATATAGTGGCCAAGAGAGCAATAAAACATTGAATACGTTTGTTAACGGAGTCATATATCCACAGGTAAAAAACATTGAGTTTCTGGCACAAAACATCAACTCTGCTGAAGTTGGAACAGAAGGTTTAAGACAACGATTGAACGATTTTCAATCTGCTCATTCCGAGCTTATCAATGCATTTGTAGGAAACGAGAATGGCTCTTATGTAAATGCGCCTAATGTAAAAATGCCGGATGGGTATGATCCGCGTAAGCGACCCTGGTATAAGCAAGCGATGGAAAATAAAGGGGAAGTTATTATTACAAATCCTTATCAAGCCGTTTCCGTAGATGCTGTAGTGGTAACAATTGCTAAAACAACGAAGGACGGCAAGGGAGTCGTAGGCATTGATTTAAATTTAAACCATTTAACAGATGAAGTGAAAAAGGTAAGAATCGGGAAAGAAGGCTATGCCTTTATTCTGGATGAGCAAGGTGAGGTGATTGTTCATCCGCATGAAAAGTATGGGTCTAAAGTCTCGGGTGTACAATATGAAGAGATCATGAAACAAAATTCAGGGGAACTTACATACATGGAAGGCGAGGAACAGATGAACGCCGTATTTTCCGTCAATCCTTTGACTGGCTGGAAAATTGCAAGTGTAATGCCCGAGTCGGAAGCCGAGCAGGAAGTGGCACCTATTTTTTACACCACACTTGTAGTAGTGCTTGTGTTTTTCGTGTTTAGTTTATTGCTTGCGTATATTGTCATCCGTTCCATTACTCAGCCTTTGCAAGATTTGAGGAATGTCGCCGAAAAAGTCAAAGAGGGAGACTTAACGTCCAAAGTTCAAAGCAAGGGCCGGGATGAGCTAAGCGTAGTGGGAACCAGTTTTAATCATATGATCGATTCTTTGCATTCTGTTTTGCAAACGATTAGCGAGAAATCTCATCTGCTGGCTTCTTCTTCGGAACAATTAGCTGCAAGCGCAGAGCAATCAAGTCAGGCATCCGAACATGTGGCGGCGATGACGCAAGATATAACGGAAGAAACGATACAGCAGACGAAGAGCATCGAGAAAGCTTCTTTATCTGTTGATGAAATGTCGAGGGGGATTCAACAAATCGCCGGAAATTCCCAAACGGTTTCTCTTGCCTCTTCTGAAGCGTTGGAGCGGACGGAAAAAGGAAAACAGGCATTGCAAACGATCAATGAAAATATGAGCATGATTACCGATAAAGTAGGAGAATTGAGCAAAGTTATCGAACGCCTTAGTGAACGTTCTAACCAAATTGGCAAAATTGTTGAAGTGATTACGGAAATCGCTAACCAGACAAACTTGTTGTCGCTAAATGCGGCCATTGAGGCGGCAAGAGCTGGAGAGCAAGGAAAAGGTTTTGCGGTCGTCGCCGATGAAGTGCGGAGTTTGGCTGAGCAGTCATCAAATTCGGCAGAAAAAATCAAAGCGCTCATTGCTACCATTCAGCAGGAAATGAAATATGCGGTTCAATCGATGACGGATAGTACAGATGTCGTACATAAGGGAATGAAAAATGTCCGCGAGGCAGACGAAGCATTTCGTTCGATTTTGCAGTCCATTACGGAAGTAACCACACAAGTTCAGGAAGTATCAGCGGCGGTGCAGCAAATTTCAGCCGGAGCGGAAGAAGTTATGCAAATCACGAAAAATGCCAAGTATTCTCAGGAACAAAACATGGAGAAAATGAGCAGCATTTCGAGCGCAATGGAAGAACAGCTTGCTTCCATGGAAGAGATTTATTCATCGGCCGCTGCGTTGTCAACGATCGCTGAAGAATTAAGAGATAATGTAGATAGGTTTAAAATGTGAAAAACCGGCCTTCTCTTGCCTTTACGACAAGAGAAGGCGTTTTTTATTCAAACTTTCGCGCTTCATTGTTGTTCCATTATTTCATAAATATGAAAGATAATATAAATGTATACACGGGAAAACAAAGTTGACAGTGATATGTATTGTGGTAAAATTTTCCCTGTTATATAGTAAAAATATAACAAGAGAGGGGAGGAAGAAGATGAGAAAAGCATTATCTATGGGACTGTTGTTTTGTATGATGTTTATGCTTTTTTTTACAAGCATTGGGAATGTTTCCGTACGTGCAGAAAATATTGCGGATAACGATGTAGCGTTCATGCAGTATAAAACGAAAATGCAGAAAGGGCACAAGGAAACGTTTACCGTCAATGTTGACCCGAGCAAGGCCGACGCCGTGCGCTGGTCGGTTTCCGATCCGAACGTTTTGCAGTTAAGTCATGACAGGGGGAATTCTGTTGAAGTGACTGCGCTGCAAGAAGGGAAGGCGACGATTACTGTATACTATGAAAAGGGAAGTAGAGGGGATCTTTCATTTCCTGAGCCTCCATCGAATGTAAAGAAAGAGAAACATTTAAAAGAATCCGGGAATCGTTCGCATCAGTATTCTTCCTTGTATGTGGAAGAAACGACAGAAATTAGCGGTAATGCTGATTTCACTGTAAACGATAATGGGTATTTTAGAGGAAACACCGCTATAAGCGGCAACCCTAAGGTGAACATCGGGAAAGATTCTTATTTTGAAACGGTGAAAATTAGTGATAACTCTACTACTACTGTTGGAGCAGATGCTTTTTTCTTTAAAAATCTTACGATTAGCGGGAATGCGGAGCTTACAATCGAAGGTGATGCTTATTTTTTGGATGATGTTGTAGTAAGCGGTCTTCCAAAAATTTGTGTGCGGGGAACCGTATATTATAAGAAAACAAAACCTAATGTTACATGTGCCAAAAACATTGAACCGATGGCTCAAACGAAGACTCTATCTGCAGCGATTACTGTAGAGGTAGGGCCGGCGGAGGAGCAATCACACATCGGACTGAATGGCACCATAGATCCGAAGCAGCAGACAATCGAGACGCAGGATGGGACGGCTGTAGGAGCCGTGAACGTTCAACTTACGCCGTACGGTAAGCCGACCGCCTCTGATTTGGTTCGTGAACCTGTCGATATTGTATTTGTGCTCGACCGCTCCGGTTCTATGGTAAGAAATGAAAACAAGATGGCGAAGGCGAAAGAAGCAACCAAGCACGCCATTGATTTGCTGGCCGATCACTCAGGTAGCAAAAGCGCAGATGATAGAATTGGGCTTGTTTCGTTTAGTACAGAGGCTGAAAAGCTAAGTGATTTAACTACTCATTTTGACACCGTAAAAAAGAGAGTGGAATGGGTTCATGCTGTAGGATGGACGAATTACTGGGCTGCCCTACATATGGCCAAGTCTATGTTTGCAAATAGTACGAACCGTAAGTATATTATCTTTTTAACTGATGGTGTTCCGACACACGGAAAGGGAAAAGATGGGGGAACAGAAGAATGGCAAATTGAAAAAGCGCTGCGGGATGCAGAGGAAGCAGCACGTGAACTGGCAGACAACTCGATTAAATTGTATTCGATAGGTTTTGGCAGAGATGTGCGCATGAAGAATCTAGAACGGCTTTCTTCTCTTACTGGCGGCGCTGCTTACGAAGGAACGATGGACAATTTAAAGTCCCTTTTCGCCCAAATTACAAATAAAATTAAGCAGATTTCCCTGGGGGAAGTCAAGGTGAAAGTGAAGCTGCCTTCTTCTGATGTACAGCTTGCGCCGGATACGGACGCAGTTGTTGATGAATCCGGCTATGTTACGATACGTTTCCCAGATGTGCCCTATACAGAGAATGGCCCTGCGATAGATGCGAACGAATTGAAAAAAGCGCTGAAATTGAAATTTTTAAAAGAAGGAACGTACTCTTTTACAGATGTTTCTCTGTCATATAAAACGTTCAATGGCAATGTGGTAACGAAACCGTTAGAGGCGTTTACGATTACGGTCGTTCCGCAACGGATTCCGGTTAGCGGCATTGTCCTTAACAAGACAAAATTGGATATGGATATCGATCCTGACCCAAACACCGTTCCGGAAACGCATTGGACAGAACAATTAACTGCTGAAGTAAAACCGTCAAATGCTACGAATAAAAAGGTGATATGGAGTTCGACCGATGAATCGGTTGCTAAGGTTGATGAAAACGGAAAGGTAACAGCCAAAGGAGTTGGAACCGCGCAAATTGTTGCCAGAACGGAGGACGGTGGCAAAGAAGCGCGCTGTAACGTTCATGTACGGTTGACGCCTTTATTTAAAGTAAAATCTGATGTAATCGGAGACAACGCATATGTGGTGATTCAGCCACAAAAAGATACAATCCTTCCGACAACGGCATGGTATGTTAAGGAAAAAGGCAAGTGGAAAAAGCTTACTGCAAAAAACGGATATTTTGAGAAGAAACAGATGGTCGTTGTTCTGGATAAAAAAGACGGTCAGCCGGTCAAGACCGATTTGGACATTTGGGCGGTTACATTAGATAAAACCGTGCAGGATGACAGCAACCCGGATGGTAGCAAAATACCTGAAGACAAACGACATGGTGAACGAAAAATAAGAAATGTGTTAGATCCAGAAGGAAATAAAATTGAAGATTATATAGAGCCGCTAGCGGAGATAGCAAAGTCACCGAAGGACAACCGCGCCGCCAGCGTGAAAGCAGGGTATAAGGTAAAGAAACTGCCCCAATTAGTACATTTGCGAATTGTAGATATGAGCATTATCCTGGAAAATACAAAGACGAAAAACACCCAATCGGTGCGACCGGAATTTACACCACCTAAAGAACTAAGTAAAGGCGATAAGGGGTGGGCTGTGCCGAAGCTTTTGAAAGCACCAAACGGCAAAACAGCAACGTATGATGTGAAAATAAAATTAATCATAACATTACAGTCTACCGAAGATTTTAATGTCGATAAAATTGATGCGGTAAAAGAAGAGGGATTGAAACAATTTACAGCGAGTAAAGATGCAGGAAAATTAACGATAAAAGGAACAGAAACTCTGCAATAAGAGGCAGCCGTTATCGGCTGCCTCCGTTTTTGCTCATTATGTCGATGTGCTCATTTCCTGCAATTTGTTTATATTGTGTGTCATATATGTCGATAAAGAAAGTGTCTCCCGCAGGCAATCCAGGTGTTTCCTGTTCAAAAATTCCCCGGTTAAATTGAATGCTCAAGTGAGAAGCGAGCTCTTCTGCCTCTCCTTCCCGTTTTGTATTTAATTCAATATAGCCTCCGCTTGTTCCGATTCCGCCTTTAATACGGTTTACCGATTCCACAGAGTAAATTTCCATTCCTTTTTCTGCTTTGTTGCTATCTGTGGCATCGGTTTCAGGTAAGGAAAAATCCGAATATAAAAAGGCGGACAGGTCAATGTCAGGTGTTGCTATCGGTTTTCCCTCATAACGGTTTGTCAGGATAACTTTTCCGGAAGCGATAATGGCCAAATTTTGTGTTCCCTGATTTGTCTTCTTCTGATTTGTCGCTTCACGAATTGTGACATTGCCGTCAACATAAATCGTACCTGTCATATCAATATCATTAACAATATCCAGATCTCCCTGAATGTAAATCGTGCCTTTATATGTGAAAGGTTCCCCTTCTTTTGTTGGCTCATCTGAAAATTGCCCTTTTTTTCCCATTTCGACTGTGACTTTATGTTCGGAAGGATTTTGCGGAACAATGAATAATTCTGAAACGTTATAGTCGTAAAGGGTTTTTCCCGTAAGCCGGACGGTTAAGGAAGGAGCCTCGATTTCCGGATCATTGGGCTTAGGCTGTCTTGATTCAATGAACATCCGCTCCTTTAGCTTCTTTTCATCTATTTTGCGTAAACCGTCCCCTTCTTCTTCGGAAGACAATGATGTTTCATCTACCACTTCATCAGGCTCCGGTGCGCCCTCTTTTCGTTCTGCTAGTTTCCTGTTTATATATTCACCAACTGTCTCATTATGAAATAGAGACAAAGACTCATCCTCTACGATTTCGATGACAGGCGGCTCCCAACCGGGCAGAAAAGGCTGCTTAGCTTGCAAATCAACGATATGAGAAGGAATGTCCCCCTGTGGCATAAAGATTTGCTTGGCTTTTAGCTCGTTTTTGGTCGTTTTTCGTTCCGCTTTATCCACCGGTGGAATGTTTTCTTTTTCAGGTGAATCCGTTTCTTTCGGGTAATTGGTTACATCATAGACACCTGCATCGTCCTGATCGGTAAGGAATACTTTTCCCTCGATGTACGTTTTGTTTGTCTCGTCCCCTCCGCTGTACCAATTGTTTTCTTTTTTATATCGGTATTGCTGGCTAGTGAGTACTTTGTTCGCCCGTACGTTTCCGATAATGTTGCTTCCTCCGAAAAAGCGTACCTCTCCCGGCGTGCTGATCGCATAATGGAATGGGCCGGGAACGGTATTAATATAAAACGTGGCTGTTATGTTTTCTAGCTTTTGGCCGTTCGGTTGAACCGTTCCATCCTTTTGCATAACAGCGCTCCCCGGCGGAATGCCAATAATAGAGACAGTAATTTTTCGCGAGTATGGTTGACTCGGTTCGGCGAATTTATCTTTGTACGGTATAGCAGCATAAGCGGTATATCCGATGGCAAACCCGCCTTCTTCTTGCTGTGGTAGCGGGATATATACATATTTTTTAATAGATTCTTCTGGTTTGTTAGAATCTAGCAAATCATTTTTCTTAGCTATTTTGTTTATGATCTCTATTATCTTATCATCATCACGCGGGTTCTCGAGCGCCTGTCTTACAGGATGGCTTGTGTTTTTTTCAAAAGCGCCTTCCTTTTGCGCTTGAGCCAGCTCTTTTTCCAGCGTTTCCCGAAAATAGAGCAGTCCGATTTCCGCCAGCATTTTCCCCTTGATTTCGTTGTCAGTAAATGTGCGAACTTTGCTCGATTGAAGCGTAACGCTCATAATTGATAAACCAAGTATGGCGAAACAAATTAAAATAAAAAAAACTGTTAACAGGGCGCCCCCTTGTTCCTCCTTAACTTTTTTCATTACAGCCTCACCCATTCTTCATATTGTTGACAGCAAACTCGGTTTTCACGAAACGGATGAAATGCAAAGGTTCGTTATCGCTTGAAGCGAGTGACTTCCGCTCCGTTTGTAACCGGTTTAATTCATGCAATACATCATTCAGATCGGTAAATTCAGCTTTTTGCCCATTGCGAATCGTTCCACTCTTTCCTTTCGGTGCGACGACAAGATAAATGGTCAGCTTGTCATTATGTTCGGTCACTGTAAACAATCCGCCAACAACATACCCTTCATCATGTTTAAATGTTTTCCAGACGTTATTTGAATCGTTTGTTATGTTTGGGTTACTTTGTGAATCGCCGCTTGAGAGTTGTGGGAATTGATAGAACGTTCGTTTTAGCATCGATTGTTGCTTTTTTGTTTCGGTATCGTAGGCAAGCTTCAAATCATACGTAATCAATCCATCCCGGCTCTTGCCTTCATCTTCAGGCGGAAGCAAGCTTTTACCAGCCAATGAATTTTTAAAAATAGCGACCAATGTGTTGTGCCTTGTTGGATCGAACGAGTCATTAGGTAATTCGAAATAAGAAGCATCCTGCACTGTATTTAAAATGTTTGAAAGAATAAAATCTGTTTCATTTTGTAAATCCGTTTCAATGCGTGTACGGTCATAAAGTGAAATACCAGATATATATATGGAGGACAGTGGAAGAATGATAGCAAGAAAAATGCCAACCGCCACTAGCAGCTCTACAAGAGTTACGCCACGTTCATTGAAAATTTTCTGATGGACAAACTTGCGAAACAGAGACATTGATTATTCTCCTTTCTGCGGATTGGCAATAGCAGTGTGCAGCGTCGCTAATACCTTGTCATCATTTTGTTTTTTGATCGTAACTTTAATGATATAAAGCTGATCGTTTTCCTCGAAAGGTTCAATCGTTATGGATGGCTGATACGTAATGCCATTCAGTGTAACGGTAGATAGCTGGCGTTCAACAGGCATTCCTTTGTCATCAAGCCAATCATTCTTGTGTGCATGGATGTCTTTATATGTAGAGCGAAGCGTGTCTGTTCCGAGCTCAAGCGAGCCGTTTCCCGTCTTCCATTGTTCTGCCACCTGTCTTGCGATATTCATGGCAACGAGCTGCGAGTCTTGTCTTTTAACGGTGGAAAAACTATTGACAAAATATACGTTAAAGAGCAATAGACAAATAGAAAATATGACAATCGCGGCGAGCACTTCAAGCAAAGTTATTCCTTTCTCATCCGAAAATCGCTCCATCTTTCTTTATCCCCCGATATACGATGATAATTTTGGTGAATCCCTCTGCATAGCAAGAACATATGCTGGTTTCAAATAGAAATTATGATAAATTTGTAAATTTGTTCATAAAAATACTTTTCTTCTCTGGAATATTGTACTATATTGATAATAGTTTGTAGAAGTAAATAGTAAAAAACGATCATTTTGGTGATTTCATGGAATTATCTTGGGTATGGGGATATTATCTTATCTATGTTTTTTTTGCTTTTTTGTTTTATGTTTTCATAAAGAGAAAGGTTTATCTCGCGGGAAAACCGGCAGGTTTATTTTACGGTGCGATTGCACTTGGTATGATTGCGCCTTTCATCGTTTTCCTGTTTGGGTTTGTGATAGGTTTTCTCGTTTTGACAGCAGGCGCTTTGATTCTTTCGTTTTTCTTTCAGATTTACAAAGAAAAAGAGCAGCATGATTCATTGATAGAGGAAAGTGTTAGTGAGCATCACAGTGTTAAGGAGACGGATGAAACGCCTCTTATGGTAGAATCCATATTTCAGGATGAAGATAGAGCAGAAGATAGAGCAAAAGAAAAGGGAGGGGAGAATGATTTGGCTACAGTTGAAAAGAAGGAGGAGAGGGAGATGAACAATATGCGAAACATGGAGGAAACAGGGAAAGAAGAGGCACACTCTTTTCAGGTAGCGAATGAGGATAATCCTCTTTACCATTTTGCTGAGAATGAGACAGAAATGGCGGATAGCGAGCCGACAGGGCTCGAAGACGCTCGCCCGGACGCTTCGCGCGAAGAAGAGCTATACTATTCTGTTTTAAGAGAGGCGGCTGAAGAGGAGAGTGAACAGCAACAACAAAATGATTTCTTGTTAGAGCTTCCTTTGGAGGAGACCAATAAGGAAGAAACAGCAAGTGATGCGTTAGAGGTGTCCGAGAGAAACGAAGAACATGATGGCGAAGAGGGAGATTGCCAACTGGCAGATGATGTCCTTGCAGTTTTTTCGGCGGAACATGTGGAGCAAAAAGCGCAAGAGATGGAAGAAGTGGAACGGCATTTTCTTGCAGCACATACGGAGCTGGCAGAAGGAAAGCATGAAAATGCTTTGCAGAGCTTAAAAAAGGCATTGGCTTACAAGATACCTTTTGCCGCCAGGTTGATGATTATGGAAGATTACATCAAAGTATTGCATGAAATGGGGCTGTATGGACAGAGCATTCAGGAACTACAAAGTTTGTTGCTTGAACTGGAAAAGGCGGAGCTGGAAGAGGAACAGCGCAGCAAGTACAAAGCTGACATTATGCAACAAATTCATTACTTTGAAACGAAGCTTCGTTCGCTGGAAACAGAGGAGAACAAGTATCAGTTTTAAACGTTCATCCCTGCTGCCATTCATGTTGGGATAAACAAATAGATAAACGTATGAAAAGGAGTGCAAAGCCAATGAAACGAAGCCAGGAATTAATCGGGATGCCTATTATTAGCATTATGGATGGTAAAGAAATTGGAAAGGTGAAGAATCTTCTAGTGAATCCGGCGTCCGGGGTTGTTGACTTTTTGACTGTTCATAATGAACGTTGGACGCTGGGGATCAAGGTGCTTCCGTTCGCTCATGTGGGAGGATTGGGCGATTACGCCGTGATGACGGAGAACGAATCGTCTGTAATCGACCTATCCGAAGATACGTTGGCCAACGAATTAAAAGCGAAAGGCATCCAGATTATTGATAGCAAAGTCATTACAACAGCAGGCCAGCTTTTAGGAACGGTGACGGAGTATTACGTAAATAAGGAGAACGGAAAGATTGAAGGATATGTTGTTGAAAAAGAAGGGAATGAACCGGGCGTATTAGCTTCAGCGTTTATTATTACGATTGGAAAAGAAATTCTGGTTGTGAAAGAAGAAAGCAACGCCAATCTGTTGGATGAGCAACAGTTTGCAGGTGAAGAACAACCCTTAATCAGTGAAGAACATCCATTTGGAAGGGAAGAAAAAACCTTAATAAGTGACGAACAATCATTTGTGAAGGAAGAACAACAAGTGGCAGGGGACACTGTGACACAGGAAGAAGGTACGATCAAGAAAGAAATACCGTTTGAAAAGGAATGGATGGCAAAGGAGCAGCCGCTTCCTCTTTTCAAAAATTTGCCCAATTTAACAGGCAAGAGGCTGACAACAGATTTATATGATGAACAGGGGAAACTCCTGCTTGCGAAAGGGGACGTTATTACAGCCGAAGTTATGGAGCAAGTAAAGCAGCTTGGCAGAAACAAGCTTTTTGAATTAACGTTGAAACTTGCTGAGTAAAAGAGGCGAAGGAGTGAGGGAGGAGGATGGAGCGGAAATGCTCCAGCGAATACATAACTTACGATTTTTGTTTGCTTTTTTGCTGATAGCGACACCTGCTCTCTTGTTTAGCGGAGGAGCCTTTTATTTATCAGGGGGATGGAAAAGTAAGCCGAAGGCGGAAACATTTTCCCCAGGAATCACGATCGCGGGAGTTGATATTAGCGGTCTTACGTTTACGGAAGCTGAGGCAAAGCTGAATAGCTTCTTGCAAACAAGGGCAGGGGGATCGCTTCAGGTAACGATAGACGGAAAATCCTTTCCTGTTTTATTAAAGGATATCAACGTCAAGTATGATGTGCCTGGCTCGCTTTTGGAAGCCCGCAAAGCATCTGAGGAACGGTCAGGCATATGGGGCATGTGGAAGCGATGGCGCGGGACAGCGCCTTCACCTGAATTGCCTTTGCGCGTAACGTTTAATCGGGAAAAATTGACGGACATGATCACGGAGATTGCGAAAAATGTAGACCGACCGGCCGTACCTGCTACGGCGAAAGTGTCCGAAACAAAAATTACGATTGTCCCGGAAGTAGAGGGATATAAAGTGGATGTGCCGCAGACGGTTTCTGCGATTGATGATGAATTGCAAAGGCAAAGCCGGCATTTGCGCGTTCCGCTTGTCGTAGAAAAAGATATACCCAAGATAACAAAAGAAACTGTAAAAGATATTAAAGTAATGCTGGCTGAGTATAGCACCACCATTTCCCCTTCCGTACCTAATCGTCTTTTGAATGCGGAGCAGGCTGTTCGGCTCATTAATGGAACCGTACTGTTGCCGGATCAAACCTTCTCTTTTTACCAAACAGCAGGTCCTTATACAGAAGGAAAAGGGTATTTATCTGTTCCCATTCTTAAGGATGAAAACGTGCAAGACGGTGTTGCGGGAGGAGCGGTGCAAGTTGCGTCTACTTTATATATTGCAGCGGTCAAGAGCGGTCTGCCGATCATCGAACGACACAATAATGTGCGCCCGGTTGAGTTTATTCCGGCAGGATATGATGCTTTTGTCAGAGGGAAAGAATTTGATTTGCGCTTTGTGAATCGGATGAAGCAACCGATTTACATTCATGCAGAAATTAAAAACCGGCAGCTTAGGATTGCTATTTTTGGAGCCAAGCCGGTTCCTCCTGTTACCATTGAGGCAAAAGAAGAGGAGCAGATCGCTCCGGAAACGATTGTTCGCAGCGATAATACGCTACCTCCAAGAGCAGAAAAAATCATTCGACGCGGTAAAGCAGGGCTCAGGGTTAAAGTGTTTGTTTCCTGTTATAAAGAGGATGGAAGCCTAAAGACTGAGCTATTGTCGGATGATTATTATAGGCCGTTGCACAACATCGTAGCATTTGGCCCGGTTTATGAGGGAATGGCGCTTGAAACGGAGCAAGCAGACAAGAAGAACACAGCGGAAAGGCAGGATACCGCCAGTTCTTCAGCAGGCGAGCAAAAGAATAAAACTGAAAAGCCGAATGGTCAGAATAAAGAGCAGTCGGAACAGCAGGGGAACGTTTATATTTTGGATTAAATGCAGGAGGGAGGAACTTGGAGAAAAAGCGGCTGGGCGATATTTTGATTGAAATGCGGATCATTTCCGAAGCGCAGTTGCAAGAGGCGCTAGAAGAACAGAAAAATACAAAGATGAAATTAGGCGATGTTCTTCTAAAAAAGGGATTCATAAATGAGCAGCAGCTTATCGAAATTCTTGAGTTTCAACTTGGTATTCCCCATGTGAGTCTTTATCGTTATAAGTTAGAACCGGCCTTATCAGGCCTATTATCTGAAGAAATCGCAAGGCGTTATCAGGTCGTTCCTTTAAAACGCGACGGAGATCAACTGACCGTGGCTATGGTTGATCCGCTCGACTATTTTGCGATTGACGAAATGCGGATCAGCACCGGCTGCATGATTGTTCCTGTCATTGCCACAAAAGAAGAGGTACAGCGTGCCATCAGCCGAATATA
This sequence comes from Aneurinibacillus thermoaerophilus, assembly GCF_900099925.1. Lineage (GTDB taxonomy): Bacteria > Bacillota > Bacilli > Aneurinibacillales > Aneurinibacillaceae > Aneurinibacillus > Aneurinibacillus thermoaerophilus. The sequence goes on along the minus strand of NZ_FNDE01000012.1, from coordinate 17,491 downwards.
TGGCATGCAGGATTCGGTAAAAGAGCTGATGGATGATATAAGCGGCCATATGACGGTAGAAGAAGAAGAATTATCGGCCGAAGATTCTCCGATCGTCAGACTCGTTACTCAGATGTTTGAACAGGCGATACAGTTACGGGCGAGCGACATCCATATTGATCCTCAGGAGGAGGGGATCAAAATCCGCTACCGGATTGATGGCGTGATGCGGACGGAGCGCATGCTCCCACGTCATATGATGGGCATTTTGACTGCGCGAATTAAAATTATGTCCAACCTTAATATTGCGGAGCGCCGCTTGCCTCAGGATGGCAGAATCGAAATGCACGTAGGGCTTAAGGCGATTGATGTACGGGTATCCACGCTTCCGACGGTGTACGGGGAGAAAATTGTGATGCGTTTGTTGGATACGACAACCGCGTTGCTTGAACTGGATAAGCTTGGACTTACGAAGCGTAATTTGGCTGTTTTTCGCGATCTGATCAGCCGCCCAAATGGGATCTTGCTTGTAACCGGACCGACGGGCAGCGGAAAATCATCCACCCTTTATGCGGCGCTTAATCACTTGAATAACGATACGGTTAATATTATTACCGTTGAAGATCCGGTTGAGTACCAGTTGGAAGGAATTAATCAGGTACAAGTAAATACGAGTATCGGTATGACGTTTGCCTCCGCTTTGCGGTCGATTCTTCGTCAAGACCCTGACATCATTATGGTTGGTGAGATTCGCGATACGGAAACAGCTGAAATTGCTATCAGGGCGGCGTTGACCGGGCATCTTGTACTCAGTACGCTTCACACGAATGATGCGGTTAGCAGCATTACCCGTTTGGTTGATATGGGAATTCCTCCATTTCTTATTGCTTCTTCTATAAATGGTATCCTTGCGCAGCGGCTTGTACGCCGGGTGTGTCCGCATTGCAAACAAAGCTATGCGCCGCGGGAAGATGAAAAAGAGGTGTTTGCTAGACGGGGGTTAACCATCGAACAGCTGTGGCGTGGAACAGGTTGCGGCAGCTGTAATTCCAGCGGGTACCGGGGACGGCTCGCCATTCATGAAGTTTTCCGAATGGATGATACGTTGCGCCGGATGATCGTGCGGCAAATGCCGGCGTCAGAATACAAAAAATACGCGTTGCAGCATGGCATGATTTTGCTGTTTGATGACGGGCTGCTGAAAGTCAAGCAGGGATTAACGACGCTTGAAGAGCTGTATCGCATTACGACGCGGGAATAGCAAGATGGTATAAGGGGTGATAGGGATGTCCGCAATTGATATTGCGAAGTTATTGCGATACGCCTTTGAAAAAAGAGCCTCCGATTTACATATTACTGCCGGATCCGCTCCGATCTTTCGCATGGATGGCGAATTGTACAGACTTGATATGGAGCCATTAATGCCGTCGGCTACGGAAGCGATCGCTAGAGAGGTAATGGGCGAGGAGCTTTTTACCCGGTTTAAGGAAAAGGGAGAAGCTGACTTTTCTTATGGTTTACCGGGAGTTTCCCGGTTTCGCGTGAATGCGTACCATCAGCGGAAAAGCGTCGGTCTTGTCTTCCGGGTCATTCCGACGCAAATTCCAACGCTAGAATCGCTAAACATGCCGAAAGTTTTAGAAAAGCTTTGTCATAAACCGCAGGGGCTGATTATTGTAACCGGGCCGACAGGCAGCGGGAAATCGACGACGCTGGCGGCGATGATCGATTATATCAACCGCACGATGCGCAAACATATTATTACATTGGAAGACCCTATTGAATATTTACACCGGCATAAGCTCTCGATTATTAATCAGCGGGAGATCGGCTTTGATACTGCTGATTTTGCCACAGGTCTTCGCGCCTCGCTCCGTCAAGACCCGGATGTTATTCTGGTGGGCGAGATGCGCGATCTGGAAACGATCAGTACGGCGATCACCGCAGCTGAAACCGGGCACCTGGTGTTTGCTACACTGCATACACCGGACGCACCGCAGACGATCGATCGCATTATTGACGTGTTTCCTGGCAACCAGCAGACGCAGATGCGCATTCAGTTGTCTTCCGTTTTGCTTAGCGTAATTTCACAGAGGCTGTTTGCCAAGATTGGCGGCGGACGTATCGCGGCAACGGAAATTTTGATTAATACACCCGCAGTCAGCAATTTAATTCGGATGGAAAAAGTGCATCAGATTCGCAGCATGATGCAGACGGGACGCGATTTTGGTATGCATACGCTGGAGATGTCTATTAAAGATTTGATCACAAGGGGCATTATTATGAAAGAGTCGGCACAGAACTATATGAATGAAAAGGTGCTGGAGTAGATGACAACGTTCGCTTATGAAGCAAGGGAACGTGGTGGCAAAAAGAAAAAGGGGACGATTACTGCGGCGACCCAAAGTGCGGCCATTGCCGAACTCAAAAAGCGTGGCCTGATTGTGCTGGCTGTGAAAGAAGAGAAAAAAACGATTTTGCATAAAGAGATTACGTTTGGCCGTCCTGTAAAAAATCGTGATTTTGTCGTGTTTTTGCGGCAATTTGCGACCCTCATCCGCGCTGGCGTCGGATTGGTGGATTCGCTGCATACGCTGGCTGCCCAAACGGAAAATAAGCAATTTCGGAAAGCATTAGAAGACATTAAATCGGATATTCGCAATGGGATTCAATTGTCCGAGGCGGCGGCGAAACACTCAAAAATTTTTGAGCCATTGTTTTTGAGCATGGTAAAAGCCGGTGAAGCCTCCGGAAATATGGAAGTCATTCTGGAGCGTTTGGCGCTGTTTTATGAGAAGTCTCATTATACGAAGGAAAAAGTAAAATCAGCGATGACATACCCGCTCGTCCTGCTTGTGCTGGCGATAGGGGTTACCGTTTATTTGCTTACAAGCGTCGTTCCTACTTTTGTTGGGATGTTTCAAAGCTTGAATGCTGAGTTGCCTGCGATTACGAAGTTCGTGCTGGCAGTAAGCAATAGTTTAGTGCATTATTGGTACATTTATACTATTACCATGCTTTTATTATCCATTTTTTCTCTTATTTTAGTAAAAATGGAATATGGGCAGAAAGTCACAAGTTATCTCAAGTTGAAAGTCCCTATTTTTGGTTCATTATACCAGAAGGGGTTGCTGGCCCGAATGAGCCGTACGTTGAGTACGCTTTTTTCTAGTTCGGTGCCCATTTTGCAAGCTTTAACAATCGTGGAGGAGGTGATGCATAATCAAATCATAGGCAAGGCGTTAGCAGACGCGAAAGAGAGTTTGCGGCAGGGACGGCCTTTGTCCGAACCGCTGAAAGAGTCGTGGGTGTTTCCGCCGCTCGTTACGCGGATGATCGCCATCGGTGAAGAGACGGGGGCGCTGGAGACGATGCTTGACAAGGTCGCGGACTTTTACGAGGCCGAAGTGGAAAATACGGTGGACAAAGTGAAGGCGTTGATTGAACCGATTATGATTGTTGTCCTTGCCGTACTCATCGGAACCATTGTCATATCGATTATGGTTCCAATGTTTGAAATGTATTCACATATTAAGTAAAAGAAAAGAGGGAGAGGAAAACACATGCTGACTCAAATGAAAAAAGTGTGGAAAGAGCAACGCGGTTTAACATTGATTGAATTGCTCGCAGTTGTTGTTATTCTTGGTATTATTGCGGCCATTGCCGTACCAGCGATTGGAAACATTATTGAAAATCAGAAATTAAAGACGCATAAGGCGAATGCGATTATGGTACTTGATGCAGCAAAATTATATTATTTGGATAATCCTGAACAAGTCGACAAAGAAGTAGAGTTGGAAGATTTAGCTCAAGCTAATGCAAATAATGGTAAAAAATATCTTGATGCTATACCTATAAATCCAGAAACGAACCAACCTTATACTAATGGTACAATTAAGTATAATAACGGTGATCTTATGATAACGTTAGGAGGAGCTAAATTAGGAAAAGATAAAAAAGAGATTAAAGACATGACTCGACAAGACATATTAAGGGACGGTAATAAATAGGCATATATCATGAATTTCCAAGGCTTCCGCACGCACAAAAGCGCGGAGCCTTGTTTTTTCCAAAATACGTGGATCATGAAGAAAGGAGCACTATGGATTTCGCTATTCTTTTGCTCGTTTTTCTTTTCGGTCTTCTTTTCGGTTCATTTTTCAATGTCGTCGGGTTGCGGGTGCCGCAAGAACAATCGCTGCTTGCTCCGCCGTCACATTGCCCGACATGTAAAAAACAGCTCAAACCGATCGATCTAATTCCGATTCTCTCTTATTTGATTGCGCGCGGAAAATGCAGGTATTGCCGCGCCCCGATTTCTCCGGTATACCCGCTGATCGAGCTGGCAACCGGAATTTTATTCGCTGCGGTGTACGCTGTATATGATTTTACTCCAGTAGCGTGGCTCTATTTGTTATTTATCTCTTTGCTGGTGATCATTACAGTTTCAGACCTGGCATACCGGATCATTCCGGATAAAGTACTGCTGCCATTTTTTCTCGTGTTTCTTGTGCTTCGTTTCTTTATTCATCCGGACGAAACGTATCTTTCGCATTTGATCGGCATGGTGCTCGGGTTTACCATTTTCTATATAATTGCGATTGTTTCAGGAAACGGCATCGGAGGCGGGGATATTAAGTTGTTTGCTGTTGTTGGCCTTTTCCTCGGCTACCCTTTGCTTCTGTTGACGATTCTTCTTTCTACCTTTTTCGGGGCGTTCTATGGGGTATTGCTGATGATATTTCGGGGAGCCGGGCGAAAGACGAAAGTGCCGTTCGGGCCGTTCATTGCGCTGGGCGCGTTGCTTGCTTTGTTCAAAGGCTATGATCTGATTGCGTGGTATTTCAGTTTTTTTTACTAATGCATGGATACAAAAAGACGGAAGAGGGATTGCTGTGAAACGAACGTTACCGAGGATAACATTCCCCAGATTTTCGCTCAAAGATTTCAAAGTCCCTTCTTATTTATTGCGGAAAAAGTCCGGCCATATCGGGATGGTGCTGGAAGATAGAGGATTGCGGTATGCGGAAGTACACCATGATGCCCAGACGATTCATATTAAAAAAGCCGGCTTTTTTGAACTGGATAGCGGTTTAATTGAACGGGGCAAGCTGATTGACTGTGCGCGCATCGAAAGTGAATTGAGCACAAAGGTACAGGAAGAAGGACTAAAAGGAAAAAAAGCAATCATTTCGCTTCCAAGCTCTTCTGTTTTTATCCGGAAAGTTCTCTTGCCACCCGTTCCGGAAAAAGAAGTGCGGATGTTGTTGGAAGTGGAGCTGGAGTCCACGGTTCATGTTCCGTTCCAGCGCCCGTACTTTGATTATTACAAATTGGAACAAGCGCCAAACGGTGAAGCGGAAGAAGAGCAGGAACAGTATTGGGTTGTTGCTGCACCGGGAGATTTAGTCGATCAATATATTGAACTGTTTTCCGTATTGCGTATCGAACTCGTTGCGGCAGAAATCGAGCCGCTGGCGCTATATCGTGTCCTTGCTAAATACCGGGCTGAGGAAGAAGAATTTATCATTGTACAGCTTGGGCTTCACTCGGTCAATGTTTTCTTTTTCAAAGGTGACATTCCGGAGTTTGTTCGCAACATCCCGATTGACTTAACAAACTATAACATTACATTAGATGAAAGAGGCATGCAGTCTTATTCTCTCATTCAATATATGGAAGATAGAGGGATGTTTGACGGATTTGCGAGGGATTTAATACGAGAACTGGAACGTGTGCTTACGTTTTATGAATTTAATATGAAAAAAGATGGTACACGCATTAGCAAGATGTATCTTACCGGTGATTTTCCAAATATCGAAAAAATAATTTCTATTTTACAGGAAAATATTAAGCATGCGGAGGTTACGCGGTTTCCTGCCGAGCATATTTTCCATCCTTTTACCGGGCAGGATGAAGTTCAAGCGTATATGGCTCCGATTGGTTTAGCGATGAGAGGGTAGCGGAAATGGTAGATATTAATCTTCTTCCCCGAAAAAAAACGAGCGTTTCTCGCATGGTTGTTGTGTTTAGCATAATCGGTGTTTTTTGGCTGTTAGCAGCCGGATATTTAGGGATGTTATATGTGACAGGCAAGAAAGAAACGGCCAGCATGCAGGCGGAGATAGAAAGGATTGAAAAGCAATTGAGCGCTATGCAACAACGGCAGGGACAAGCTGTGACGGTTGACGATTATCTGGATTTGTCTAATAAGCTGCAACATGTATTCTATCCGACAACTCTGCTGCTCGATGAACTGGCTTCCCAATTGCCTGAACAAGGAAAAGTAATGTCTCTTTCCTATAATATGGACGGAAAAATCGAAGTAGAAGGCCGTTTTGAACAGTATGAGGATATTGCGGCGTATTTATATAATGTGCAACAGTTACCGCGCGTTATGAAGGCGGATGTTAAAAGGATTACAATAGTTAAGACGGAATGGATTGGACCTAGAGATGAGAAAGGCAACCCGCTTTCCCTCTCGCTGCGACTTATGGGCGGCAAAATTCTCCCTTATTATCAGGCCCGATTTGAATTCATTACTCAGACGATAGATGAAAAAAATTTCCGCAAAAACACTTCGCCTAACAAGCAAAGCGGAGCGACTAAACAGGCAGGAGAGAGGGAGTAGAAAATGGAGGAAAAGCAGCGTCAATATGTTTTGCTTGGATTGGCTCTATTATTTTTGATGCTAGCTGTGTTCTATTATTTGTATGTTATGCCGGTACTAAATCAAAAGCGGGAGGCGGAGATACAGCTGCAACAGAAGAAAGCAGAGCTTGAACTGGCCACAAAGCAAAAGAAAGAAGCAGATACGCGCCCACCGCAGGAGAAATTGCGGCAGATCGCTGAACTGTTTCCGGTAAAATCTTACGATGAGCAGCTGGTTAAAGAGTTTGGAAAGTTGCAGTCTATTAGCAAGATAGCGATAGAGGATGCGTCGTTTGAGGAAAATAAAGAGATAAACGCGGCGGATCTGGCAAAAGAAATTGTCTCTGAAGAAGTCGAAGAGAAGACGGCTGATATACCGAAAGAACAAGCGCCAAAAGTTACGCGTGCGGAGCTTGAGAAGTATTTGCCCCGTTCTTCGATTCGGAATATGAAAATTAAGCTGAGCATAAAAGGGGAATATAAAGACGTTTACAGGTTTGTTACTGAGATTCAGCAGATGTCCAGGTATTTGCGTGTAGATAAGCTTATGTTTAAACAGAAACAAGAGGATGATTTCAAAATTCCAAAAGAAAAGGGGATTGAAGCTAACTTAGAGCTAACTGGATATTACGCGCCGCAGTATGCATCGCTTCTGGACAAACTTCCTTCTGTTCATACAGACCCGCCGTCGGGTAAATGGGACCCGACACAATATCCAGTTATTGAAAAAGAAGATGTACAACCCCATTCATAATGTAAGAGCCTGCCTCATATGGATAAAGTAACGATACTTATCCAAGAGAGGGAGAGGCTTCACATGAAGAAAAGACCGGACTATACGATTCGCATAAGGCCACGGGAAGAGCTGTCCCGATCGGAGGTGAAGGCGTCTGCTGCGTCGCGCCCGAAAATCAAGCTAAATTGTTCGCCTGTTTCTGTTATTCCAGCGAAAGCGGAGGAGCAGAACGAACCGTTATCTCCGCCTGTAGCTGCCGCAGTAACAGAGAGCATGATGAATCATAAGGAAATAGAAGAAGTAGAAAGTATAGGTTTTCGTGCGCCCATTACACCGTTATTCGGACACAAAAAGCGCTCAGGTCGTTCTTTCAAGCCGCCGCGGAATTTTTTTCAACTGTCCGCAGTTGTCGGAGGCGCTGTATCCGTCGGGCTTTTGTTCGGCTATGTTATCTTGCACACATTTACGACCGGGTCGACGCCAACCGTAGAAGATATGACAAAGCCGTCTGTAGCTTTGACACAGAAAGGGGAAAACGGAGCAGCAGGGCGGACAAGCACAGAAATAGGCACGCAAGCTTCCGTGCAAGGGCAGTCGGCCGTGCCCAAGAGAAAATCCTTAACGCTCACACTTCCGGTTATGTCCTTGTATATGGTGCAGGGGGGCGTGTTTAGCACCAGGGCGGGAGCGGAACAGGAAGCCGCCGCTTTGCGGGAGAAAGGTTGGCCGGTGCATATGGTGGAAGAAGCGGGCAAACAAATGCTGTTTCTCGGAGTTAGCGCTTTGCGGGATGATGCGCTTGCGCTTGCCCAAGTGTATCGCGCGGACAAGCAGGAGGTTTATATTAAAGAGAAGAGTCTGCCTGCGGGAACAATAACGGTTGCGGTACCGGAGGAGCTAACATCCTCAACGATGGAAGAAATCAAGCGTTTTGGTCAGACACAGGCGGATTTGTTTCAGAATGTGTCGCTCCTTACCGGAGAAGGATTTAAGACAGGAAAAATCGAGCAGGCCGCCATTCAAAAAATGATGGCCAAACACCGGGAGTTGTTGCAGCAGGGAAGAAGCTTGACAACCGTACTTGCTGAGCAACAGAAAACATTATTGCAAAGTGCTTTAAATGAAATGACGACCGCCGTCACCACATTGCAGCAGTTCTCATCCCAGCCGAACAGGACATATTTATGGCAGGCAGAGGAAAAAATATTACGGTTTATCGCTTTTTATAAGCAATGGCAGGAAGCGATGGCAACACCGGCCGCATCTTCTTCTCCCTTTTAGAAAAGAACAGGATTTTATTTCCTGTTCTGTTTGTTTTTACATGACTAAACGTTTCGCTTTTCGTTATTGTGCTGCTTAAAGGTCTTTGCTAAACTTAATATGATATAAGTCGATAAGGAAGAAGAAGCATATCTTTACAGTACCCAAGTAGGAGCAGGTGAATCACTTTGGCAAAAACAAACCAGCCTTCCATTGTTCTCGCGTCGGCGTCTGCTCGGCGCAAAGAATTGCTGGCCGGATTGGGCCTTACGTTTACCGTGCAGCCGAGCGTGGCGAGCGAAGTGGTGGAGGAAGAAGTATCCCCTGAGGAGTACGTGACCATTCTTGCACAGCGCAAGGCTAGAGATGTGGCATTTTCGCTTGCGGACAATGAGAATGAATCGTTTCTCGTCATCGGTTCCGACACCATAGTGGTATTGGACGATACCATTCTGGGTAAGCCCGGACATGAAGAAGAAGCGTTCCGTATGCTGTCAAGCCTGCAGGGAAGGACGCATACGGTTTATACTGGCGTCTGTATTGTCGAAACTGCGACAGGCAGAGAGAAAAGCGGATACCGGGCTACGAAAGTTACCATGCGGAAGCTAACACCGGATAAGATTCGCCGCTACATCGCTACCGGCGAGCCGATGGATAAAGCGGGCGCGTACGGTATTCAAGGGTATGGAGCGATGCTTGTATCCCATCTTGAGGGAGATTATTTTTCTGTAGTCGGACTTCCAGTCGCATTGGTTAGTGACTTTCTGGAAGAATTTGGTGTAAAATTACTATAGGCGTCCGCCTATGCCGGATATGCCTATGGGGATGCACCATTAGGAAGGCAGCAGGAATGGCCCCGTATTTTTACGAATGGGGGAGTCCATATGCAACAGAGGGACATGCTGTCTCAAGACTATTATCCTATGCTGAAAAATATGCCGGAATCAGACAGGCCGCGGGAACGGATGATGCGGGTAGGGCCAGGCGCGCTTTCTGACGCGGAATTGCTGGCCCTGCTCTTGCGCACCGGGTCTGCGGAAGAGTCGGTGATGTCGCTTGCCTGCCGGGTATTAAACCGGTTTGAAGGGGTGCGTGGTTTAAAATCGGCTTCGTTCGAAGAACTGATCGCGATGAAGGGAATCGGTCCGGCAAAAGCTTTGCTGATTATGGCTGGTCTTGAGCTGGGAAAACGCATGAGCACTGCCCTTCCGTCCGACCGTTTTGCCATTCGTTCGCCGAAAGACGTCGCCGATGTTATGATGGAAGAGTTGCGTTACCACACACAAGAACATTTTGTCTGCTTGTACCTCAATACAAAGAATCACATTATCGGCAGAGAAACAATTTTTATTGGAAGCTTGAATTCATCCATTGTTCACCCACGTGAAGTCTACAAAGAAGCGATTCGCCGCAGCAGTGCCTCCGTGATTTGTCTTCATAATCATCCAAGTGGTGATCCCGCACCGAGCCGGGAAGATATTGACGTAACGCGTCGTCTTCAAGAAGCGGGGCGTATTCTTGGCATTGAATTGCTTGATCACGTTATTATTGGTGATGGACGATTTTACAGTATGAAAGAGAAGGGGCATTTAGCATAATGCTATCCTTTTCCTTATTGAAAAAGTATAGGGTTTCAGTATAATTTTATAGTTGTTGTCGCAAGATTACATATGCGCTTAACATGAAGGGAGAAATTACACCGATGTTTGGTAGCTTTAATAGAGATATGGGTATTGACCTTGGTACGGCCAATACGCTTGTATATGCGAAGTCGAAAGGAATTGTTGTTCGTGAACCATCTGTTGTCGCGCTGCGCACAGATACCGGGAGTATTGAAGCGGTAGGGAATTCAGCCAAAAGCATGATCGGTAGAACGCCGGGCAATATTGTGGCGGTTCGTCCTATGAAAGACGGTGTTATTGCCGATTTTGAAACGACGGCTACGATGTTGCGCTACTTTATTGAGCAGGCGCAGAAAAACCGTGGCCTGTTTTCGCGCAAGCCGAATGTGATGGTATGCGTTCCTTCCGGTATTACTGCGGTAGAAAAACGCGCAGTAGAAGACGCGACAAAGCTTGCAGGTGCGCGTGAAGCGTTTACGATTGAGGAGCCGTTTGCTGCGGCTATTGGCGCAGATCTTCCTGTATGGGAACCGACCGGAAGCATGGTTGTTGATATCGGCGGCGGTACGACAGAAGTAGCGATCATTTCGCTGGGCGGAATTGTGACAAGCAAATCCATCCGTGTTGCTGGCGATGAAATGGATGAAGCAATTATCCAATATATTAAGAAGAAATATAATTTGATGATCGGGGAGCGGACAGCGGAAACGCTGAAGATGGAAATCGGTTCCGCCATTCCGCCAGAGCAGCCGGAAAAAATGGATATTCGTGGCCGCGATTTGATTTCTGGTTTGCCGAAGACAATCGAAATTACAGCTGAGGAAATTGCTGAAGCGCTGAGTGAGACCGTGACAAGCATTGTGGACGCGGTGAAAATTACCCTGGAGAAAAGCCCGCCGGAGCTGGCGGCCGATATTATGGATCGCGGTATTGTACTGACTGGCGGTGGCGCGCTGTTGCGCAATCTGGATAAACTTCTGGCGGAAGAGACAGGTATGCCTGTGCTTGTAGCGGAAAATGCTCTTGATTGCGTGGCAATTGGTACAGGCCGTGCGCTTGAAAATCTTCATTTATTTAAATCAAAATCTGGCATCACGATGCGTTCCAGCCGCAAGTAAGCAGGTGTTGAGGAGTGTCCAGTTTCTTTGGCAATAAGCGGTTAATTGCGATACTCATGGGGTTGATTGTGCTGATTGTGGTGATGGGTGCTACGTTAAAGGAGCGCCCTTTTCCCACATGGCCGGAACGGTTGGTGAAAGACTCCGTTTCATTTGTTCAGGGACTCTTTTACAAGCCGACCATGCTTGTTTCCGGTTTTTTTCAAGATGTTAGGGACATTTATAACGTATACGAAGAGAACAAGGCATTGAAAGCGGAACTGGATAAGCACGCGAAGCTGAAGGGGGAAGTGGAAGAACTTCGCCGCGAAAATGCCCGCTTGCGTTCCATGATTAATATTAAAGATGACAAACTGAGAGGGTATAAGTGGTATGCGGCCGATGTCATCGCACGTACACCAGATCGCTGGAACAACACGCTGATTATCAGCAAAGGAAAAAACGATGGTATCGAACCGGATATGGCCGTCATATCGTCACAGGGCGCGCTTATCGGGCGCATCAAGAACGTCTCCCATTTTTCTTCGCAGGTTGAATTGTTGATGGATATCGAACAGGCAAATCACATTTCAGCAGTGATTCAAGGGAGTCAGGCGATTTACGGAGTCATCGAGAGCTATGACTTAGAAAAGCATGAACTTATCATGCGTAAAATTCCAAAAACAAAAGATTTGAAGATTGTGCCGGGTCAATACGTGACCACTTCCGGTATGGGAGGCGTGATGCCACCGGGCTTAGTTATCGGACGTGTAAGTTCCGTCGAGGAGGGAGATTACGGATTAACACAGACCGCGCGCATCACTCCGTTGGCGAATTTCTATCAGATTGAACAGGTGTTCGTGGTTAAGCGCGATTTTGTCGCCAAGCCGGAATCGATAGAGCAGGAAAAAGAACAACGTGCGAAGAAGGCTAACAAGTAACGGAACCTTTAGAAAGGCAGGGCTTGGCAAGTGAGAATTGGCGCAATATCCGTTGTCATGTTTTTTCTGTTTTTAATTGAAGGTACGATTGCCCAGGTGTTCGCTTCGGAAGTATGGGATCTTCCTTGGCTTATCGTCCCTCGTTTCGTTTTGGTGGGGGTCGTGTTTATCGGGTTATATGGAGGCAGAAGAAGGGGATTTTTTTTCGGCCTGTGTTTCGGACTCCTTTATGATATTGTTTATGCTCAGGTTATTGGTGTGTACGCGTTTTCAACAGCGCTTTTGGGATATCTGGCTGGACTTGCGACCCGGTATTTTCACCAGAATTGGTTGCTTGTGTTCTTTACTGTGCTGCTCGTTATTTTTGTAAACGAGTTGCTTGTATATGAGATTTATCATTTATTTAATATAGTCTACATGAGCTGGATTCATTTATTCACGAAAGAGATAATCCCCACCGTTATTGTTAATGCGCTGTATGCTGTACTCATTTTCCGACCGATGAGCAAGCTGCTTAAGCAATCGCGGATCGAGGAGCTTACGTAAGCATTGTGCAGGAGACCTTCGCTTTCGTAGCGAATAATAAGGATATGGGGTGGATCTTTGGCTATGACGAAAATAAAACAAAAAGTGATGATCAAAGGAACCAAAGAGGGCCTCGTGTTTCACATGGATGACACCTGTTCGTTTGACAGTCTGCTTCAAGAATTACGAGAGAAAGTCGAGAACAGCCATCAGCGGATTTTGACCGGCCCTACCGTTGGGATTACGGTTAAGTTGGGGATGCGCTATGTGTCGGAAGAACAGGAGCAGCAGATTCGGGACATTCTCAGAATGCGCGGCAATCTAGTTGTGAAGGCGATTGAATCCGATGTAATTACAAAGGAAGAGGCATTGCGCGACAAATTGGCCTCCCAGGTACGAATTTATACGCGTACGGTACGTTCTGGACAGGTAATACGTCATGAAGGCGATTTATTGCTGATTGGTGATGTCAACCCCGGAGCGCTTGTCATGTGTACAGGAAATATTTTTGTACTTGGGTCGTTGCGCGGAACGGCGCATGCCGGATGCAACGGCAACAAGGAATCCGTAATTGCCGCGTTTGAAATGTTTCCCGCACAAATCCGTATCGCCGGGATCGTGAACCGTAATTCGGATGGAAGGGAGCCTGAAGAGCTGACTTGGATGGAATTTGCGTATGTTGCCGAGGAGCGTCTGGTGATCGAAAAAATGAATCAATTGCATAAAATCCGGCCTGAATTGGGTCGGTTTGTCATATAGGGGGGATCCTTATGGGTGAAGCCATTGTGATTACATCGGGAAAAGGCGGGGTCGGCAAAACGACGACAACGGCCAATATTGGCACGGCTTTGGCGCAGCTGGGCAAACGCGTTTGTCTGGTGGATACTGATATCGGATTGCGTAACCTTGATCTTGTGATGGGACTGGAGAACCGTATCATTTTTGATCTGGTGGATGTTGTGGAAGGAAATTGTAAGCTTCATCAGGCGATGATTAAAGATAAGCGTTTTGATGATTTATTATACTTGCTTCCCGCTGCCCAGACAAAAGATAAATCAGCGGTTACGCCCGAACAAGTAAAAGAACTTATCGACCAGCTCAAGGCGGATTTTGATTACGTGTTGATTGATTGCCCGGCAGGAATCGAACAAGGATTCAGAAATGCGGTCATCGGCGCCGATAAGGCAATTGTTGTCACAACACCTGAAGTTTCTTCTATTCGTGACGCGGATCGAGTCATTGGTTTATTAGAGAGGGAAAACCTGGAAGGCACCTATTTGATCGTAAACCGTATCCGGCCGCATATGACGCGTACAGGCGATATGATTGATGTAGATGACGTGGTTGCGATGCTGTCGATCGATCCGATCGGATATGTGCCGGATGACGAAGAAGTAATCAAGCATTTAAATTTAAAAGAGCCGGTCGCAATGAATCACGAAGCGAAAGCCGGACTTGCATACCGCAATATCGCGCGCCGCATTTTGGGCGATTCGGTGCCGTTTCTAAATATGGATGAGCCAGAAGGATTTTTCAAGAAAGTGAAGCGTTTATTCGGCATTAGATAAGGTGTGGTGCATGCATCGGAGGATGAAGCATGGATTTTGAAAAAAAATATATACGGAATTTGGATTGGCTCTTAATTTTGCTTCTGGTGTGCTTGGGAATCTTTAGTTTTATCGGGATTTCCGGCGCGACAACAACCGCCAATTACGAATGGAAGCAGGTAGTATGGTATGCCATTGGCTTTCTGATTCTGGCCACCGTTCTTTTGTTTGATTATCATTCATTCGGCAATCTTGCCTATGTGCTTTACGGTATTGGGCTGGTGCTTATTATTGGCGTACTGTTCACGCCCGAGAAGAGCGGTGCGCACAGCTGGTACCAGCTTGGTCTATTTGACTTTCAACCTTCCGAATTGATGAAGATTTTTACCATTCTCGCGGTTGCCAAATACATCTCCAAAAAGGATGAGCAGGAAGAGAAGATCGATAATCTAAAAGCGATGCTTCCGATTTTTCTGCTGATTGGCGTGCCGCTGTTGTTAATTCTTATTCAGCCGGATTTAGGAACATCGCTCGTATTCATCGGAATTTTGTTTTGCATGCTGATCGTGGCCGGTGTTCCTATGCGTTATTTCGTAATGCTTGGCCTTTTAGGCGCGATTTTTTTTGCTTCAATCGCTTATATTTTTATGTTTCATAAGGATTTCTTTTTTGACCATATTATGAAACCATATCAATGGAAGAGGATTGAGGTTTGGCTGGATCCTTATGACCCGAAATACAAGGATGACGGCTACCAGCTTAGACAGTCATTGACAGCTGTCGGCTCCGGACAGCTTCTGGGAAAAGGGATTAACCAAGGAACACAGGCACGCAACGGTTGGGTTCCGGTTGGGGAGAGCGACTTTGTGTTCACTGTAATCGCTGAGGAACTAGGTTTTATTGGCTCCAGCATTTTGATTTTTATTTATTTCTTCTTTATCTATCGGATGCTCCGCATCGCTATGGAAGCAAAAGATACATTCGGCATGTATGTCATTGCCGGGGTTATCGGAATGTATGTGTTTCAGATTTTCGAGAACATCGGGATGACGATTCAGCTGATGCCGATCACCGGACTTCCATTGCCGTTTATCAGTTATGGTGGAAGTTCGCTTGTGACGAACTTTTTTGTGATGGGGATTGTCCTCAGCATTGGAATGCGGCGGAAAAAATTGATGTTTGAATAAGTGCGAAGGGAAGCGCGCCTGTACATCCCGCGAAACGGACAGGCGCGCTTCCTTCTTTCTACAAGATTTAAGTGGGAATAGCCTTCCTTCCTCCCTCATACACTTGTACAAAAGGTAAAGGGAGCGAGGGGTGTGGAAGCATGGCGCGTTTTGATATGGATGGCATTAAGCGACGCAGGGAGGAAAGGCTTCGCCGTTTAAGAGAACAGATGGAAGATACGTATTCTTCTTATTTTTTTGAGGATAGTGGCGAGTTGCCGCCGGTGTATAAAGAACCTATATATCGCCAGCGGGAGTGGGAAGAGCCGTGGGAGCGCTATGGGCACAAGGAAAGCAGTTCACGTTCTATGTTAAGCTTTGGAATGTCTCACAAAACAGTGAAACGGAGAGACAAATTATTTATTAAAATTATAGCGTCGTTTTTTTTGCTTAGTTTGGCGTATGTCATTAACAATGTTTCTTTTCCGGGAGCTGAGAAATACCGGACAGTAATGAATGAGGTTATGCACCGTTCGTATGATTTCGCCGGTATGTCGGCCTGGTATGAAAAGAATTTCGGCTCTGTGCCCACCTTGCTGCCAAATGTGGGCGGTCTTGGCAACGAAGTACAACCTGTGCTGCGAGCGCAGAATATGCTATTAAAAGCGCCTGCTTCGGGCAAAGTCGTACAGACGTTTGCCGAACAGGGGAGCGGGATTTATTTCACGCCAGGTGAAACTTCTATCCGTGCGGTCGATCAAGGATGGGTCACCTTCGTGGGCCAAAAAGAAGGGCTAGGCAACACGGTGATTATCCAGCATGCTAAAGGAATGGAAACATGGTACGCAGGGCTTGCGGAAGTGGAAGTAAAGCAAAATGATTGGGTGGAGATTCAACACACTATCGGAAAAGCGGCGAAAGAAGGACACTTGATTAAGCCGGTATATTTCGCAGTGAAGAAAAATGGGCAATTCGTGAATCCACAGGATGTGGTTCATTTTGAATAATATCTCACTACATGTACACCCGCTGTTCTGGCTAATTATGCTCGGCGCGTTGCTTGTCGGTCAGTTTATGGAGGTCATTACGCTGTTTAGCATTGTGTTACTGCATGAATTGGGACATGTTACAGCCGCCCGCTGGTATGGATGGCGGGTTAAACGTATTGAATTGCTTCCGTTTGGTGGCGTGTTGGAGATCGAAGAGTGGGGAAATACGATGCCGGGGGCGGAATTCGTCGTAGCGCTGGCGGGCCCGCTTGTCAATGCGTTGCTCATCGTTTTCGGCTTGGCGATGATGCAGCTTGAAATATGGTCGTCTGTTTGGACGGCTTTTTTTGTGTACAGTAATTTGCTAATTGGTGGGTTTAATTTGCTTCCTATCTGGCCGCTTGATGGGGGGAGGGTAATGCAGACCGCTTTGAGTCTTGTTTTGCCTTACCGCCAGGCGATGCTATGGTCGATATATATAAGCGGCGCAGGGGCGGCCGGATTGATTGCGTGGAGTTTGTCTTTTGAACCATCGCCGCATTTGAACGGGTTGGCGGTGGCATTTTATCTGCTGTTTAGCGCGTGGATGGCGTATCGGCAGCGTCATGTTCAATTTATAAGGTTTTTGCTTGCACGAAAGACGCAATTAGAGGAAGGATTAGGCCCGGAAATAGAACGTTTAGTATCCGTACCACCTACGCTCACGCTCGCTCAGGCAGTAAAAAAAATCAAGCGCAATTCTTACCAATTTTTTATTGTGCACGGACGCTCGCTGCCTAGTTCTGGTACCGTATTTTCAGAAAAAGTGCTGCTTGCCTATTATTTTTCCGGACGATCACCCCATTGTGCAGTAGAGGAACTTTTGCGGTAAAATTGAGAAGAAAAGAAAGCGTAAGTCCTGCGGTAATATGTCAAGTTCCTCAAACTACGAAATTGGAAATTAAGATGCCTCATTTATCGAAAAAAGGCAGCACTTAA
>NZ_FNDE01000039.1 GCF_900099925.1 Aneurinibacillus thermoaerophilus | reverse complement strand
TTTCTCAATACGAACGTACATTCCTAGTATACAACGAATAGAAGGGAAAAAGAAGCACGATTCATCCCCCACCTACGCCGGAGGCGTGGAAGAAGAGGACTTCTCGCGTGTTATGTTAAATTGAATGTCGAAATGGTAAAAGTGCTATATATTTAATATATCGTCATATTTTGGTAGGTAAAGATAGGAAGAATTTTTGAAATTTTTAAGGCTGTGCTATATATTTGAATGTGACCGTTTTTTCTTGTCAAAGCGTAGAGAATTACATATTATAAAAATAGCGTTTGCTTTACTTCTTGAAAAAAGTAAAGTGGTACTTATGTAAAGAGTACATGTGCCGGAAACGGAGGGAAAGTCGGTGCAGTTAGATAAAATCAAGGGAAAAGAGCTTGAACAATTATTTGAAGCAATTCTCTCGCTGGAGACGATGGAAGATTGCTTTTTGTTTTTCGATGATTTGTGTACGGTAAACGAAATGAAATCGATGGCGCAGCGCCTTGAAGTGGCACGAATGTTGCGCGAAAAACAAACATACAGCCAGATTGAAGAAGAGACAGGCGCAAGCACGGCGACCATTTCCCGTGTAAAACGTTGCCTGAATTATGGTAATGGCGGATATATGGCCGTGCTGGATCGATTAAGCAAAAAGAAGAACAAAAAAGAGAAATAAGCCTTCTGAATTTTAGTTCAGGAGGCTTTTCTTTTTTCTTTCGTCTTATTTGAATTATAATAACAAGCATGAAAGCATGGAGGAGGATACATATCTTGAATATCCAAACATGGAAACACGTGTTTAAACTTGATCCCGATAAACTTATTGGTGATGAAGAATTAGAGATGGTCTGCGAATCAGGAACAGACGCGATTATTGTTGGTGGAACAACCAATGTGACGTTCGATAATACGATTGACTTGCTTAGCCGTATTCGGCGGTACGCAGTACCCTGCGCGCTTGAAGTATCGAATGTAGAAGCGATTGTCCCGGGGTTTGACGCGTACTTTGTGCCGCTTGTATTAAACGCGCAGAACCCGGAGTGGATTTTTAACGCTTATATTGAGGGACTGAAAGAGCATGGGCCGTTTATTAAATGGGATGAAGTGTTTGTCGAGGGGTATATTGTTTGTAATCCGGATTCAGCGGTCGCACGGCTGACAGAAAGTCGGACGAATATTGCTCAAGAAGA
This sequence comes from Aneurinibacillus thermoaerophilus, assembly GCF_900099925.1. Lineage (GTDB taxonomy): Bacteria > Bacillota > Bacilli > Aneurinibacillales > Aneurinibacillaceae > Aneurinibacillus > Aneurinibacillus thermoaerophilus. Next base: position 33,740 of record NZ_FNDE01000039.1, on the reverse strand, counting down.
GATGAAAGCGTATGCGCGTCTTGCGGATCAGATGCTAAAGCTCCCGATTTTTTATATTGAATACAGCGGAATATATGGTGACGTGGAGCAAGTGCGAGCGGCGCAGAAGGTAGTACAGAACAGCCGCATTTTTTACGGCGGCGGTATCCGAAGCGCGGAACAAGCAGCGGAAATGGCACAGTGGGCGGATACGATTATTGTCGGCAATATTATTTACGAGAATCTTGAACAGGCGCTTCTGACCGTACAGGCGGTGAAGAAGCAGAAGTAGGCGAGCGCAGCATATTTGAGCACAAAGCCGTTCTTCAAGCAGAATAGACCAAACTCTGAACCGTTCCATGATGGAGAGAGTCCATTGCTTGTTTCCGCTTTTTGAACGGCTTTGCTGAAGGTAAAATGGGCCGGGAAGAAGGTGAGAGTTTTCTTATACAGGTATGATTGTTTTCACCCTGTATGCTACTTAATCCGTCCATACGGCGTGATCAATCTTGTTAAGAACATGTTTTGGATGCTGGGCATGAACAATAAATGATGTTGCTTAGTTTCAACCGTGCCATGTATAATCTGGATTTAATGATTTCTTCTTTTATGTTTAATAGCGAAGCAATCTCTTGGGCACTTAACTCTTGGTAGTAGAACAGCATGATTATGATTCGCAGCTCCGTGTCCAGGGACATAACCGAATACAGGAACTGTTGCTTTGATTCTCCTTGAGGCAGTGTATCAATTGGCAAAATGCCGTCAGCACTGATTGTAGACGGAGCGACATGCTCACACCTTTTCCATTCCGCTTGTTGTTGCGAAATACCCAGTATACAACGGGCGAGTACATGATGAAACCACCCTTTAAAGTTGTCGATCCTTTCTTCATTCCTAATGCGTGTATATGTCTCGATCAGCGCATTTCGCACGACTTCTTCTGCCAGCTGTTGTCTGCCTAAAATAACGAGTGATGTTGTATATGCTCGCTGTAAGTAAGGCCCGACCAGTAAGCGAAATCTCTCTTTATCACCGCTACGACATTGTTTTAGTAACATTCTCTCATAGCCCATTTTTAGCACCTTACTTTTTTAGTAGTCAATAAATATAACGTTTTCTCTCCTTCTTTTCAATGAACATAATGAATTCATCATCGTTTACTTAATTTGAACCCTCCGGAAGAAAAATACAGCCAGTGCAAGCATGATGATCGTAATGAGACCGTAATACAAAATAAACCACCAGTAAGGGTCGCTCATTTGCGAGGCTCCGTTGCCAAAGATTGATTTCTCATTCATAAAGACCATCACCACAATATTCACCGGATTGATGCAGCTTAGTGCATGTAGCCAGCTGTACAACGGATGAGAGTTAAGAGGCGGAAATGAGTCATCAGGAATCATCTTTTCAGCTAAATCTATGTTGATGATGTCATAAAGCATCGCATTGATAAAAAACAGCAAAGCGGTATATGCGAACACGATGGCGTATGTTGTCACAGATGCAGCGCCGGTGCGTTTTACGAGTGTGGATACGCATACGCCCACAGAACCGATAGCCAATATCGTGATCATGTATACACCGAATATTTTCAGCCATTGTTGTGGATCAATTCCCCCGAACAAAAACACAATACTGTATAACGGAAGCGAAGCGAAAATAAGTAAAAGGATAAAGCTAAGCGCCGAAAGCCATTTGCCAATAATGATTTGCAAAGGCGATAAATTAGTTGTCAGTAGAAGCGACAATGTTTGGCGCTCACGTTCTCCACTGATCACACCCGCCGTTAATCCGGGTGTAACGAAAATAATCAGCCCGTATTGTAATATGGATAAGCACATAAAAATTTCGAAGTAATTAGTAGAAGAGTAAGCTTCTTTTTCTTTAAAATACATAATACTGAACACGACAAGCGCAAGCGCCGCCAAATAAAGGCTGATGATCCATGGTGTTTTGCCAGAACGCATACGTATGCGGAACTCTTTACTTAGTACGGGATTAGTGAAGAGTTGTAGAAGGTTCATGAGCCCACCCCTTTCGTAATTTCCAGGAATATGTCTTCTAAATTTCCTTCCATTTCGCTAAATGCAATGATTGGATATTTCTCTATAAGCAAGGTTTGCAACAGGGCTGCTTGCTCGGAATCAGAGCCGTTAAAGCTTATAATAATATGGTCATCTTCCCGCACCGCATTAGAGACTTCAGGGGCGGAGCGCAAACGGGCCAAGAGCGGTTCCCATTTATCCAGCACCCGAATTTTTAATAATCTTTGTGCTCGCATTTTCCGATAAATTTCTTCCACCTTACCTGTAGCAACCAGTTTGCCGGATTCGATAATGCCGATGGTGTCACACATCTCCGCCAGTTCGGGCAGAATATGCGAACTAATTAAAATCGTTTTTCCGGTTTCCCGCAGCACTTTTAAAATTTCCCGCATTTCAATCCGGGAGCGTGGATCAAGCCCGGAAGCAGGCTCGTCAAGAATGATGACTTCCGGATCATGGATCAGGCATCTGGCGAGTCCCAGACGTTGTTTCATCCCGCGAGACAACATATCGACATATTCATCCGTTTTATGTGTTAGTTGCACAAGCTCCAGCATTTGCGGAATTGCCTGTTGTCTTTCTTTGGGCGATAAACCGTAACTCGCCCCGTAAAAGTCCAGATACTCATAAGCCGTTAAATTGTCGTATACACCGAAAAAGTCAGGCATATAGCCGATGAGACGGCGAACTTCCCGCGGATGTTTTACGCAATCGTAGCCGCCGACTTTTGCCGTACCGCTCGTCGGGGTAAGCAGCGTGGCCAGAATGGACATGACCGTTGTTTTTCCGGCTCCGTTCGGCCCTACAAAACCGTAAATTTGTCCTTTTTTAATCTCAAGGGTGATTCCCTGTAAAGCAACGGTACGGCCGAATTTTTTGTATAAATCTTTTACTTCGATCATTTTACGCCTCCCGTTTCTTTTAGCTCTCCTATTTTCGCTTTTACAACCGATAATTGCGAAAGCTGATAAGATTCATTGATGACTTCGTTTTTTAATGGATGCTGGTCGGTCCAGCCGATGAGATAAATCCCTTGTTCTCCAATATCATGATAAATGGATTCGATCAGGCGTGCTTCCGGTGAACGTGTATAATTTCTCTTCTCTACATCGAGAGAAGCAGGTAGCAGCGCTTTGGCAAAATCTGATTTGAGAAAGCTTCTTGGCGTATCAACGCTGCGAATCGGGACATTGACCTGAATGGAATCGCCGGGCGCAAGCGCAGGGATTGTCTGCACGCCATCTTTATAAACGATGCAGACATTGCGTAATGCGTAGTTTGTATGATTGCGAATCGTACCGGTAATCCGGTTATTTTGCGTTGTTAGCGTTGCTGCGAATGTTCCGATCCCTTCTTGATGTTGTTCGGAAAATGCTTGGCGCAGCGACCAAAATGCCGTATTTGTGAATTGTGCTTCCGTATGGTCTGTTTGCAGGAGAATGCGGGTGTTGCTTCTTGGATTTCCTCTTTCCCTATCTTTTAATGGAAACACGGTTATACCTTTTGGGAAGCGCAGGCTGTAGTCCCCGCTATGCGGTGCAAAAAATGCGCTGCCACTCCTAATATCGGCGCTTCCGTCGTTGTTTACTTCAATCAAACTGACATTTTGCAGGTGTACTTTGTTGCCGTATTGCCACTTGCCGTATCCATAGGTTGCCAATGCCGCAATGATTGAAAGCGCCGGAATGAAGAGCCAATTCCATTCCCGGGCGTTTCGTCTTTTCATGATATAAAATAGGACAGGACCAATGATGATGATGTAGGCAGCGAACAGTAAAGCGGCAAGCGAAACGTCCGGCAATTTAAATTCGGGCATGTAGGTTGCGGCATCGCTCAGTTGGGAGGCCATGTATGTGCCATTCCATGAACTTGTATCGTTTTCCGCTTTTTTGCCGATTGTTTCCCAAAGTCCTTTCCCGCTTGTTTGATCAACAGTAAACAATTGTCCACCTTGTGCTGCCCAATCTTTTACGGTTTTCTTTTGCTGTTCATTTAGACGCGCCATTTCTTCTTTGTCGATCAGCAGGGCATTCAGGCCGCTGTTCCGCAGCGTATCTGCTGGAATGTCCTCCAGAGTAAGCGGCTGTACATGAATGGATGGTGCATTTGCTTTTTCCGGTGGTTGGGTACGAAGCAGATGCGTGGTCACCGCTTCATTCGCCAGTATACCGACAAAAATACTATCATTTGGGATGTTGTTCGGGGCCATCGGGTGTTTGACAAGTGTTTTGCCGTTTTGTACCCATTTAACATATGACGGGTTATTTTTAAAATAGCTGAATTGTGCATGTACCCGAAACGTCACATGTTTGCTTTCCCCTTTTTTCAAGGATAAAGGCTTTGAGTATGTACCCACAAATGTATGATTGGTACGCATATCTAATTCAATATTTCCATTGATAGGGGCATCGGTCTGGTTGGTGACGGTAACCCGGACAGGCACGATGGTATCCCATTTATACGTATTGTTAAAACCAACATTCACTTTTATGCTGACTACCGGTGCGGCAGTCGAGTCGGCGCGTACTGAAACGGGGAACAGACCGCTGCTAAAAAAGCAGATAATAATGACGGTGAAAAGAAGCCACGTGGCCCACCCTCGTTTTCGTTTTTTCATAAGTCTAACACCTTCTCTCCCATAATTACTCTTTGCTTGTTGTGCTTTCTAATTCATAGAATTTTGTTTTCGCTTCGTCTAGATTCATACTGTAATAATGCAGTACATCTGCGCGATCGATAATACGAAGATGTCCGGTTAAGATGTGAGATTGAAGCAAATACGTTTCTCCAACTTTTTCATCTTTCCACCAGACACGTTTCCCCATCGTCTTATAACGGGCTTTTGTCTTGGCACGTTGAATCCACTCTAGCTTGGCATCCGACGGTTCTTGTTCGATGCCTTGAAAAGCAACGAGTTCTATAATCTCGACCACAGATTCACCGAACATTGCCTGAACGATTTCGCTATTGCGAAATAAAATGCCGACGAGCGAAGCGGCGGTGAAGCCTAATGTTTTTCGCTCTTTTTCCACCTGTACAAGCGTTTTTTTGGAAAGGCCGATAATATCGGCCATTTGTTCTTGCGTGAGGCGGGCTTCCGTGCGAATGAGACGCAGCTTCTCGGAAATCATTCTGTCAAACGTTTCGCGAGAAAAATGAGGGGGATGTTGCTCATTCATAGAAAACTCCTTTCAAAATGAGATGAAAAATAATCCTTATAGTGTAAATTTACACTTTTTAAGCAAAAAGTCAACATTTTTGGCTAATCTTTTTGTTTTCTTTTCTATCCTCTCACCATAAAACAAAAGGTAAAATATTAAGATAGTAAAGAGCATCTGTATAGGTGATTGCATGGAGGACTGTTTGTTATAATGACAGGGAAACGTTTGCTTGGGAAAGGAGTCATTCGCCTTGTTTATAAATCGTGAAGATGTGTTGCAGGGGTTAAACCCGCAGCAGAAAGAAGCGGTGCTGGCGACGGAAGGCCCGCTTTTGCTTTTGGCTGGCGCAGGCAGCGGCAAGACGCGCGTACTGACTCAGCGCATTGCGTATTTGTTAAAGGAAAAAAACGTAGCACCTTGGAGTATCTTGGCGATTACATTTACGAATAAAGCGGCACGTGAAATGAAAGAGCGGATTTCGGCGATTGCCGGATCGGATGCGGAAGATATTTGGATTTCAACATTTCACTCGATGTGTGTACGAATGCTGCGCCGTGATATTGACCGGATCGGTTACAACCGTAATTTTACGATTCTGGATACCAGTGATCAGGTATCGGTTGTTAAGCAGTGTCAGAAAGAGCTTAATATTGATCCGAAAAAGTACGATCCGCGCGCGGTGCTTGGTTTTATCAGCAATGCGAAAAATGAACTGAAAACACCCGAGCAGTATGCCGGGATGGTCATGGGACCTGTTGAACAGGTGGCCCAGCAAGTATATAGCCTGTATCAAAAAAAGTTGAAAAGCAATAATTCGCTTGATTTTGACGATCTGATCATGAAAACCATTCAGCTTTTTGAAGAAGTGCCGGAAGTACTTGCGTTTTACCAGAAAAAATTCAGATATATCCATGTAGATGAGTATCAAGATACGAACCGGGCGCAGTATATTCTGGTGAAAATGCTGGCGGAGGGATACAAGAATATTTGCGTTGTTGGCGATTCCGACCAATCAATTTACCGCTGGCGCGGTGCCGATATTACCAACATCCTGAATTTTGAAAAAGACTACCCGAACGCGCGTACCATCCTGTTGGAGCAAAATTATCGTTCTACCAAGAAAATTCTAGAGGCCGCCAACAAAGTCATCAGTAACAATATAGGACGGAAACCGAAAAACCTGTGGACCGAGAATCCGGAAGGCGCTCCCATCCGCTACTATACGGCAGATAGCGAGCATTCGGAAGCTTATTATATTGTTGAAGAAATCCAAAAAGCAGTCCGCCGCGGCCGTCAGTACCGTAATATCGCAATTTTATATCGAACGAATGCCCAGTCCCGCGTGATTGAGGAAGTGTTCGTAAAGTCAGGCATTCCGTACAATATTGTCGGCGGCACAAAGTTCTATGATCGCAAAGAAATCAAGGATATGCTTGCTTACTTGCGCGTTATTTCCAATCCGGATGATGATTTAAGCCTTACTCGTATTATCAATGTACCTAAACGTGGCATTGGTGCGGGAACGGTTGAGAAAATCGCGGCATATGCGGCGCAACAGGGAATTTCGATGTACAGGGCGATTCAGGAAGTGGAACAAGTCGGATTAAGTGCGCGTTTGGCTGACGCAGTGACGAAATTCTCCCGTCTGATTGCGGAATTGGAAAGCATGCAGGAGTTTTTAAGCGTAACCGAGCTTGTGGAAGAAGTGCTCAAACGTACGGAGTATCGCGAAGAGCTTATCCGGGAAGGTACGCTTGAAGCGCGCAGCCGGCTCGAAAACATTGACGAATTCTTGTCTGTTACCATGGAATTCGAGCGGACAAACGACGATAAATCACTTGTCGCATTTCTGACCGATTTGGCTCTGGTAGCGGATATTGACAGGCTGGACGAAACGGAAGAAGACCGCGGCAATGCCGTTGTCATGATGACATTACATAGCGCGAAAGGATTGGAATTTCCAATTGTGTTCCTCGTTGGCATGGAAGAAGGGATTTTTCCGCATTCGCGTGCGCTGTTGGAAGAAGCAGAAATGGAAGAAGAACGTCGTCTCGCGTACGTAGGTATTACGCGTGCGGAGGAAGAATTGTTTTTGACGCGGGCGCTTATGCGTACATTATATGGTCAAACGAAAATGAATGCGCCCTCCCGTTTTATTGAAGAAATTCCGGAACATTTGTTGCAGATGGAGGGCATGGTGCAGGAACGGATAGCTTCCCGCTATGGCCGGACGGATCATCGGTCGGCACAGCCGCAGCGGCATGGCGTTGTCCCGATGCGTGTGCAGTCACAGAACGGAACAGTGCAAGCGGAGCGCAGCGTCAATGTGACGCTTGACTGGAAAGCTGGAGATAAAGTCCAACACAGCAAATGGGGGATCGGCACAGTGGTATCTACGAAAGGAAGCGGCCAGGATCTGGAATTGACCATCGCTTTTCCAAATCCGATCGGTTTGAAAAAGTTGCTGGCTAAGTTTGCGCCGATTGAGAAGGTGTGAGGAAAATTTATTATTTTTAAGAGAGGGAAAGTGTATGGATCGAAATGAAGCGATTCAACGAGTAAAAGAGCTGCGCAAAATCATCGAACAGCATAATTATTATTATTATGTGAAAGATAACCCGCAAATCTCTGACTATGAGTACGATCAGTTGATGCAGGAGTTAATTCATATTGAAACAGAATTTCCCGAGCTTTTAACACCTGACTCTCCAACACAGCGGGTGGGCGGTGTTCCGCTCGAATCCTTCGAAAAAGTGGAACATAGCATTCCTATGCTTAGTCTCAGCAATGCGTTTGATGAACAGGACTTGCGCGATTTTGATCGCCGCGTCCGCCAAGGGCTGGGCGTAGAGGGGCCGATTGGCTATATATGCGAGTTGAAAATCGACGGGTTGGCCGTGTCGCTCCGCTATGAAAACGGACGTTTCGTGCGCGGCGCAACGCGCGGCGACGGGCGGACAGGCGAAGACATTACACAGAATCTGCGCACCATTCGCTCGCTGCCGCTTGTGTTAAAAAAGCCGCTTACTATCGAAGTTCGCGGTGAGGCGTTCATGCCGCGTCGCGCATTTGAACGTTTGAACAAAGAACGCGCCATGCGTGAAGAGCTATTGTTCGCCAACCCGCGCAACGCGGCAGCCGGTTCTTTGCGCCAGTTGGATCCGAAGATTGCTGCATCCCGTTCGCTCGATATTTTCCTCTACTCGGTGGTAGGAGAAGACACATTGCCGGTAGATACTCACAGCGGCTCGCTTTCCATGCTGGAGGAACTTGGATTTAAAGTGAATCCTGAGCGCCGTGTTTGTGAAGGGATTGAGGAGGTCATTTCTTTTATCGAAGGCTGGACTGAGAAGCGAGGCGAACTTCCATATGACATTGATGGAATGGTTGTTAAAGTGGATCGCCTCGCCTATCAAGAGGAGCTGGGCCATACGGCGAAAAGTCCGCGCTGGGCGATCGCGTACAAGTTTCCGGCAGAAGAAGCGATTACGATTCTGCGTGACATCGAAGTCACTGTCGGGCGTACGGGTGCGATAACGCCGACGGCCATTCTTGATCCGGTGCAGCTTGCTGGAACAACAGTACAGCGAGCTTCCCTTCATAATGAAGATATTATTCGCGAGAAAGGCATTATGATTGGCGATCATGTTGTCGTAAAAAAAGCGGGCGATATTATTCCTGAAATTGTGGAGGTTAAAGTCGATAAGCGGACTGGAGATGAGCAGCCGTACCATATGCCGACGCATTGCCCGGCATGTGATAGCGAACTGGTGCGCCTTGATGAAGAAGTGGCACTTCGCTGTATTAACCCGCAGTGTCCGGCGCAAATCCGCGAGGGGATTATCCATTTTGTATCTCGTAATGCGATGAATATTGACGGTGTCGGTGAGAAAGTCGTGACCCAGCTTTATGAAAAAGGATTGGTGCGAAGCGTGGCCGATCTTTATTATCTGGATCGTGAAGAGTTGCTGAAGCTAGAGCGGATGGGTGAAAAATCGGTCGATAATATGTTAAATGCTATCGAAGCGAGCAAAAATAATTCTTTGGAGCGTTTGTTATTTGGCTTAGGTATTCGTTTCGTCGGTGAAAAAGCCGCCCGCTTGCTGGCACAGCACTTTGGCACAATGGAAGCGTTGCAGAATGCGACCGAAGAAGAGATTGTCACCGTTCATGAAATCGGGACAAAAATGGCGGAAAGCATTGTAAAGTATTTTGCCAAGCCGGAAGTGGTAGAGACAATTGAACGCCTGCGTGAGGCGGGAGTGAATATGGAATATAAGGGCCTGCGTCCGGAAGAAGTGGACGCTGATTCGCCGTTTGCGGGCAAAACGGTCGTGCTGACGGGCACGCTTGCCAGCGTGACACGTAAAGAGGCACAGCATATGATCGAGGCGCGCGGTGGAAAAGTATCCGGCAGTGTCAGCAAGAGGACGGACCTTGTTGTCGCCGGGGAGGCGGCCGGTTCCAAACTGGGGAAAGCGAATGAGCTAGGGATTCAAGTGATTGATGAAAAGACATTCCTTGAGTGGATAAAATAGAGGAAATGATGAAAGGGCTCTGTTCCTTTAGGAAATAGGGCCCTTTTGTATTTGCTTCATTTACTTTGGCTTGTTTTAATTCATTTTTGAATAAAAATGATTGATAGTAATTCATGATTAAATCAATTCGTCGGAATGTGTAAATATAATATAATAAAGGCACAATGTTTTATGAGTGTTTTGAGGAAGTGATGGATAGATGCGAGAGAACAAAGAGAAGCTGGATGATGTTTTGATGGAACTAAAAGCCATTATCGAGACATCGACAGATAATATTGTCATTGCGGACGGAGAAGGAAATATATTACGAGTTAGCGATAATTGTCGTGAAATATACGGCATTGCACCGGAAGAGTTGTATGGAAAGAGCACAGAACAATTGGAGAAGGTAGGAATTTTCAGTCCTTCTGTTACCCGGCGTGTACTGGAAACAAAACAAAAACAGCAGCTTATTCAGCATACGAAAACAGGTAAAGTTGTTATGGCTACTGGTTATCCGGTGTTTGATAAACAAAAACAGCTTGTGCGTGTTGTCAGCTATTCTCACGATATGACTGAAATTATGGCGCTAAAGGAAAGCTTTGAGAAGTTGACGGAGCAAGTTAAGCGTTATGAAAGCGAACTTGAAGAATTGCGCGAAAAGGAAACACGCATCCCCGGCGTCATTGCTGAAAGTCCACAGATGAAACGCGTCATTACACTTGTGCAACGTGTTGCTAAGGTGGATACGACTGTATTGCTGCTTGGGGAATCTGGAGTTGGCAAAAACGTGATTGCTAAAGCGATTCACAGAAAAAGCGAGCGTAAAGCACAGCCTTTTATCGAAATAAATTGTGGTGCGATTCCAGAAGGGCTTTTGGAATCAGAATTGTTCGGTTATGCTTCCGGCTCATTTACCGGCGCCAGCAAGAGCGGAAAGCCTGGTATTATTGAATTGGCTGACAAAGGCACGTTGTTTCTGGATGAAATAGGAGAGATGCCGCTCGCGTTGCAGGCGAAGTTGCTCAAGGTCATCCAGGAGAAAAAAATTACACCTGTAGGCGACACGCGCTCAAAGCAAGTTGACTTTCGTCTGATTGCTGCCACGAATCGGGACTTAGCGGAGATGGTACGCGAAGGGAAATTCCGGCAAGATTTGTACTTTCGGCTGAATGTTATACCGATTGAAATTGCGCCACTGCGTCAACGGCCGGAAGACATTCTCCCGCTTATTCGTATTTTTCTTGCGAAGTTTTCTAAAAAATACGGATTGGAAAAAAGGATGGATGAATCGGCTGTTCAAGCGTTGCTGAATTATGGCTGGCCCGGCAATGTACGCGAAGTGGAAAGCGTGATAGAACGGTTGGTGGTGACAACAGAGGAGCCCGTGATTTCAATTGAGCATCTTCCGGAGGCATTGCGTAAGGAAGCGGAGGCGGCAGAAATCCCAGTATCTTTTCCTGCTCGTAAGCTGAAAGATATTCTCGAAGAAGTGGAAGAGAAGATAATTATGCAGGCGTACAAAGAATGTCGGACTACGCATGAAATGGCGAAGCGGTTGGGAATCAGTCAGCCATCCGTCGTACGTCGGTTGCAGAAGTATAGAAAAATAAGGGATAAGGGCACGTCTATTCAAAAATGAATCAAACGCAAGGAAGATTGGGAGAGGAATTTGACGTATCCCCGGTTTTTACAAGGAAATATATAGTTGGTATGAGATTTGCTTATGAGAATAAAGCGAAGATGTGAACATATGCATAAGAAAGCTGGAGGGGATACGTCATGACAAAAAAATATGAACCGGCAAATTCATTCGAATCTCCACGTTTTTGCGGCGTGCGTACGTTTATGCGTCTGCCTTATGTTCAAACGACAGAAGACGTGGATTTCGTTGTGCTTGGCGCGCCGTTTGACACGGGTGCTTCATTCCGGGCTGGAGCACGTTTTGGCCCTGGGGCTGTGCGTGACTTTTCTATTTTATTACGTCCATATAATCCAGTGAGGAAAATCAATGTATTCGATTATTTATCTGGCGTCGACTATGGAGATCTGCCGGTCGTACCAGGATACATCGAGGAATCTTATAAAAAGATTGAAGAAGGCTTGTTGCCGATTCTTGAAAAAGGCGTCGTGCCGATTACAATTGGCGGGGATCATTCTATTACGCTTGCTGAATTGCGCGCGGTTGCTAAAGCGTATGGACCTGTCGGCCTGGTGCATTTTGATGCGCATAGCGACACATGGGATTCTTATTTCGGAAAGAAATACAATCATGGCACACCATTCCGGCGCGCATATGAGGAAGGTTTGCTTGATATGAATCGCTGTATTCAGGTCGGTATGCGTGGTGGGCTTTATGCGCCGGAAGATTTGGACGATGCGCGCAACATGGGCTTCGATGTTGTAGAAATGCATGAAGTGCAAGAGATGGGCATTCCAGCAGTCATCGAACGCATCCGCAAACGTGCGGGACACGGCCCGCTTTTCTTATCGTTTGACATTGATTTCATTGACCCGGCATACGCGCCGGGAACAGGAACGCCGGAAGTAGCCGGAGCAACAACGACGGAGGCGCTTCAATTGGTACGGGGGTTGGAAGGATTGAATTTTGTCGCGTTTGATCTGGTAGAAGTGCTTCCATCGTTTGATCATGGACAGATTACGGCCAACGCGGCTTCGAATGTCATCTTTGAATTTATTACGCATCTTGCGCTGCAGAAAAAAGTGGAACAAGAGGCGGTTGCACATGGTGAAAGTACGCAAAATCGTTGATTTATCTCGAGGGATTGAAGAAAAGAAAAGGGCAGGGAAAAAATCCCTGCCTGCTTTATTATACCTTGAATTTGCTCATTAAATCATGCAGTTCCTCTGCCATTTTCGTAAGCGTATGGGAGGCTGAAGCGATCTCTTCCATGGAAGCATTTTGCTCTTCCGCGGCCGCCGCCACGCTTTGGGTAAGCTCGGCTGTTTGTTCAGAAATGAGAGCAATTTTGCTTACTGCCTCCGTCATGTTCTCTTTTTCGGTATTGATTTGTTCTACGATCGTATTTACTTCCTTTGCATGTGCAAATACGTCTTCAGCAGCCTTCAGGATATCTTCAAATGACTGCGAAGCGCTGTCCACCATTACCATTCCCTGTTCAACTTCCGCGTTTGCTTCGTTCATCATTTCAATCGCCTGGTGGGTTTCATGCTGGATTTCGGCAATCAAATGTCCGATTTGGCCGGCTGATTGAGCGGATTGTTCAGCAAGCTTGCGCACTTCGTCCGCTACGATAGAGAATCCTCTTCCGTGCTCTCCAGCCCGCGCTGCTTCGATCGCCGCGTTTAAAGCCAGAAGATTCGTTTGCTCGGAAATAGAGGTAATCAAGGATACGATATGAGTAATTTCCTTAGATTTCTCTCCGAGCGCGCGTATGGCCTGTGCCAGTTTTTCTACACGCTGATGAATGTTATTGATTTGTTCCGTAATTTCTTTTGCGTTGTGATTGCCGTTCTCTGCTTTTTCCGCCGCTATCCTTGCACGCTCGTTTACCTGTTGAATTTCGCGCATGATACTGGTCATACTTTCTGAGATTTCAGATACTACTTTTTTTGCATCTTCTACTATCGATACTTGCTGGTCAGTGCCGCTGGCTACTTCCATCATGGACTCCGTAATTTGTTCTGTCGCTTTGCTTGTCTGTTCGGAGCCGGCCGTCAATTGTTCAGAAGTAGAGGCCACTTGATGAGTATGGGAAGCAATTTGTCCCATCATGTCTTTGAGCGTCCGCGTCATAATGTTGAAATTGCGGAACATTTGCCCGAATTCGTCCTCTGTTTTGACCTCGATGTTCTGCGTAAAATCGCCGTCGGACATCGCTGCGGACAATTGATTGACCCGCTCAATATTGTTGGTAATATAGCGACTGTATAAAAGGATAATCGCGATGGTGATAGCGATCGCAATAACAGTTGTCAAGATCAGCGCATTTACAAGAGAATGGACAGGGGCAAGTAGCTCTTCTTCTGGGATAATTAGAGCAAGTACCCAATTGTTCTCCGGAATCCTCTTGTAGTAGATTCGGTTAACACCTTGTTTATCGTTATATGTAACCATTCCGTCGTTCCCGCTTAATAAATGAGATGACGTCTGAGCAAGTGAGGAGTTCGGATCGTTTTTAATGTTGACTTTCATCATTTTATTTTTGTCGGCATCCGCCAGATACGTTCCTTTGCTGTCAAGCAGAAACGCGCGTCCTGTATCCCCGACTTTGGTTGAGTTTATCATTTTCTGCAAGCTGGCTAAGTCGATGTCGCATGTGATAATACCCAAAAACTCACGTTGTTGGCTGTAAAAGGGTACACTGACGGTTACCACGGAAGTATTGATTACAGTATCAAAATATGGATCGGTATAGACCGCTGGTTGCTTGCTGTTTTTTCCAGTCTGATACCAATCAGTGTTTGGATAATCATATTCTGGATTGTTAAATTCCTCCGTAATCTCGATGTTATCGCCTTTACGGTGAGCATATAAAGAAAAGTATTTAACGTCAGGTTTGTATTTATAAGGTTCAAAGAAGATTCCCATTCCAAGGGTCTCCTTGTTAGTGCCTAGCGCATTTTTTAATATGGCGCTGTATTGTTCCTTCGTATAGGATAAAGCGGAAAATTCAGCGGTACGGGCTACTAATTCAGGCATTTTTTTGTGCGTGATTAAGTCTTTCTCGATTTTGTTTGTAATGCTTTGTAACTGCTGATGCATATTGGTTTCGATTTGCCCATTGATTAATGATTTGCTATAAAAATAGGTAAATAATGTGATGAATAACAATACGATGATAAAAGTGGGAAGAAGTGAAACCAGTATTCGTGTTTTGATGCTCCGAAATCTCATTTTTTGCGCCTACTCCTTTCTTAAGAAGTGTTTTTACAGTATATTTATCGGATTATTTATTACAATCTAACTATATTTTTTCTTGTGAAAGAATGATTTTCATAAATAGGATTGAGACTGGAAATATGAGGGGTTCAACGGTTTTGTAAAGCGCTCATGTGGACGGTTGGTTGCGGCTCTATAGTTTCTCTGGTATGATTTTATCTAGGTTTGCCTACCTTAGATGAGCACATAAGGCGGGAGAGAGCCAGCAGAATTAGGAGGTGGAAACATGAGCGCGATTTCGCGGAACGAAGTGGAATATGTAGCGAAACTGGCCCGCTTAAATCTTACGGAAGAGGAAGCGGTGAAATATACAGAACAATTAAACAGTATTCTTGAATTTGCAGGTAAACTGAACGAACTAGATACGACAAACGTGCCTCCGACAAGCCATGTACTTGATGTCTATAATGTGATGCGCGACGATGAAGTACGCCCGTCCCTTGAGCGCGAGGAAGCTTTGCGCAATGCGCCGGACGAAGAAGATGGACAGTTCAAAGTGCCGGCTGTTATTGAATAAGAAAGGAGGACATCCACGTGTCTTTATTTGATAAAAAGCTAACAGAAATACATAGTGAAATAGATAAAGGGGAGCTTACAGTTTCAGATTTGGTGAATGCATCATTTGAGCGCATTGGCCGGACGGAAGATAAAGTGAGAGCTTTTATCTTACTTGATGAAGAAAATGCGCGTGCCCGCGCCAAGGAGTTGGACGAGCAGCAATCCCGCGGCGAGGAGAAGGGATTGCTTTTTGGTCTGCCTGCGGGGATTAAAGACAATATTGTAACGAAGAACGTAACAACAACATGCGCCAGTAAGCTTTTGGCTAACTATAGCCCGATTTACAATGCCAGTGTGATGGATCGTTTGCATGCGGCGCAGTCTGTGATGATCGGAAAGTTGAACATGGATGAGTTTGCGATGGGTGGTTCTACGGAAAACTCTGGTTTTCACAACACATATAATCCGTGGAATCTGGAATATGTACCGGGTGGCTCCAGCGGTGGTTCAGCAGCTTCTGTTGCGGCTGGACAGGTATACTTCTCGCTGGGGTCCGACACGGGAGGATCGATTCGCCAGCCTGCGGCTTACTGTGGCGTAGTAGGATTGAAGCCGACATATGGTCTCGTATCCCGTTTCGGTCTCGTGGCATTTGCGTCTTCGCTTGATCAAATCGGACCGATCACAAAAAATGTTGAAGACGCTGCGTATGTTTTGCAGGCGATTGCAGCGCACGATCCGTTTGATTCTACGTCCGCTGATGTGGAAATTCCGGACTATATTTCGGCGTTGACAGGTGAAATTCAAGGCTTGCGCGTTGGCGTGCCGAAAGAATTGATGGGGGAAGGAATTGATCCAGAAGTAAAACAAAAAGTTACGGAAGCGTTGAAAGTGCTGGAACGACTCGGCGCCATTGTCGAAGAAGTTATGCTACCGCATACTGAGTATGCTGTACCGACATATTATATTATTGCGCCTTCCGAAGCATCCTCCAACCTTGCTCGTTATGATGGTGTACGTTACGGCGTGCGTGCGGACAATGCGGAGAATCTGATTGAGATGTATCGCGAAACGCGCAGTCGGGGATTAGGGCCGGAAGTAAAGCGTCGTATTATGCTCGGCACCTATGCGCTCAGCTCCGGTTACTATGATGCATATTACAAAAAGGCGCAACAGGTGCGCACGCTTATTAAGCAGGATTTCGACAGTGTATTTGAAAAATATGATGTGATCATCGGGCCAACTGCGCCGACAACCGCGTTCAAAATCGGCGAGAAAGTGGGCGACCCACTCACAATGTACCTGGAGGATATTTGTACCATTCCTGTAAATCTGGCCGGAATCCCGGCAATTAGTGTGCCCTGCGGTTTTGCGAGCAACGGCCTGCCTGTTGGGTTGCAGATTATCGGCAAAGCGTTCGATGAGGCGACGATTTTACGCGTCGCGCATGCCTACGAGCAAAATACGGAACATCATAAGGCTCGTCCTGAGCTGTAAAGGGGGTACATAAGGAATGGCGAAAGAATTTGAAACGGTCATCGGGCTTGAAGTTCATGTTGAGTTATCAACCAAGTCGAAAATTTTCTGCGGCTGTTCCACTGAATTTGGAGCGCCGCCGAACACGCATACATGTCCGATTTGTCTCGGTCATCCGGGTGTTCTCCCGGTTCTGAACAAAAAAGCGGTAGAATTCGCGATGAAAGCGGCGCTTGCGCTGAACTGTGAAATCTCCGAAGAAAGCAAATTCGATCGTAAAAACTACTTCTATCCGGATTTGCCGAAAGCGTATCAAATTTCACAATATGACCAGCCGATCGGCAAGAATGGCTGGATTGATATTGAAGTAAACGGACAAACGAAACGTATTGGTATTACTCGTCTGCATTTGGAAGAGGACGCGGGCAAACTTGTACACGCAGAAAGCGGCTATGCCTCTCTCGTGGATTATAATCGTGTGGGTACGCCGCTTGTCGAGATCGTATCCGAGCCGGACTTGCGTTCACCGGAAGAAGCGCGTGCATACTTGGAGAAATTGAAGGCGATCATGCAGTATTGCGAGGTTTCCGACGTAAAAATGGAAGAAGGCTCGCTGCGCTGTGATGCCAATATCAGCCTTCGTCCGGTTGGACAAAAAGAGTTTGGCACCCGCACTGAACTAAAGAATGTTAACTCATTCCGCAATGTGCAGCGCGGCTTGGAATATGAAGAAATGCGTCAGGCCGAAATTTTGCGCGATGGCGGCGAAGTTGTACAAGAGACGCGCCGCTGGGACGAGGCAAAAGGCCGTACCGTTTCCATGCGCGGTAAGGAAGAAGCGCACGACTATCGTTATTTTCCGGATCCGGATTTAATTAAATTAAAAATTAGCCGCGAATGGGTAGAACAAATTCGCGCTACCATTCCGGAATTGCCGGATGCGCGCAAAGCCCGTTATATTTCCGAATATAGCTTGCCGGAATACGATGCTGGCGTTATTACAATGTCTAAAGACATTTCCGATTTCTTTGACGCTGCCGTGAAAACGGGGGTAGACGCCAAAGCTGTATCCAACTGGATAATGGGCGAAGTCATCGGTTATTTGAATGCCAATGAAGCCGAAATGAAAGACATTAAAATGACTCCAGAGCAACTGGGGCAAATGATTAAGCTGATTGACAAAGGCACGATTAGCACGAAAATCGCGAAGAAAGTGTTCAGAGAAATGATGGAAACCGGTAAAGATCCGGAGAAAATCGTCGAAGAACAAGGTCTTGTGCAAATTAGTGACGAAGGCGCGATTAAGCAGATGGTGGATGAAGTGATCGCCAACAACCCACAGGCGGTGGCAGACTTCAAAGCCGGCAAAGAAAAAGCTATCGGTGCGCTGGTTGGTCAGGTAATGAAGGCATCGAAAGGCAAAGCGAACCCTGGACTTGTCAACCAGTTGCTGCGCGATGCGCTGGCAAAAATGTAATCGAGTAGAAAAACACGGCCAAGCTTATTGAGAGCTTGGCCGTGTTTTTTCTTAGAATGTTAGGGAAGTCCATCATTTTTATCATAAGAGAATGTTATAAAATGGAAGGTTTATCTAATAAATATCCCTGGACTATTGGTACATGCAGTACCTTAGCGATGGCCAAGTCCTCCGCTTTTTCGATCCCTTCTAATATTAAGACGATTTCCTCGTTACAGTAATCAATTAAAGATTTAATAAGGTTTTGTTTCTTTTCACAATTCGACAGGTTATGGGAGAAGTATTTGTCTAATTTAATAAAATCCGGTTCTAGTTCTATAAGGTGCCGCAGAGAATAAAATCCTTTTCCTACATCGTCAAGAGCGATTTGAAAGCCCTGTTCTTTTAACGAATAAATCGCTTTTTTTATAAGGCTAAAATCCGTTATTTCTTCTTGTTCATTAATTTCAAATACGATATTTTTTGTTTTAAATGTGAAAATGGACGTTACTTCGTTTAGAAATCTGGTGAATTCAGGATGGATTATGGTTGATGGAAATATATTTATAAATAACTTTGACTCAAATCCTTTGCGTTTTCTCCAATATGTTGCTATTGCATGGAAAATAGATAATATATCTAGTTCATATAATTTTTGATATTTTTTAGCCAAAAGAAAAAAAAGTTCAGGGTTATTTACTTGTTCAGTCCGAAAAAAAGCTTCATAACCGTATATTTTCCAATTGGAAAGATTATAAAGAGGTTGGTATAGATGATAAAACATTTTTTTTGAAAGAATCGTATCTAAATCTTTTTCTGAAAATTTGATATTATCCATAAGTTCCCCGCTTCTTTTTTACTAAAAATAGTATTTGATTCGTAGCAAAATATAAAACAAATTAGTCTTTTTGTTAGATTTTATATTCTTTAAAATGAGATAAGCTAAATGATTGATTTTAAAGGGTTTGTTCGTTTTTTAGATAATAAAAGCCAAAAGAACAATTTAACATATTGAATAAAAAATTAAATTAAATCTTACATTCTGGAGTGATTTTTATGGCAGTAAAAAAAGGAGCAAATACAGTAGAACCGATCCGTGATATTGAAAAAATCAAGGAGATAAAAGAGTATCTTTTACACCGCTCATACAGGAATTATCTACTATTCACTTTTGGGATTAATTCAGGCTTAAGAATTAGTGATATCCTACCTCTTAGGGTTATGGATGTTAAATATACCAACTATTTAATTATCAAAGAGAAGAAAACAAAAAACATAAGAAAAACGATTATAAATGAGACGTTGAGAAGGGAGATTGATAGATATACGCGAAAAATGGCAGATTCAGAGTATCTTTTTCCTTCGCAAAAAGGGGAGCGCCCTATTAGCAGGATTCAAGCGTGGCAAATTATACATACTGCAGCAAAAGCTTGCGGAGTAGAAGGGCCCATCGGAACTCATACATTAAGAAAAACATTTGGCTACCACTTTTACCAAAAAACGAAAGATGTTGCAATGTTACAATATATTTTTGGTCATTCCAGTCCTTCGATTACGTTGCGATACATTGGAATTAATGATGAAATGGTAAGTAAAGCCTTGGAAGAATTCTCTTTGTAACCATTAATTTCATTTTTTTTTAATAAGGTATGGGTTTTTTTGTAAAATCTAACAAAAAGACTATTTTGTTTTAAACTTGATTCATTCATCAACTTAATATTCTTTCAATTAAATAATAAAGTGTGTAAATTAAACAGTTCATTTATGAACAGCTCCAAAAGTCCTGTTGCGCCAACTGTTTTCTAAAGTTGGCGTTTTTTATAGAATGACTCAGTCCTATAAAAATCAGATGACTACCATGCAAACGTCGAAATATCAAGTCAGATGTATATAAAAGCAGAATGATAAAGGAGGAATTTTGATTTGAAGCAATATACTGGAAGATTACTTTTGTCTTTTTTATTTTTGGCTCATTCACTTATATGGATCTATTACCTTTATATAGGTAATCATAGTAAAAAGATGGATATATTTGTGATGTTTGTCACTTATTTTTCACTTGTTATTTTTTGGTATATGGGTAAAAAGTATGATGAGTACAAATTTTTTTCTGAAAAGGATTATCTAACAAACTCGTACAATAGAAGATTTCTTTATAAAATCTTTCCTAAAATGGTAAAGAAGTCAAGGCGGAGTCAGGAGAAGATAAACCTGTTTCTTTTAGACGTTGATAATTTTAAAGATATTAATGATACAAAAGGACATAAATATGGTGATTTAACTTTAAAAAGTATTTGTGCTTCATTAGTTAGCAAAAAAGGGAAAGGAGAAGTCGTAGTTAGGTGGGGAGGCGATGAGTTTGTTCTTCTCATTCCCTGTACAGAAAAAATCGAATCCCACAAGGTGATAAAGCGAATTAGTAATCATATTCATCCGCTTTCTAAAAAATGGGGGATTGATCTTTCTGTTTCTGTCGGTTCCGCAGTTTATCCTGATGACGGGAAAAGTCTTGATGAATTAATTCAAAAGGCGGATCAGAATATGTATCATTATAAATTTCAACTCAAATACGGCAAAAGTCCCCTGCCTCTATAGGCGGGGGAGAAATGCCGCTTCTCTGACTCTGGAGGTTAATCGGCAAGCCTTGAACGATGTCACTCAGGTGGCTTTTGAGAAGAGGAGAGAAGAAATTTGAATAAAGAGAGCACCCTGCGCGTTTCATCTTGAAAATTTTATAATATCGTAGTAATATACCCATTAAACCAATTAATTAAATCGGAGTTTGATGAAAAATGAAGCAGGGTGTACTTGTGATTAGCCATGGTTCCCGTAATAGAACATGGGTGGCAAAAGTAGAAGAATTGCTACAACAGGTTCATGCTGCGTGTCCATTGGAGGCTGCGTTCCTCGACATGGTAGAAGGTCGCACCATTGGAGAAGGAATGAAAAGGCTAGAAGCGCAGGGAGTAGAAGAAATTATCGTGGTTCCGTTGTTTGTTTCAAGCGGCAGTACACATTTGCAGGAAATTCGCTATGCACTGGGCTTCACTTCTCATCTGGATATTAAGACATGGCGACATCCCCTGTCAATCGGAGCACGAGTGATTTGGACAGAGCCAATGAATGACCACCCAAAAATCCGGGAGTTGCTCCATGATCGTGTCCGCGAGTTTTCCGTCCGTCCATCCGAGGAAATGCTTATGCTGGTTGCACACGGTAGCGATGTGCCTGGTTTTAAAGAACGCTGGCAACAGATGCTCGAAGGCCTCGGTTCCACCTTGTGTTGCGAACTTGGTTTGAAGGGAGCTGTATATGCGACCATTCATCCCGATACGATCGCAAGCCGTGCCAG
Organism: Aneurinibacillus thermoaerophilus; assembly: GCF_900099925.1. GTDB lineage: Bacteria > Bacillota > Bacilli > Aneurinibacillales > Aneurinibacillaceae > Aneurinibacillus > Aneurinibacillus thermoaerophilus. The sequence goes on along the minus strand of NZ_FNDE01000039.1, from coordinate 12,332 downwards.
GACAGCATCCGGTGAAGGCCGTCTTATCGTGGTGCCTGTGTTTCTCAGTCCTGGCTATTATACAGAAAAAGCGATTCCAAAAAGGCTGGCCGGAATCCCGCACCGCTACAGCGGCAGAGCATACCTTCCGGATCAACGCGTCGTGCTCTGGCTTGAAGAAACAATTGCCGCCCATCTTAGAAGATAGGCGGCTCTTTTTTGGCTACAGCAAGCCTGCTTCTAGCGCTTTTTCGACGCGGGCCAAATGTTTTTCAGTCATACGGCGCGCTTTTTTGGGGTCTCGGCTGCGTATGGCTTCAAAGATTTCCGAATGCTCCTGGTACAGTCGGGTGGAAGAACCGTCTTTGCTGTAAAGCCAAAGGTTCCGGTAGTCACGGATGGTCTGGTTCATCGCTTCTGAGATGCTTTCCATTATATTTCTGAGAAACGGATTTTTGGTGGCGTGTGCGATCGCCATATGGAATTGGATATCGTAAATGCGGCCCATTTCTTCGTTGTCTCTTGAAATCATCATATTATCCAGAATTTCACGTAACGTTTTTTCATCATGTTCGTCATGGTGTAGTGCCGCGAGTTCGGCGCAGCCGGATTCAATAATTTTACGGACTTGGAGAAGATGTGTAAGCTCTTCCCGGTTACTGATGAGAAGCGCGGGGAGCGCTTTAAGCGCGTCAGTCGCGTCCTGCTTCACGAATGTTCCTTCTCCTTGCCGCGATTCGATCAACCCGCGCGCTTTTAACTGGCTGAGCGCTTCGCGGATGGTTGATTTTCCGACTCCATATTGTTCGGCCAATTTATCAATTGTTTTAAGACGGGCGCCTGGTTGCAGAATTCCTTCTTCGATCATTTTCTGCAAACCGTCCGCCACAACCTGATAGCTTTTTTTGATTAAACTCATGCCTTTTCGTTTCTCCTTAGAAAAAATTCTTGTCACTAAAAGTATGTACCTTCTTTTATACTCTACAAAACTTTTAAAAAGTATGGTAGACTAAACATCAAATTCATCTGATGACCTGCTGATTAGAGAGGGGAAACAATATGGATCAACAGATAAAAAGCGAGTTGCGAAGTATCGTCGGTCAGAATTATTTTTTGGATTCACCAAATGAACTATACGTGTACTCGTATGATGCTACGCCGCTCTACCAGGCGATGCCGGATGTGGTGTTGATTCCAGCCTGTGTGGAAGAAGTATCAGCGATTATGAAAGTGGCGAACAAGCACCGGATTCCGATTGTATCGCGCGGATCGGGCACGAACCTGTGTGGCGGTACGGTTCCTGTTGAAGGTGGCATCGTATTGAATATGAACCGTTTAAACGAATTTAAAGAAATCGATCAAGAAAATCTTACCGCCACATTTGGGCCAGGCGTGATCACGGCCGATGTCCACAAAGCGGTGGAAGCGGTTGGACTTTTCTATCCGCCAGATCCAGGCAGTATGCGCATTTCCACTATGGGCGGGAATGTAGCTGAGTGCGCGGGCGGTATGCGCGGTTTGAAATACGGAGTAACGAAAGACTATGTGATGGGGCTTGAAGCGGTATTGCCGAGCGGAGACGTGTTACGTGTCGGCGGAAAGAACGCAAAAGACGTGGCCGGATACGATGTAACGAAGCTGCTCGTTGGCTCGGAAGGAACGCTGGCTGTCATTACGGAAATCACCGTAAAATTATTGCCACTTCCGGCCGCAAAACAAACGATGGTGGCCTATTACAACGACCTGGCGGCGGCTGCGCGAACCGTGCAGCGCATTATTGCCTCCAAAATTATTCCGGCGACCATGGAATTTCTGGATCAGGCGACCATGACGGTGGTCGAGGATTTTGCGAGAATTGGTCTACCGCTTGACATGAAAGCGATGCTTATCATCGAGCAGGACGGTTCCGAGTGGCAAGTTGAACACGATATGAAGCGAATCGCGGACATTTGCCGGGCTGAAGGCGCCACAGAAGTCCGTACCGCTCAGACGGTGGAGGAAGGAGCGAGTTTAATGGCGGCCCGCCGCTCGGCGTTATCCGCGTTGGCGCGCGTGAAGCCGACCACCATTCTGGAAGACGCGACCGTACCACGCGCGAATCTGGCGGCCATGGTCGAGCAGATAGAAAATATCGCACAGAAATACGGCGTACAGATTTGTACATTTGGTCATGCGGGAGATGGCAATTTGCACCCGACATGTCTTACGGATGAGCGGGATAAAGAGGAGATTCACCGCGTTGAGCAGGCGTTTGAAGAAATTTTTCATACCGCCATTCAGCTGGGCGGAACGATCACGGGTGAGCACGGCGTAGGCATGGCGAAAGCCGGTTACCTTGATTTGAAATTCGGTCCGGTTGGTATGGAAGTGATGAAACGGATTAAAGAAGCGTTTGACCCGAACGGCATTATGAACCCAGGAAAAATCTTTGCAAAAAGCACGAGAAGAAGGGTGGTTGTAAAAGGCGATGGCTGCGGATACAAACAATGCGAGCACACTCATAGCTGATACATTAAGCACAGCGCCAGCTTGTGAAAAACAGGATATGTCCCTGTTAAGCAAGTTTAACATGGATGAGATTATGAACTGTATGCAGTGCGGTTTTTGCCTGCCATCCTGTCCAACATACCGTCAGACAGGCAAAGAAGTGGCGAGCCCGCGCGGTCGCATTGCGCTTATGAAAGGTGTGGCGCAGAAGGCGCTTGCCGTGGATGAAGAGTTTGAGCACAATATGTATCTTTGCCTTGGTTGTCGCGCGTGTGAGACAGCTTGCCCTGCAGGTGTTCCGTACGGCAGTTTGGTGGAAACGGCGCGGGAAGTCGTAGAAACACGTAAGAAAGAAGAAAAGACACTCCCATTTATCCGCAATTTGGTGTTCAATCAATTGTTCCCGTATCCGGAGCGTATAGAAAAGCTGGGAACCGCGCTCTGGGCAGCCCAGGCGGCCGGACTGCATACGCTGGCCCGGAAAACCGGATTGATTAACGTTCTGCCACGCCCGCTGGCAGAAATGCAGCAGTCCGTCCACAAAGTTGCTTCTCCGACCGAGAGAAAAAAGCGTCAGAAAGTGATGAAACCGGAAGGCAAGCCAGCTCAATTAAGGGTCGGTATGTTTAAGGGCTGCATCATGGATGTCATGTTCTACGAAACAAACCAGGCGACTGCCCGCGTGCTGACCAAGGCGGGCTGTGAAGTTGTATTCGTTGATGATCAGGCCTGTTGCGGTGCGCTACACGCTCACGCTGGAGAAAAAGACGGTGCCATTGCGCTTGCGAAACGGAATATCGAAGCATTTGAAAAAGCGGGTGTCGATCTTATTGTGAACAATGCTGGCGGTTGTGGGGCAGCTTTAAAGGAGTATCATCACTGGTTCCATGGCGATCCGGATTGGAAAGAGCGCGCCATGAATTTTGTGTCCAAAATGCGTGATGCGAACGAGTTACTTGCGGAATTGCCAGAACTGGAATTCAAAAAGGAACTTAACCTGCGCGTCACCTATCAGGATTCTTGCCATCTTGCGCACGGTCAGGGGATCCGTAACCAGCCGCGCCATCTTCTCCGTAGCATTCCTGGTGTTGAATACATTGAAATGATCAACGCGGACAGCTGCTGCGGCTCAGCTGGTATTTACAATATCACTAACTTTGACATGTCCATGCGGATTCTGGACGACAAGATGGAGAATGTGAAGATGACAAAAGCGCACGTTATTGTTACATCCAATCCTGGCTGCCTGCTGCAGATGAAACAGGGGATTATCCGCGCGGGCATGCAGGACAAAATGGAAGCGATTCATATTATGGATTTGCTCGATCGTGCACTTTAGCTTTTCGTTTTGATTATATATAAGGGAAAACTCGCGGAGTACCTGCGAGTTTTTTTATTTTTGAGAATTTACGTTTTTCATCCCATAGCTAAAGCCAGCGGGCTTTCAAATGTCATTTTTTATAAAGGAAAGCGGCGGGAGACTTCCGCCTGCTTTGTATTTTATGTCACTGTTTGTTATCCTGTTTTAATTTTTTTAGCATTTTAATTGTATTGCGGACTTGTTCTTTCACGATTTCCTGCTCTTGCGGGGAAAGTTCTTCATATCCTTCATAGGAGGAAATATCGATAGAAGGATCACGGAGAATGTACGGGGGAGAAACAGGATCATCAATACGTCCGAGAAGATAGTCTGTTGAAACGTTGAAAAAATCGGCGAATTTCTGAAGCGTAGCAAAATCGGGCTGGCGTTTGTTTATCTCATAATGCGCGTAAGTGCCGCGGGAAATGTTTAAGTGTTTTGCGATTTCCTCTTGGGTCAAATTTTTTTGTTGGCGAAGTTTTTTTAACCTATCACCAAGCATAACAATCCCACCTTTTTGCTTTCCCGATACATTATACTGTAGCCGTTGGTACCGCTAAAATGATTGTAGCGATAAGTTGCAAAGCGATTGAAAATAACTAATTTTTAAAGTAAAATCAAGGGATGGAGTAGCGTATAGCTACACGGTTAGTTTTTGAAGACAAGGCATAAAAATAACGGGAAATAAATGGAGAAGGATGAATATGCAAGCTTTGATAAGCTGGCTTAAGAACTTTTCATTGCCTCTGAGTGAAACGCAGGTGGTAGGAGTGTTCATACAATAATTATGGTAAGGAGAATGCAGATGGATAAGGCTGTGTGTCCGAACGAGGAGGAAAGGGCGAATTATTCCCTCATCGGCGATATAGCTGTTAAAATGGCTCATGAAGTACGGAATCCTTTGATGACGGTGCGCGGGTATTTGCAATATCTTTCGCGAAGTGTCGGGGAAGAGAATGCGGTGATATTTTTAGATCTTTTAATCCCCGAACTCGATCAAATAAATAAAACGATCGAAGATTTTTTGCTATTATCCCAGCCGGTTGTTCCGAAGAAACGACAGGTTTGTATCAACACGCTCATAAAACAATTCAGCTATTTGGTTTCAAAAGACACGGCGAATCAGGACATCAACTTTCAAATTCATCTTGCCCGGGAACTGGACGCTTATCCGCTTTTTATTGACCCTGATCAAATGCTGCAAGTTTTTTTCTCTCTTTTTTCTAATTCCATCGAAGCAAAAGACAAGCCGACGATGTCTATCTGCATCAAGACAAAGCTGCATAAAAACAAGGCATGTGTATATTTTGCGGACAACGGAAGAGGAATGGATAAGGAAACACGACGACAAATTTTTAATCCATTTTTCTCCACGAAGAAGGTCGGTATGGGCCTGGGGCTACCGATCGTGAAAAAAATCGTTACAGCAAACGGTGGTAGGATTAAGGTAAAGAGTTGTGGCAAAACAGGAACAATTGTCACACTGTTTTTTGCCATGCCTATGAATGTTTAACAGATTTTCAGCGGAGCACAGGAGCGAATACCGCTCTATCTTTTAAAACGAAAGAAAAGAAGGTATGATAAACTATAGAAAATTTATGGATGGGATGGATACGGATTGAAACGAGCTCGGCTTATTTATAATCCGTCTGCTGGCCGGGAAGAGGTGCGCAAACGGATTCCTGATATATTAAATACGCTGGAAGAAGCAGGCTACGAGACATCGTGCCATGCGACTAAAGGGGAAGGGGACGCGACGCTGGCGGCCCGCAGAGCGGTGGAGAATCGGTTTGATTTGGTTATCGCTGCGGGAGGAGACGGAACCGTCTATGAGGTGATTAATGGAATCGCGGAACAGCGCTACCGTCCTGCGCTTGGCATTATTCCCGCGGGCACGACAAACGATTTTGCCCGCGCTATCGGACTTCCTCGTTCGATTCCTAAAGCGGTTGGTGTTATCGCTAAAGGAAAGCCTTCTCCCATTGACATCGGTAAAATTAATGACAAATACTTCATTAACATCGCCGGTGGCGGTTCGCTCACCACGCTTACATACGAAGTGCCAAGCAAAGTTAAGACGATGCTTGGTCAGCTCGCTTATTATATTAAAGGGATCGAGAAGCTTCCGTTTCTTTCGCCGATGCGTGTACGAATTGAGGCAGACAATAATATCGTAATCGATGAAGAAATCATGCTTTTCCTTATCGCCAATAGTAACTCCGTGGGCGGATTTGAAAAGCTTATGCCAAAGGCAAAATTGGATGATGGCTTGTTTGATTGTATTGTGTTGAAGAAAACATCGCTGCCGGAGTTTATTCGCATCGCTACGATGGCGTTAAAAGGCGAACATTTCAAACATCCAAACGTGATTCATTTTCAGACGAAACAATTAAAAGCGACTTCAAACAAACGAGTTGACCTGAACCTGGACGGTGAGCTGGGAAGCTCTCTGCCATGTAAGTTTACGGCGCTGCCGCGCCATATTCAGTTGATTCGTTGAAATTTATAGAAATGCCGTCTGAACGTCCATGGTTTCAATCGTGGGATGAAAGATGGCATTGTTTGGTATCCCCTTTAAGAGAATGCCTAAAACAACAATTTTTTATTAATTATTCTTTGGTTTTTTGTCCTAGATATGGTCGAAAGGTATTAGTAAACAAAGTGGAAGAACGATTTAAAGAAACGGTGTTTTGGCATGATTCGTAAATATACAAGCCAAACCTATAGGCGTGTGGAATGTCAAATTTTACGAAAAATCAGGTGAAGCAGATTGGGAAATACATCACGCAAGAAAAAACAGGCTGCCACGGCTATTGCTGGACTTCCGCTGAAAAAAAACCAGACGGTAGAGCTTGTCATTGAAGATCTTTCGCATGAAGGCAATGGTGTGGGGCGTTATCAGGGATATACACTGTTTGTGCCGGGCGCATTGCCTGGTGAAACAATTATAGCAAAGGCAACTAAGTTGAAGAAGCAATTCGGCTACGCGCGCCTGATGGAAATCCGTGAGCCAGCTGCAAGCCGCGCGGAACCGCCATGCCCGATATACAAGCGTTGCGGCGGTTGTATGTTGCAGCATATGGATTATGATGCACAGCTCGCATTTAAGCGCAAGCTGGTGGAAGAGAATCTGCGCCGCATTGGCAAGATTGAAGGTGCTCTTATTCATCCGACGATCGGCATGGAAGATCCGTGGCGCTATCGGAACAAGGCCCAGGTGCCAATCGGAGAAGAAGAAGGCGGCTTGATTGGGGGCTTTTATGCCCAGCGTTCGCATGAGATTATCGATATGAAGGAGTGCCTGATTCAGCACGAGAAAAGCGATGAAGTCGTCGCCCGTGTGAAAGAAATTGCCGGAAAATACGGCATTCGTGCGTATGATGAGGAGGCGCACAGCGGTTTGTTGCGGCACGTGGTGACGAAAGTAGGCTTTGCGACAGGCGAAGTGATGATTGTGCTCGTAACGAACGGCGAGAGGATTCCGCATGCGGAAGCGCTTGTGCAGGAGCTTGTGGAAGCGATACCGGGTGTGAAAAGTATCGTGCAGAATGTCAATACGAAGCGGACAAACGTCATTTTCGGCGATGTGACGCGGGTGCTGTGGGGCGAAGAGTATATTTATGATACGATTGGCGACGTGAAGTTTGCGATTTCGGCCCGTTCGTTCTATCAGGTGAATCCGGTTCAGACGGAGCGGTTGTATAAGAAAGCGCTGGAGTACGCGGCGTTGACGGGCGAGGAGAATGTGATCGATGCATACTGCGGGATCGGAACGATTTCACTGTTTTTGGCACAGAAGGCGAAGCACGTGTTTGGCGTAGAGATTGTGCCGGAGGCCATTGAGGACGCGAAGCGCAATGCTCGCCTGAACGAAATGGATAATGTGACGTTCGCGGTGGGGGAAGCGGAGACGGTGATTCCGCGCTGGTATGAGGAAGGGAATGTCGCCGATGTGATTGTGGTGGACCCGCCGCGCAAAGGTTGCGATGAAAAGCTGCTCCAGACGATTATCGCCATGAAGCCGAAGCGCGTTGTGTATGTGTCATGCAATCCGGCCACGCTGGCTCGCGATCTCCGCATCCTCGAAGACGGCGGCTATAAGACGGCGGAAGTACAGCCGGTGGATATGTTTCCACATACGGCGCATGTGGAGTGTTGCGCGTTGCTCATAAAAAAATAACTATTTGGAAAAGCGCGTTTCTGAATATCAATGAAACGGGCTTTTCCAATATCCTTTATTCATATGAACCTCCCCCACTTACCATAGGTTGAAGTGAGGGTTTCTGAACTGTCCACCTCGATAGAACAGGCGATCAGCGGGTTGTCGCTGATCTCACAGACACGTGCCGTCTGCGATGAAGGAAGGGGACTTCTCGCGTGTTATGTTAAAATTTCCCGCAATTGATATGCCAACGGTACGTTACGAGCAAGCCGGGATAATTCTTTTGCTAAAATTAGATTAAATTTACCTTAATTTTGTTTTTAAATCATTGGATGAAGAACAAAATAGTTTTCAGGAAATTAAGTGTCTGATAAAACCATTTGATCAGACACTTTTTATTTTGTCTTGAAAAAAAATTATGTTTTTAAAGTATATATAAAAAATAATGTAAAGGCATGGACACGTACTAAATAATGCATACCCAATACAATACGTTTTTAAATCCCGTCAATTCTCTAATGAAAAATCGTGATTATTATAAAAACTTTATATTGAAAAGTTAGTATGAAATTGTGGATGAATGATGAATCAAAAAATGCATTAATTTCTTCAATGTATTTGTTATATCCAACGGAGATTAAGGATAATCGCTTAACTGTATAAAGTCCCGGTACTGCGCCGTTTATGTAGCCACTTGCGGATACGGTGGAATGTAAAGGAACAAAACATAAAATTTTTAAAGCTTTTTAACTTTGAAAGGAGAATAGAAATGGAAGAGTATTTTTTGGAAACCAATAATTTAAGCAAATCTTTTGGTAAACAGCTTGCGGTTGACAATGTTTCTTTAAGAGTGAAGGAAAACACGATTTATGGATTGCTTGGACCGAATGGTGCCGGAAAATCAACCATCTTAAAATTGTTAACAGGGCTTTTGCGTCCTACAAACGGAGAAATTATCTTTAATGGTCATTCATGGAGCAGAAAAGACCTTAAAGATATCGGCGCGCTTATCGAATCACCGGCTCTTTATGGAAATTTAACGGCGTATGAGAATTTACTCGTTCATGCAAAATTATTAAATTTGCCGAATTCAAGAATAAAAGAGGTACTGGAAATTGTCGGTTTGGAGAATACAGGCAAAAAGAAAGTATCGCAGTTTTCCTTTGGTATGAAGCAAAGATTGGGTATTGCTAAAGCACTTTTAAATGATCCAAAACTTCTTATTCTCGATGAACCGACAAACGGACTTGATCCGCTGGGTATACAAGAGTTGCGGAAACTTATAAGATCTTTCCCGAAGCAAGGAATGACTGTCATCTTATCAAGCCACATTTTACCAGAGGTAAAACAATTGGCGGATTATATTGGCATTATTCAAAACGGAAAACTCAAATATCAGGGTGAAATAGAGCAAAACAAAGATTTAGAAAAATTCTTTATAGATGTAGTCAGCGGATAATGAAGGAGGATGTGAATAATGCTGAATATGATACAATCAGAACGTTTAAAATATAAGCGGACATTTGCAAAAAAACTTGTATATATTGCCCCTTTTTTCTTTGTACTATATGCCATGATTACCATGCCTACCATTAATTCAAAATATAATTATTTCGAATACACGGTATTTAATTGGTGGCCATTAATATTTATTCCGTTAGGGACAGCATTGATCGCGTCACTTTCCGCAATGAGAGAAAAAAAGTCGGGAAACTACAGAGCTTTACGATGCCATGATATCAGCATTACACGTATGTGGTTCAGTAAAATCATTGTAATTGCCTATTATACGTTGTTCTCATCAATTGAACTTATCATTTTGCTGTTAATATTAAAATTATTACTGCCCAACAGCATTACATCAGCTGTTGTAGTCATACTGGCCAGTCTTACAATTTGGATCACATCTTTGGCATACATCCCTATAGGTTTGTTTTTGGCAGAGCGATTTGGAACGGTGATTTCTGTTATTGTCAGCGTGATAGGGATCATAATAGGAGTAGTAATGGCTCCGGAATCTTACTGGATGTATATTCCGTGGAGCTGGGGAATGAGACTGATGTCTCCTATTGTAGGAGTTCATCCAAAAGGAGTTCCATTGGAGAAAGGAAGTCCTTTGTTGGATCCTTCCGTTATTCCAATAGGAATTGCTGTCTCCATTGTATTTTTTGTTTTATTGTCATTTGTAACAGCGTTCTGGTTTTCAAAAAAAGAGGTGAACTGAAATGTCTCTTCTGAAAATTCTGTCTTCGGAATGGATAAAGACAAAACGTACAACAATCAGGCTTATCGTGTTTGTAACACCGATCATTTATCCAATCTTTATGTTATGGTATTTTTCCAGGTACAATGATCCTTCATCATGGCAAATTAAGATATATGGGGGTTTTTTTGAGGTACTGACCGTCTCTTTACCTATTATTATTTCTTTATTTACTGGTCTTATTTCATATCAGGAAGAAAAATCAGGAAATTTTATTAACTTGTTGGCCGGTCCCGTTTCAAGAGCAAAATTTTACTTTGGCAAACTTTTTCTGCTGATTTTATCAGCAATTGTGGATATATTCTTAGCAACTTTCCTTATGCTGTTGGGAATGAGATATATATTGCACGTAGATAATATTCATTATGATCTATTTTTGCAAGGAGTACTGTTGTCTGTGATTGGCTCACTTATACTTTTTTCCATGCATATGCTCATCAGCTTTGCATTAGGGATGGGAGCATCTATAGCGATCGGAGGCGGAGGCTTCCTTATTTCAGCTATAATTGGGGCAACTGTCGTAGGAGATAACATATGGCAGTTTATTCCTTGGGCTTGGACTGTTCGCCTTTCACAAGTTCCCATGTTATTAATGCCTGAGGCAAAACATGCCTTTGGAATGCAGTTGTCGAATCTTTATTTCCAAGAACTACTTAAAGGTATTGTACCTGCAATTATATGTTTTATATTAGTAACAATAATCGGCTTAATCTGGTTTAATCGCTGGGAAGGAGATAAGTCATATGAATAATAAAAGTAAAAAGCATGGAAAGGAGGAGAATATAGTGGAAATGAAAAATTCCATACTATTGCTTTTATTAATTGGTGCAATCCTCTTGGGAGGCTGTTCGCTTTTAAGTGACTTAAAACAAACAGCATCCCAAAATATGGCTATTGATAAAAAATTGCCGAAATATAAATTGAACAAAGAAAATTTCAAGGAAATAAGCTATGAGGGAAAAACTTATGTTATCCAAGAATCAGAAGTAGATCCCGACGAGTTAAATGAACCTATCGGAAAAGTTTCGGAAAATATTACGATTAATGAAAAGAATGAGATATTAAGCAAAAAAGAGCTTAGAAAAGTTGAAATTGTTCCAAATGAAGAAGACGAAAAAAGAATTCATTTAAATTTTGGTTGGGTATACAGCATAAAAGATGTAAGTCCGGACAAAGAAGTTGCGGTAGTAATTAATAATAAATATCATCTCGCAAAAATAAAATAATTATGAGTCCATGTCTTCAGGCATAAACTTAACTGAATTTTGGGAGCATGAAAAACAGATTGCGAATCTATATCAGATGCAAGTTATGTAATGGAAGAAGCAATACTTGGAATCTTAAATAGACATTTTGCAAAAGAGTACTTTCCTGTTGGTGAAAGTACTTTTTTTATTCCTTCAAAATTACAATGTAATTGGCGAGAACAACATGGGAAAATAGAATGGTAATGACTTTTCAATTAAAAATAACCAAAAAATAATAATATTCCATTTGATAAAAATTTTATAGTTGCATTCGCGAGCTTCAGGAAAGAATCGGGAGGTTTTTTGGCTGTTATCCCAAATGAATTCTAGAGATGCCGGGAAAGGGACACCGGTTTGAATTTTTAATAGAAAATCTGAAGATAAATCTTTTAAAAAGAAGTTAATATTTTTTTAAAAAATATACAAAAATATAAAAAATATAAAAAATGTATACAAAAACATTAGAAAAATATTAGAATTTCTATTTATGTTACTGTAGTTGAGCAATTTTCATTACAATAATTACCATGTAAAAAGAGACAAACGGAGTACCCCTTATGCCACATGAAGCTGTTTTTTAACGACATCAATGGGAATATCTTGTTTCGCTGCATCGTAAATAAACTCCACGAGGCTATGTCCTTTCTTCTTTCGAAGGAAGTCAAGCCCGGTAGAGAAATCGCTGTTGGATTCGACCATACTGTACACATAAGCGAGTTGCACCAAGATCCAATACCGTTTCACCGCCCGACGTTGACGAACGCGGTACCCATCGAGCTTCAGCTGGTCTTTCGCTTGTCGAAAAAAGCATTCGATCGACCAACGCTGGGCATA
>NZ_FNDE01000044.1 GCF_900099925.1 Aneurinibacillus thermoaerophilus | reverse complement strand
GAGAAAACCTGTCTAAGTTCGTCATATTCTCACCCCCTTTCGTGCCAGCGCCCCTACCCCTACGCTGGCTGTACAGCCCCGATGGCTGCGCCTATGTAATTCTTGTTGTGGCGACCCGTGCCGGAGTCGAACCGGCTTGTCCCATCGGGCCAAAAAGTCAGGGCATCGCCCTGTAAGATAGTAAAGGTTGGAAGACAGAGGGCTTATGTCTTTACTTCATAGCCCATCCCTCCTTTCGGAAGTGCTGTAGGAGCCAGGCAGAGAGAAAAGATGTGATTAGGAGGTGGAATTCCCGGCCCCTACAGCAAGCCCGAAAGCTTGCCGTACACGCGAACGTGTGTTATGATTTGTGTAAGCATTTGATGAGTTTCAAGCTGTCGCAGTGTTCCCGCACTCGGCAGCTTTTTCTTTTCTTTGATTCCAGATCGCTTTTTGAAAAGCTGCTGCAACTATCAAAACTTGCAAACGCTCCTCTTTTGTCAATCCGCGCCAAATAGCTACTTTTACTCTCATGCTTTTACATATCCCCTTTCTTTGAGCTTTTTCCGATGGTCTCGCCAGAGTTTTACCCAGCTAAGACCGTATTCCCGACATATCACCGCAGCATATGTACTTAGTGCTACGATGGCGTCAACTACTTGTAATAGCGATTCTTTCAACTCAGCGCGACTATACTTGTCCATGCTTCTTGGATGATTCGCCACACATACACGTCTGATAGCTTCTAATGCCTCGTGTAACTCTTCTTGTGTCTTCATTGTCACGCTGGCCCTATGAAGGTCTACATTTTCACCATCCAATTTCGGTACCCAAGAGTATCCAACCGCTTCCTCAGCCGCCGCCATCGCAAAAAATCCATCGTCCAGAACCTCTACAGCTTTTTTGGTAACTTCCCGTGGCAATTTCCTTTTATCAATCTCAATCATTCCAATCGCCGACCGACTCATGTTGATCTCAAAACCAAACTCTAGCTGCGTCATTTCCGCGGCGTCTCGGGCTTCTTTCAAGCGCTCCCCAAGCGCCATACTCATCGCTCCTTTCTGTGACTGATACGGAATTTTTTGTCACGCTTCTGCATGCTATGCTTGTCCTATAGAGTGGTTACGATTCACCACCTTTCATCTGTTGAGCTTGTCCGAGCAATCGGTGGGCCGCTTCGACCAGTCGCGTCAGCTCCTGTTGCTTCTGTTCAGGCGTGCGTTGTGCAAAAGCCCGGTCGATGCCGCGGTTGATTTCTTCGCTCTCGCGTTTGAGAGCTTCGACTTGGTGATTCATGCGGTGTCCTCCTTTTATTCAATTTTCAAAGTTTGTCCTATAAAGAAGCTCCTATTTAGGAGCTCTTGCTAATTGGCTTCTCTTCGGGCTTAGGAACAACTACGAAGTAGCCGCTTAATGCTTCAGCATAGGCTTCGTAAATGTCTCTTTCACCGTAGGTTTCCTTACCGAGTTTTAGATTGCTTTTTCGTTGCCTTTTCAAGCTCACCACCTCCGTGTAGTATCGTATGTGTGTTGGACAGATGGACTACCCTATTTCCAACTGAGGTTGGTTTTGGTAATCGAAGTGGGTAAAAAAATTAAGCAGAGTTAGTTTTTTGTACCATTTTGGTATTTTCATAAGCAGAATAAAGCTCTTCTATATTTTTGAATTGAAGTTTCTTAGACAGTAAAGGCAATTTATCAGGGTCGATTTTACATCTTCCGTTTTCTATATAACTGTAACCAGTAGCTGTTTTATACCCAAGAAATCTCGCCATTTCTTCTTGAGTAATACGCAATTCTTCGCGACGATTTCTTATTTTTTGCAAATCTAACTTTTTCATGATTCTCACCTCTCTTTGTACCAAATCGGTATCCTTGTCTTTAATATACATACCGAAAAGGTATAAGTCAATATATTTTTCCCATTTTGGTATAAAAAATTTACCTAATTGGTAAGTTGGGATATATTTTTATTAATTACACATTAAAGGAGTTAAATATGAAAACGGTAGGGCAGCGTTTAAAGTGGTTGCGCCAGCAAAAAAAGAAGACGCAGCAAGAAGTCGCAAAAGATATGCACTTCAAAAATGCGAATACTGTTTCCCGTTACGAAAATGACGAGAGACGGCCAGACCCAGAAACACTCGCCAGATTCGCTGTCTATTATGAAACTACTACTGATTTCATCACGGGAATAACTGATGATTTCAAAGTGGAAAATCAAGGGTTTCAACCCGACCTAAAACTATTTTCTTTTCGTTTAAAGCAAGGATTAGAAACAAAAGAAATTTCAGAAGAGACAGCAGCCGAAGCTTGCGGCGTAAAACCGGAATACATACATAAACTTATGTATAACCCAGACAAGCTTCCAGGCGTTAGTACACTGTACAAGCTGGCCGACTTACTTGATGTTACACCTGACTACCTTGGAGGATTTGTAGACGATCCACAAGGTCGAAGTCCGCACACACCAAAACCGAAGGAACTGACCGAATTCCTTAATAATGAAAACGTCATGTTTCACGGCGTTCCTCTTACTGATGAGGACAAACAAAAAATCGAAAACGTACTCATCGGTTTGTTCTGGGAATCTAAACAAATGAATAAGCGCAAGAAAAAATAAAAAGGGAGAGTTATAGAAATGGACGAAAAGAAGTTGGCTGAACTTATACGTTCAGTTATCAAAGAGGAATTACAAGAAACAAATCAGATCATTCGTGCGCTTCGTGATGGACAAGAGGAACTAAAAGCACAGATGGAAGGATTGTCACTTGATGTTCATAAACTCCATGGTGAACTTGCCGCTGTTCGCCAGGAACGTCAGCGTGATCGTGATGTGTCCGATATCCGAGCTGGCCGAACCGAACGAGAAATCTTAGAAATAAAATCCCGCCTAGATCATTTAGAACAACAAGATAATTAACAGCCAGAAGCGACTCCCCTTTCCTTTGTAGGAAGTCGTTTTTCTTTACACTTTTTCTATTGAAAAATAAAACATTTCTGGCGAGGTTTTCATATGGACATTGAACAGCAGGTTAAAAAATTAGTCAAAAAATACAATACGATATGTCCGTTCGAACTAGCTGATTATGTGAAGGTGCATGTTCGATATTGCGACCTGCCCGCAAATGTATTTGGGCTATATAAAAGGGTGAACAAACAAAGCTTTATTGTACTTAATCAAAATCATAACTATATTATTCAACGATTCACTTGTGCACATGAGTTAGGACACCGTTTCTTACACCGTGCATTAGGCTATTTCTTCATTGAGGAGCACACTCTCTTTCAGCCAGGAAGGTATGAGCGTGAAGCAAATCATTTTGCTGTTATGCTATTAACGCATAACGCAGAAATGATAGAAGGCGAAACGATAGAGCAATTTTATGCTAGACACGGCATTCCGAAAGAGATTATAGGGAAAATATAAAAAGGGGAAGAATGATGGGGTATCTTATCCGAAAAAACTGGTGGATTATTGGTCTCGTTTTATTGATTGCTGTTATCTATTTCATTAACGAAAATCAACTACAAGAACAACAAAATGAGATAAGAAGTGAAGGATTTTATAGCGGAGAGGAGATAAATTCGCCTGAAGCAGAAGCGAGTTATGTACAAATTGTTGTAGATAACTTAATAACGATAACTGATAATGTCGCTAATATATCCCAGTACGATTTTAACAATATCCCTAAAAACGCTAAAGAATTTAAGTTATGGGGAGAACCCATTAAATCAGAACTGCTTAATTCAAATTTCGACTCAGCATTTACCGAAATTGATACAAGATATTCATCTAATTTCACGACACCATCAAAATTTCATAGTGTAAATGAACGTCTTATAAAGACTTTAAACGAAACAAAAAACATTGAACAAGCTCTCTATACCGCTATTGATAACTATAACATAAATGACATTCCTGAACTTGCGAAAAGACTACAAGAACAAGGGGAAAGTTTAAAAAATCTTTCTAACGAAATCATAAGCATAGCTAACCAAAAATAAAAAGACGCCCTCCCTGGGCTCTTCTTTTTCATAGCATCAGAGTTCCAAGCGAAGAAGAAGCAGTTGCTTGGTATATAGCCCTTTGGGGCTTTTTCTGTTTGTCCACAATTCACAGGATTATTCACATTTTTCACAGTATATATCCGCTTTTTCGGAGATAATATCTGATTAACTTATCCACAAAAATAAAGAGGGCTATTACCCTCATACATGTTTTTTCAAAAGGTACGCATTTGATTACTAATATGATTTCGTACAGTCTTTTCGCTAATGAACAACTGCTGTGCAATTTCTTTTGTCGTCTTGTCTAACACAAGTAGTTCAAATACCTCTCGTTCCCGGTTCGTCAACAACGGCTTTGCTTTCTGTTCGTTACTCAAAAGTGCTACCCCTCCTTGGCCTGGGCTCTCAAGTGCAAGGCTAGGGATACAGTCACCATATTTTATGACCCGGGAAGATAGCTGGTTCGGGGAAACAGGAATTTTGGGCCTGCGACACATTATATTCGTCTCATGTTTCTTTCGTTCATTACCGAATGAAAAAAATTCCCTGTCTACACGGTAATTATTTTCTCTTAGAAAATGAACGAAACTTTCCATTTTCATAATGTAACACAAAAATCGGTACTTTCGGAAACATGGTTCGCAATTCTTCGCTGTATTCGGGTTGCAAAATGAATATCCATCGCGTCCTATGCAGCGACAGCGCGGAAACTCCCACTTCATGTCTGCTTAATTGCCATATGGGAAGCGGAAGTTCCTGGAAAGCCAACACTACATCTCCGAACGCAAAACAGGCTCTAAGACAATCCTGTAACGTGTATTCGTTCCGCCAGTATTCAAGCAAATGGATCGGTTCCAGCCCAAACTGTTCAATAAGATGCTGCCGATCCGAGAGTTGTACCGCCGTTTTCTGACCCGCACTTTGCCGCGGAGACAATACAGGATATTGCAGGCGCAAATAACGGAATGGAATTCCATGAAAAAACATGCTTGTTAACCACTCATCTCCATTTGCTCGAAGGCGACAATTTTCTCACGGGCCGCCTGTGGAATCGGGAAACTTTTTCTCGTTTTCTTATTTACCAGAACAATTGTCCCACGCCCGGTCGCGACCAACCGTTTCTCATTTTCCGCCATTAAATAATATTCTAAGTCGAGTGAACGATTCCCCATGCGCGCTACGCGCACGCCCATCTCTAACGTTTCCCGAAAAAAAGCTTCACTGTGGTAATGGCAGGTAATATCAGCGACAACTACCATAAGTTCCGCCTTTTCGTGCAGTATCATCTCACCAAATCCCATGTTGTCAAAGTATTCTACCCTGCCCTGCTCAAAATAAATCAAGTGGCTTGTATTATTTACATGTCCTGACATATCGGTTTCACAAAATCGGATGTGGACTTTAGTCTTAAAGTGAAATTTCGCAAGCCATTCCTCCAAGTTAGGCTGTATGTATTCTGCTCTTGCCATCTTCTCCACTCCCTGCGTTTAATTGGCGTTGTTTTTATTCTTTTATATATTTTAGCAAAATATTCTACCATAGAAGAAGGCAACTCTTATACGATAAAAAAGCTTCCCCGACATGGAGAAGCTTTTGATAATGCCTATTTGGTTAAAACCGGCGGTTCGCTGTCAAAGGCGCATTCTTCAATTTCAAAACCAAGATCTTCAATCATCTCATGATCCAACTGCGTTTTCTGACCATCTGTCGTTAAATAGTCGCCGACAAAAATGGAGTTTGCGGCGTACAATCCCATCGGTTGCAAATGGCGCAGATTTACTTCCCGTCCACCAGAAATGCGTATTTCTTTTGTCGGATTAATATAACGGAAAAGCGCCAGCACTTTCAAGCATTTTAAAGCGCCGATTTTCGGCATGTTTCCCAGAGGAGTACCCGGAATAGCGTTCAAAAAGTTTACTGGTATAGAATCGGCATTTAATTCGCGAAGCGCGTTCGCCATATCGACGATTTCCTCGTCTGTTTCACCCATACCAATAATCACACCCGAACAAGGAGACATGCCCACTTCCTTCACCGCATTAATGGTGTTGATTCGATCATCATATGTATGTGTCGACGTAATATTGGCATGGTGACTCGCCGCTGTGTTAATATTGTGATTAAAGCGGTCGACACCTGCTTCCTTCAATCTCCTCGCTTGCTCTGGAGTAATAAGCCCAAGACAAGCACAAATTTTCATATTATGCTGTTCTTTAATCTCCCGCACGGCCTGGATTACATTATCCACTTCCTTGTCGGTCGGACGGCGTCCGCTCATCACGATGCAATATGTACCCGCTTTCGCTTCTTTCGCCTTTCGTGCACCATCTACCAATACATCTTTGGATAATTGCGGATATTTTTCGATTGGTGCGTTTGATACAATTGATTGGGAACAGTACCCACAATCTTCCGGGCACAGCCCACTCTTAGCGTTAATAATCATATTCAACTTTACTTTATTGCCGTAATAATGGCTGCGGATACGGTACGCCCCCTGAAGCAATGACAATACTTCCGTGTCCGGCGCATGCAGAATGCCGAGCGCTTCTTCTTTTGTCAATTCTTTCCCTGCCAGTACTTCCTCCGCCAACGCAATCCAATCCGTCTTCGGCTTCGTATCTAATACAGGTGTCAGCATGGCTCCTCCTCTTTATTGTCAACTTAATTTTAATTATTAGTTAACACTAATTATAAAGAGAAATTGTTTAATATGTCAACCAAACAAGTTATGATAGATAACAAAATAGCACCCTATCTTTGATGATAGGGTGCCGCTGAATTTTCTCCATCCATTAGTTGCGGAAGAAGTTCTTGATAGAATATAGCGTCGTGGCGCGGTTCATTGCCGCAATTGATGTTGTGAGCGGAATGCCTTTCGGGCAGGATTGCACGCAGTTTTGGGAATTACCGCAATCCGTAATTCCACCTTCGCCCATCAGGGCTTCCAGACGCTCTTCTTTGTTCATTTTACCGGTCGGATGTTCATTGAACAATCGAACCTGGGAAATGGCAAACGCGCCAATAAACGGAGACTTATCGTTTACGTTCGGGCAAGCCTCCAAGCACACGCCACAAGTCATGCAGCGAGAGAGCTCATATGCCCATTGGCGATCCACTTCCGGCATACGCGGGCCAGGTCCGAGATCATGCGTACCATCGATCGGAATCCACGCTTTTACCCGTTTCAACGCGTCGAACATGCGGCTTCGGTCTACCGCTAAATCACGCATTACCGGGAATGTTCTCATCGGTTCAAGACGAATCGGCTGTTCCAATTTGTCAACGAGCGCTGTACAAGATTGACGAGGTTTTCCGTTAATGACCATAGAGCATGCGCCGCAAACCTCTTCCAGACAGTTCATCTCCCAAACAACCGGAGCTACTTTTTTACCGTCCACCGTTACAGGATTGCGCTGAATTTCCATCAGACAGCTAATGATGTTCATATTCGGACGGTAAGGGATTTTGAATTCTTGTTTATATGGAGTTCCATCAGGACCATCCTGACGAGTAATAATCAAATGAATCGTTTTTTGTTGTTCGGCCATTTTATTTCACCTCTCTTTTAATGAGCTACTTCTTCTCAGCCACCGTGCTCTTCTTCGAGTAGTCGCGTTTACGAGGCTTAATGAGAGAAATATCAACATCTTCATACGAAATCTTCGGAGCTTTTGTCTCCGGATCGAAGTTCGCCATTGTTGTCTTCAAGAAGTTCTCATCGTCGCGTTCTGGGAATTCCGGCTTATAATGAGCGCCACGACTTTCGTTACGCATAAGCGCACCGATTGTAATTACACGGGCAAGCACAAGCATATTCCACAGCTGACGAGTGAAAGAAGCGCCTGTATTGCTCCACTTTGATGTATCGTTAATATTAATGTTTTGATAGCGCTCCATAAGCTCCTGAATTTTCTCGTCCGTCTTCTTCAATTTGTCATTGTAACGAACAACCGTTACGTTGTCGGTCATCCACTCGCCGAGTTCTCTATGCAGCAGATATGCGTTCTCCGTACCGCTTGTCATGCTTGTAATGCGATCGTACTTCTCCTGCTCTTTCTTCAGCTGAGCATCGAAGAAAGTGGAGGATACGTCTTCAGAGGACTTGTCTAGGCCTTTGATATATTCGATCGCCTTCGGCCCTGCCACCATACCGCCGTATACCGCTGACAGAAGCGAGTTTGCACCCAGACGGTTTGCACCATGCTGTGAATAATCACACTCACCTGCGGCAAACAGCCCCGGAATGTTGGTCATCTGGTTGTAATCAACCCACAGACCGCCCATGGAATAGTGAACAGCAGGGAAAATTTTCATCGGAACTTTACGCGGATCATCACCAACGAACTTCTCGTAAATCTCGATGATTCCCCCTAGCTTAACATCCAGCTCATGCGGATCTTTGTGGGACAGATCAAGATATACCATGTTCTCGCCGTTGATGCCGAGCTTCAGATCAACACAAACATGGAAGATTTCGCGTGTTGCGATGTCACGAGGCACCAGGTTACCATAAGCCGGATATTTTTCTTCAAGGAAATACCAAGGCTTACCATCTTTATAAGTCCAGACACGTCCACCTTCACCACGGGCAGATTCGGACATCAGACGTAGCTTATCGTCTCCCGGGATTGCGGTCGGGTGAATCTGAATGAACTCGCCGTTCGCATATGTTGCACCCTGCTGATAAACAGCAGAAGCAGCCGTACCTGTATTGATAATAGAGTTTGTAGATTTACCGAAGATGATGCCAGGGCCACCTGTCGCAAGGATAACCGCATCGGCTCTGAATGCTTTAATCTCCATGGAGCGGAGGTTCTGTGCCACGATACCGCGGCATATGCCTTCGTCATCCTGAACGATGGAGAGGAATTCCCAGCCTTCATATTTCGTAACAAGGCCGTTCACTTCCCAGCGACGCACTTGCTCATCCAACGCATACAGAAGCTGCTGACCGGTTGTCGCACCTGCAAATGCTGTACGGTGATGCTGCGTACCACCAAAACGACGGAAATCAATAAGACCTTCCGACGTACGGTTAAACATAACACCCATGCGGTCAAACATATAAATGATACCAGGTGCCGCTTCACACATCGCCTTTACTGGAGGCTGATTCGCAAGGAAGTCGCCACCGTAAATCGTATCGTCAAAGTGAATCCACGGGGAATCGCCTTCACCTTTTGTATTTACTGCTCCGTTAATACCGCCCTGTGCACAAACAGAGTGAGAGCGTTTTACAGGAACCAGAGAAAACAGCTCAACCGAATAGCCGGCTTCGGAAGCTTTAATGGTTGACATCAAACCCGCGAGACCGCCGCCAACTACGATAATTTTACCTTTATTCATGCTCTAACCCCCTATTTCTGGATCGCTTGTGCTACATCAACGGGATTCGCGAAAGCAAACAGAGCCATTAATCCCATAGCAGACATAAACACGAACACAACCATTGTTACGTAAGTGGAGATACGCTGCGCGCGCGGCCCAACCGTAATGCCCCAGCTTACTGCAAAACTCCACAAACCGTTCGCGAAGTGGAATGTTGCGGACAGAAGACCGACAATATAGAATGCCAACATAACCGGATTAGCCAAAATTTCATTCATCAGGGTAAACAAACCGGTGGCTTCAACCCTGCCAAGCACCATTTGCATTTTTGTTTCCCAAACATGCCATGTAATGAAAATAAGCGTGATAACACCGGTTACACGCTGTAGCATAAACATTACGTTGCGGAAATAACCATAGTTACCTACATTGTTTTTAGCTTGGAAAGCAATATAAAGGCCATAAATACCGTGATACAGAATAGGCAAGAAAATGAAGAGAATTTCAATGAGCGCGAGGAAAGGAAGTCCTTCCATAATCTCTACACGTTCAAGAAAAGCGGATTCACCGCGTGTCGCATAGTAGTTCGTTAATAAATGAACGAATAAGAAACCGCCAATCGGTACAACCCCTAAAAGGGAATGGAGTTTACGGTTAAAAAAATGGCGGTGATTCGTCGTTGCCATTTCACAAATTCCCCCTTTCAAAAGGATCCACTCAGTTTTTTCTAATTTGACACCTTTTTCACAAAATCATTCTGCACCAGCCACTCTCTCTCCAACATCCGAACTATCCTAGAACCCCTACCACTACACTTCTCTTTCTATAATTCCCCCCTTACCCGCTCTACTTTACATGAAGAAAAGCTTCCTGAGGAAGCCTTAAGCAATAAATGAAGACTTTGTGACAAATTCATTTTACTCCTAGTAGGGGGTACCGTCAAGGAAAGCGGTAGACAAATTGTCGAAATTACCCGATAACCACTCCGCATTTATCGGGGCGCGGCAGACTGTGTAAAAGTGCTGGAATAATATTTTTCAATAAATTGTTCTACAAGCGGCCCGATCTTCACAAATTCGACAAGAAACCCATCATGTCCGTATATAGATTCGACGAAATGATATTCCACTTCTTTTCCGGCCGCACGAAGCATTTTCACCACTTCTTCCTGATGATCGGCCGGATACAGCAAATCGTTAGAGATAGCGATTGACAATACGCGGGCCTGAATCCGTTCAAGGGCCGCCTCAATGCCCCCCCGCCCGCGGCCGATATCATGCGAATCCATCGCTTTCAACAGGTAAAGATAACTATTCGCATCAAAGCGGTTAACCAGTTTTTGTCCTTGATAGCGCAGGTAGCTTTCAATATTAAATGTCGAATCAAAATGGGTAACATCGCGCTCATCTTTTAAACGTCGACCGAAACGGTATTCAAACAATTCTGCGGTGCGGTACGTAATCATACCAAGCATTCGCGCGATGGATAAACCGTTCACAGGACCTTTTCCAGGGTAATAATTTCCGTTTTTCCATTCCGGATCGCAAAGGATCGCTTGCCGTCCTACATCGTTATAAGCGATAGCAACAGCGGACAGCCGTGTGGAGGTCGCAATGGGAATAATCAAATGGGCCATCTCTGGATACATGACCGCCCATTCATATACTTGCATCCCCCCCATTGAGCCACCGATAATTGCTAGCAGTTTATTGATACCCAGTTTTCGTACCATTAAATACTGAAGCTTCACCATATCTCGTATCGTTACAACCGGAAAATCAGCGCCATACGGCTGTCCCGTCTCCGGGTTCACAGAAGCTGGGCCGGTCGTCCCTGCACATCCGCCCAGCACGTTAGAGGTGACGACGAAATATTGATTCGTATCGATATAGCGCCCAGGGCCGATTAAGCCTTCCCACCATCCCGGTGTTTTCTCGTCTCCAACGGCGCGCGCATCTCCGGTCAGCGCGTGGCATACAAGAATAGCATTCGTTTTATCCTTATTTAATATTCCGCACGCTTCATACGCGATTTCCACCTGTTTTAACGTTTCTCCACACTCCAGCGTAATCTCGTCAATCACCATCTTTTGCTGCATGCGCCTTCACTCCTTTCTTCTCTTCCTCTGTTTTTTCAAGCGTCGCATTTGTCTATCATATAAAAAACGCCACTTCCAATAAGGAAGAGGCGCTTGTGTCGCATATTACCTCCCCTTATCTTTCAGAGCGCATACCGCTCTGCTGGAATTAGCACCTTGTCCGCAAGCATATGCGGGGTTGCCGGGTTTCATCGGGCCAGTCCCTCCACCTCTCTTGATAAGAGCACTTTCGTATGATTCCATCTTTAATTTTAGGTTAGGTTAGTTCAATACTAAGATTTTTACTGACTAATGTCAATATTGACAACATCTTAATCAAATTTGTAAACTTATTTATAAAAAATGTTAACAAATTATCTCATATTTAAGGAGAGCACAGATGGGAAAAACAAGTTTAAAAATGATGATTCTTTCGGCTTTATTTTGCGCAATTATCGCCGTATGCGCCCAAATTTCAATTACCTTCTTGCCGCCGGTGCCGTTTACAATGCAAAATTTCGCCGTCGCGTTGACTGTGGTGATTCTGGGGCGACGGTACGGTACATTAGCTATTCTGCTTTATATTTTGGTTGGAGCCATCGGCGTACCGGTTTTCGCTAAATTTAACGCAGGTCTTCCCGTTCTAGTCGGACCAACCGGCGGGTATCTCATCGGCTATATCGTTTCCGCCTTTGTTATGGGGACAATGATAGACCGTGGAAAGCTAACTTTCATGAAAGCGTTCATTGTAAATATAGTAGGCCTTGCCATTATCCACGTTGCAGGCGTTATACAACTTAAATTAGTGGGCAGCATGACATGGGATAAAGCAATCGGGATAGACATAACATTCATTCTGCCTGACTTAATCAAAATCATCCTTGCTTCTTACATCGGTATTCAAGTTCGCCGGCGCCTTGCGCTCGCAGGACTGCTTCCAAATTCGCTAAACAACGAAAAAATTGTCGCCTAAACGTGTAAAAAGCTCGCGGGTGCGCCCGCGAGCTTTTCTTATTGCAGCGATTGCTGCACAACATTCACTTGCTGATTCACTGACCAGCCACCAGCAAACACTTAATAAACAACAGCTTTTTCCTTCGTATCCAAGCCAAACACAGTATGCAGATTGCACACTGCTTTTTCCATGTCTTCGAGCGGTACTACGCATGAGACCTTAATTTCAGAAGTCGAAACCATTTTAACCTCTACTCCGGCTTCAGCAAGGCATGTAAACATTCTCGCTGCTACCCCTGGATTCGTAATCATGCCAGCGCCTACAATCGATACTTTAGCCAGTTCCTTTTCTGCCACCACATAACCGAACTGCAACGTATCCCGTTGCTTATGCAATACATCTAACGTTTTCTTAACTTCATCTCCGCTTACGGAAAACGAGACATTTGTGGTCTCCGCTTCATACGAACTTTGGACAATGATATCAACATTAACATGTTCAGCTGCCAGTACTGCAAACAAGTTTGACAGCGTATCTACCTTTGCCGGCATATCGACTACAGTTATTTTAGCTACATTTTTATCGTAAGCAACTCCGCTAATGACAAGCCCTTGTTCCATATCTGCTTCCTCCTCGATAATGGTTCCTTCCTCTTCACTAAAGCTTGAACGTACAGTAAGGCACACTTGATGCTGCTTTGCACATTCCACCGCCCTCGGATGAAGCACCCCCGCACCAAGCGTTGCCAACTCCAACATTTCATCATAAGAAATGCGGGCCAATTTACGAGCGGAAGACACAATGCGCGGGTCTGCGGTATACACTCCGTCAACATCCGTGTAAATTTCGCACCTATCCGCTTTCAGCACAGCTGCAAGCGCTACCGCTGTCGTATCCGAACCACCGCGTCCGAGCGTGGTGATCTGTCCGCTCTCAGAAATGCCCTGAAACCCGGCAACGATAACGACTTTACCCTGCCCAAGCGCCTGCTGAATAGGCGCTGGATCGATTTCAGTAATCCGCGCCTTTGTATGCACTTCTTCTGTGGAAATACCAGCCTGCCATCCAGTCATGGATACCGCATCCCAGCCCTGAGCATGCAATGCCATCGTCACCAGAGCAGTCGATACTTGCTCCCCTGTCGTAAGCAGCATATCCATCTCACGGGGACTCGGATGATCTATAACTTGTTTTGCCATGTCCACCAGCATATCCGTTGACTTTCCCATCGCCGAGACAACAACGACAACCTGATGCCCGGCTCGGCAAGTCGCTAAAATGCGGCGGGCCACCGCCTGAATACGCTCAATCGTGCCGACGGATGTGCCGCCGTATTTCTGTACTATAAGACTCATCTCTCGCGTCCTCCTATAAGCATTCTTTCTCTGTTTATCTCGCACGCTGAGAAGTTCAGGCGTGACCACGCCGCTTGAAAAATAAAAAAGACAACAGAAAGGCACGTGCCTTAGCTGTTGTCTGTGTCTCGCATAAATAACAGCTAACGCTCACTCCCTTTTCCCCCTGCGAGATAGTGCTCCACCGAACATCCGGGATGATCATCCGGTGACAGTCCTGCACTTATTCAATGCAGGCCCAACAGCAGGCGGCGAGATCCAACCTGCCATTTCGGCGAATTCCCCTTTCCCCTGCCTTCACTGGATTCTCGTTCCTCCAGCAGGATACTCATGGTTTTCGCGCCTCTACCTCACCTTTTAAAGTGAGGCGTTATTGTTTGAATATTTAATTTACATACATAGTAACACACGTCGTCCAGAAGAACAACCTTTTTTCTTCTTTTTCACTCGGGTGCAACCGTCGTTTCCTCTTCACGCAAATGTTGCAAAATCTGACGGGCAAGCTTATCACCTATGCCAATGTTGCGATATTCATCCACCGTTGCTTCACGCATACGCTTGATGGAACCGAAATGTTTCAGCAGCAACTTTTTGCGTTTCTCACCCACACCCGGAATCTCGTCAAGCCTAGATTGGAACATCGTTTTGCCGCGCGTATTGCGATGGAACGTAACTGCGAACCGATGCACTTCGTCCTGAATGCGCTGTAGCAAATAAAATTCGTTGCTATCTCTCTTCAAGTCGACCGGAATCGGTGGGTCCCCTACAAGAAGCTGTGCGGTGCGATGCCTTTCGTCTTTTGCTAGGCCACACACCGGAATATAAAGGCCCAGTTCGTTTTCCAGCACATCGACCGCAGCCGCAATCTGGCCCTTTCCTCCGTCGATAACGACTAAATTAGGCAATGGCAGACCTTCTTTTAGCACGCGGGTGTAACGACGCCGGATCACTTCTTTCATTGTCGCATAATCGTCTGGACCAGCCACGGTTTTCACTTTATACTTACGGTATTCCTTCTTGTCCGGTTTGCCATCTGTGAACACAACCATCGCCGAAACAGGATCGATACCCTGAATGTTCGAATTGTCAAACGCTTCAATACGTTTTGGATATCCGATGCCAAGCAATTCGCCAAGTTTCTGTACCGCCTGCACCGTTCTTGCTTCATCGCGCGCCATGAGCGCAAATTTTTCCTCCAAGGCGATGCGGGCGTTCTCCGTCGCCATGTCTACTAATTGCTTCTTGGGGCCACGTTGCGGTGTAAGCAGCCTGGAGCCGAGCATCTCCTCTAATCCGTCTGTGCCTTTGCTTATTGGAAACAATACTTCTTTTGGGCGCATATGCTCCTGAAAATAAAACTGCGCTACATAAGAAATGAAATCTTCATATTCTTCCCCGTAATAAGGAAATGAGGCCACATTACGCTCAATCATTTTCCCCTGACGAATGTGGAATACCTGTACACTCATCCAGCCTTTATCCGCGTAGTAACCCCAAGCGTCCCGATCCACGTTATCGCTAAACGTAACTTTTTGCTTCTCCATAATCGCTTCAATGTACTGAATCTGATCGCGCAGTTCCTTAGCACGCTCGAATTCAAGCTTTTCTGCTGCTTCTTCCATTTGCTCTGTCAGCTTCTGCTTAACTTCCCTATAATTGCCGTTCAAAAAGCGGGCAATTTGTTCGCTCATTTCCTCATATTGTTGTGGGTCTACTTCATATTCACAGGGAGCGAGGCACTGGCCCATATGGTAATACAGGCATACGCTTTTGGGAATATGCTTGCATTTGCGCAACGGATACAACCGGTCAAGCAGCTTCTTCGTTTCCTGCGCGGCTCCGACATTTGCATACGGCCCGAAATATCTAGCGCCATCTTTCACTACCCTGCGTGTGATTTCAAGACGAGGGTGTTCTTCGTTCGTAATCTTAATATAAGGATACGTTTTATCATCTTTTAGCAATACATTATAACGCGGATTATGCTGTTTAATCAGGTTGCATTCCAGAAGAAGCGCCTCCACCGGCGATGAAGTCACAATATATTCAAAATCAGCAATCTCCTGTACAAGACGCTGCGTTTTTCCGTCATGACTACCCGTAAAGTAAGAACGGACACGGTTTTTTAATATCTTAGCCTTGCCGACGTAGATCACTTCGCCCGCTGCGTTTTTCATTAAGTAACAACCGGGCTTATCAGGCAAGAGACTTAGTTTTTCTTTCAGCGTATTCATAGCAGTCCCCTCCTGATTGTTATGTTATCATAAATATCGCAGGTTCTGGTAACATCCGGCGAACCACGGCCTTTCAGATCATAAATCCCCCGGCTATAACAGATAAGCCGGGGGATTTATGATCTTACAGGTGCTTATTGATTGCGTCAAGCAAGCTTTCTTTCGGCTGGAAGCCGATGATTTTATCAACAACTTGGCCGTCTTTTACGAGAAGAAGGGTTGGGATACTCATCACACCAAAACGTTGCGCGGATTCAGGATTTTCATCGACATTTACTTTTGCGATTTTCACTTTACCGCCGATCTCGTTATCAAGTTCTTCGAGAACAGGCGCAATCATTTTGCAAGGGCCGCACCACGGAGCCCAGAAGTCAACCAATACAGTACCGCCGCTTTCTACTTCGCTTTGGAAAGTATTATCTGTTACATTTACGATTGCCATATATAATGTCCTCCTTATATCTCATTATCGTAACTAACGTACCTGTCCATTTACTTTCGGTATATTGCTGAGATATACCAGTAACAGTATATCACTTTTACTTTAAAATATCCACTTGCGAAACTGCCACAAGATCTCCGCTTCGTTGATTTTTTGTCCAGCGCCGCAACCTGCCAAAGCAAAGGCACAAACGACAAAACAGGCAGGGACAAAAATGACCCTGCCTGTTTTGTCGCGTTATCCGTTTAATTTTGAACAAGAACTTTTTTGAACTCTTCGGTAAGAAGCGGAACAACTTCGAACAGATCGCCTACGATACCATAGTCGGCTACCTGGAAAATTGGTGCTTCCGGGTCTTTGTTAATCGCTACGATAACTTTGGAGTTAGACATACCAGCTAGGTGTTGAATCGCGCCAGAGATACCCGCTGCAATATACAGATCAGGTGTAACAACTTTTCCTGTCTGCCCGATTTGCAGAGAATAGTCGCAATAGCCGGCATCGCATGCACCACGGGACGCGCCTACTGCGCCACCCAGCACTTCTGCTAGTTCCTGAAGCGGCTTAAAACCTTCCGATGATTTGACGCCGCGGCCACCGGATACCACTACTTTTGCTTCGGCCAAATCCACGCCACCCACAGTTTTGCGAACGACTTCTTTTACAATGGTACGCAGATCTTTAATTTCCACGTTGAAATCTACAACTTCTGCCGTCCCGCCAGTTTCTTCCGCCGGGATGTTATTCGGACGCACAGTTGCGAACAGAATGCCAGATACCACTTTCTTTTTCTCAAATGCCTTACCCGCGTAAATCGGACGCGTAAAAATCACTTCACCGTCTTCCACTTGGATGTCGATCACATCAGATACGAGACCAAGACCCAAGCGTGCGGCGATGCGCGGCGCAAGATCTTTGCCGATTGCCGTATGCGGCATCAAAATTACTTCTGGCTGTACTGCATCAATCACCTGACGCAATGCCTGAAAATAAGCGTCTGTCGTATACGTGTCAAGCTCTTTGTTACTAACCACATACACTTTGTTCGCGCCATATTTGCTTAACTCTCCCACGTAATTAACCGCGTCGCTACCGAAAGCGGCCGCCACGATTTCCCCGCCTTCGGAAACGCGCTGTGCCGCTGTCAGCGCTTCAAATGAGACATTACGCAAGCTCCTATCTTTCGCTTCTGCCAATACAAGTACTTTTTTCATAATCGCTCGTCCTCCCTCAACCCTTTAGATTACTTTCGCTTCGTTGCGCAGAAGAGCCACCAATTCTTTTACTTGATCCTGAATATCCCCGTTTAAGACTCGTCCCGCTTCTTTCTTCGGCGGCAGGAATGTTTCCGTTACGGACGTTTTCGCGCTCACATCACCGTCAATGTTTAAATCATCCACCGTTAAACGCTCCATCGGTTTTTTCTTCGCTTTCATAATGCCGGGCAGTGAAGGATACCGCGGTTCGTTTAACCCCTGTTGTGCTGTGACAAGCACCGGCAGCGATACTTCGATAACCTCCATGTCCCCTTCCACATCGCGTTCAATGGTTGCTTTTCCGCCATCAATGTCCAGCTTCGTAATCGTCGTCACCTGAGGAATGCCAAGCTCTTCGGCAAGACGCGGGCCCACCTGGCCGGAGCCGTTATCAACCGCCATATTGCCGCCGAGAATAATGTCATACTCGCGCTCTTTAATTACAGCCGCAAGGATTTTCGCTACACTATATTCATCAAGTTCAAGACCTTGGTCATCAACAATAACCGCTTTGTCTGCGCCCATTGCCAGCGCCGTGCGCAACGCGCTCTCCGCACGTTCCGGCCCCACCGTTACAACGGTAATCTCTCCGCCGTGCTCATCGCGCAGCTTAATCGCTTCTTCCACCGCGTACTCATCGTACGGATTGATGATGAATTCCACGCCATCTTCGCTGATTTTTCCGCTTTCCAACACGATTTTTTCTTCTGTGTCAAACGTTTGCTTCAAGCATACAATAATGTTCATATATATCCTCCTTCGGCTCCAATAATATATAGAGAAGGTTCAGCGTTCTACCTTTTTTAGCAGACGCACGAACAGGTAATGTATAATTATTTGTCGGTGAACTGGGCTTTACGCTTTTCGATGAAGGCATTTACACCCTCTTTCATGTCATCGGAAACAAACAGTTCACCAAATAACTTAGCTTCTTTCTCCATGCCGCTCTCCGGTCCGGTGCAAAGACCGTATGTAACCGCTGTAAGCGCGGCACGGATAGAAATGGCGCTTTTCTGTAGCGCGATAAACTCAGCGAATTTCTTCACTTCATCCATCAATGAAGCAAGCGGAACCGCGCGATTTACCAAGCCTATGCGCTCAGCTTCTTTCCCGTCGATAAATTGGCTCGTCAAAATCAATTCTAACGCCTTCGCTTTGTTGGTCAGACGCGCCAACCTTTGTGTTCCGCCGAATCCCGGAATCAATCCAAGATTTAACTCGGGTAAGCCAAGCTTAGCATCTTCGGCAGCAAATCGCATGTGGCAGGCCATTGCAAGCTCAAGACCTCCGCCCAGAGCGGCACCGTTAATGGCCGCAATGACAGGCTTTTGAAAATTTTCAATACGGTCAAATAGCCTTTGGCCTGTGCGCGCCATTTGCTCCGCTTTTTCCGGATTATCAAAGGCGCCTGTAAATTCTTTAATGTCGGCTCCAGCGACAAAAAACTTCCCTGCTCCGGTTACAACGACAACTTTTATTTCCTCGTTGTTCCCGGCATAATGAAAGGCATCACTCAATCCTGAGAGCGTGGCGGAGCTTAACGTGTTTGCAGGAGGTACATCGATGCTGATATAGGCTACCCTGTTCGCCACTTCAAGCTTTACATTCGTAAACTCCATCTGTTTCTCTCCCTCCATCATCCATGTGTAAATTATGGTATAGCAAAATGTTGCTGAACCACTCCATCATTCGTTATTTTTCTATACATTCACTTATTCATGAATTATAATAATCTTTCGTAAAATAAGCCATTCGGCTGCTTTGTATCATTTCACTGTTTTTCTACTTTTAATCCGTTAATAAATAAGTTGTGAATCGGCTCAACAAGTGATACAAGGTTATATTTCCTGTCGTTCATTACCCAAGACGTAACCGCTTCATCCAGCGTGCCAAAGATCATCTTGCGCGCTACCCGATGCTCCACATTTTCCCGAAATACTCCCTGTTCCTTGCCAAGAAAAATCACTTCATCAATAAGTTTTAGGTATTCCTTAAGCGCCTGATTAATTCCAGCCCGTACCACAGGATCGGACTGGCGCAGTTCAATTTGGGTTACAATGGCCCAGTCGCGATTTTGCGACATTTGCCAAAGATGCATATAAATCAGTTCCCGCAGGCGATCATCGGCTCTTTCCAGCAATTCAATACGCTCGCGCGTCGCCTGAACAAAGGCGCCCATTTTTTCCTTAAATAAAGAAACAAGCACATCGGCTTTGTTGTCAAAATACAGATAAATCGTTCCATCGGCAACGGACGCTTCGCGCGCAATCTTCGATACCTGCGCCTGGTGGTAGCCGTGCTGTGCAATGACTTTTACCGCAGCTTCAATAATATTCTGATATTTCTCTCCTGTTTTCTTCGCCATATAGCTTCCCTCAAATCCAAGATGAATGAGCATTCACTCGAGTTTAGTTTATTCAAAAAAATTAGCATTGTCAATATTTATCGAGGGGAAATGTATGGCTTTTATATATATTTTGACATCTTCTTGTTTTCTCCTTCTTCTCAGAATATTTTTCTTTGCTCAGGAAATACTTAACATGATTTCATCTTGTTGTTACGGAAAGGAGATTGTTATGGCAGCCATTACAAGTGACGAGAATAAAGCGGTTCGCTTCTTTTTCTATTCTTCACTCGCCTGGCTGATTGTCGGAATGATTATCGGCTTGATTCTGGCAATCAAATACGTCTGGCCAGACTTTCTTGTTTGGGGAGCATTCCTGCAAAAGTATCTTTCCTATGGACGCATCCGTCCGGTGCATACGCATATCTTGATCTTCGGTTGGCTGTCGATGGCGTATGTGGCCGGTCTACTCTACGTTATTCCACAACTTACGCGCAAATCGCTGGAACACCCGCGCTTCGTGCGCTCTCTTGGTATTCTATGGAATGTATACATGATATTGGCTATTATTACTCTTTCCATGGGATACACAACCACCATCGAATATGCAGAAACGGTATGGCCGCTCGATCTGCTCCTCATTGTGTTGGTCGCAGGCATCACTTACGCTTGCTTCAAAACCATCGCCAAAAGAAACGAAAAACAATTGTATGTCAGCCTTTGGTATTTTATGGGGTCGTTAATTTGGCTCCCGTTCCTTTATATCATCGGTAACATTGTGACTTACTTTATTTCGGGAGTGCCGCAGGCGCTGGCCGGCTGGTTTTACGGCCATAACATCATCGGACTGTGGTTGACGACCGTAGGAGTTGGCTTTATCTACTATCTGCTTCCTTTACTATCCAAAAATCCGCTCTACAGCCACAAACTCTCGCTGATCGGATTCTGGACCATTGCCACCTTCTACGTGTGGAACGGGCCGCATCATCTGCAAAATGGTCCCATTCCAGCCTGGCTTATGAAAGCCGGTGTTGTCCCGTCCGTACTGCTTATTATTCCAGTATGGACAGTGCTGGCAAACGTATTCGGAACGATGAAAGGAAAGTGGCATGTAATCTCAGAAAACGTACCGTTAAAGTTCGTCGTAACCGGTGCGATTTTCTATCTCATTACCTGTCTACAGGGACCTTTTCAATCACTCATGCAACCAAGCGCCATTCTAAAGTTTACAAACTGGATTATCGGACATGCCCATATGCCGCTGTTTGCCGCCTTCTCTTTCGTACTCTTCGCGTTATTCTATTATGCGCTACCAACGCTGACAGGGCGCAAAATCTACAGCCAGGCGCTCATGAACTGGCACTTCTGGCTTTCCGTCATCGGCTTTCTCATTTTCGCATTTACCACGTGGACCGCAGGTGTCATGCAAGGGTTTGCCTGGGCGGAAGGCAAACAATATGGTGTTCCGTTCCTTGAAGTCGTTATCTCCTTACAACCCTTTTCCATCGCGAGGACAATCGGCGGAGCGCTTATGTTTACCGGTCAGCTTATTTTCATTTATAATGTGCGCCGTTCGCTGAAAGATGGACAACTATTATCACTTGAAGAAAAGTCAAGCTCTACCGCCTAAAAAAGGGAAGGAGAAAAGCGATGAGCGGACAAAGCAAAGAACGATCCATGAAACCTTTTGTTGTCGGCGCCTCCCTCCTGTTTTTTATCGGGGTGGTCGCCACCGTAATCCTCCCGTTCTACGATGAAGTCATGCAACGGGAAAACGCCAACGCCAAAATAAAAAATTATGCAATTCATTCTCCGGAGTACAGGGGTAGGCAAGTGTATATCCGCGAAGGATGTCACGTCTGCCACACCCAGTTTGTCCGGCCGGTTAAAGCCGATTCTTCGCTCGGACCTGTATCCGTGCCAGAAGACTACTACCATGATTACCCGCACCTGCTGGGAACCGTGCGTACCGGGTCAGATTTAACATGGGTAGGCACACGTTGGAATGAACAATGGCACCGTGTCCACCTGCGCAATCCGCGTCAGGTGTTCCCTGGAAGCACGATGCCGAGCTACAATTACCTGTCTGATCAAGATACCGAAGATTTAATCGCTTATCTAATGAGCCTAAAACCAGCGCCTTCCACAGAAGGACGCTAGGAGGTAGAAGCAATGGATGAAGAACGCCACGAAGAAAAGAAAACGACGAATCAAGAACCTCTTGAAGAAGTTGCGGGGATTCGTATGGCGAATGCCCGGGTACCGCGCTTTCTCGTCTTTACGTATATCGCGCTCGCCGTCTGGGCGATTGGTTATTCGGTTCTGGCCCAACCGGTAAACGAGCGCACGGAAGATACAGCTGGCAACAAACCTGTGGATGGAAAAGTCATTGTCCAGCAACACTGTCTCGGTTGTCATCATCTAACGAAAGAACGACTCGTTGGGCCTGGATTGGAGGGAGTAGGAAAGCGCCTTCCCGGCGAAAAACTAACCGAAGTGTTATTAAACGGGCGGGGAGCCATGCCGTCCCTCCCCAATCAGGGATTGGATAGCGAACAGATTAAAGCCGTAGAAAAATATTTACGCACACTGTAAGGAGGAACAACGTGAAACCTCATATTATTGCTGTTTTTAACCTTCCAGAAGAGGCGGAACGTGCCTTTCATGCTCTGCAAGGATACGTAAAAAAAGATGAAATTTCGTTTTTGAGAAAAACGGATAATACCGAGACCAGTACTGGAGACGCGAGCGCTGATCCTATAGTGGACGGCGTTGTCTGGGGCTCTTCTATTGGAGGAGCCGCCGGACTTGCCTTTGGCATGGGTTCCCTTTTTATTCCCGGCATCGGTCCGGTCATCGCGGCAGGCCCGCTTCTTTCTTTACTGGCCGGCGCTGCGTCTGGCGGAGTGATCGGCGGGTTGGCAGATATGGGGGTTAACACATATACATCGGAACGAATCCATACGCACATTGATAAAGGAAAAGTGATTCTTATTACGCAAGTAAGCAAACCCGAATTACGCGGTCCGATTACCCATCTGCTGGAGCAATACGGTGCGGTTGAAATTCACGAAGAGCCCGTCAATGAGAACTAAAAAATAGCCTCCTTCTGACGAAAGGCAGAAGGAGGCTTATGCATCATGCCGATTTTCTGCATTGCTCAAATTGTTCTTCTAGCTTTGCCGATGGTTTTGCGGTCAGCAGGCTAACGACGATAATAGCCAGCAGGCTTGCCGCAAAGCCCGGAATCATCTCATACAGCGCTTTTGAAAGCTCCGGGAAACGGGTCCAGATAATTACGGTGGCAGCACCTGCAATCATACCGGCTAATGCCCCCCACTTGTTCATACGCTTCCAATACAGACTTAGCAAAATTACCGGACCAAACGAAGCACCAAA
This sequence comes from Aneurinibacillus thermoaerophilus, assembly GCF_900099925.1. Classification (GTDB taxonomy): domain Bacteria; phylum Bacillota; class Bacilli; order Aneurinibacillales; family Aneurinibacillaceae; genus Aneurinibacillus; species Aneurinibacillus thermoaerophilus. Next base: position 3,401 of record NZ_FNDE01000044.1, on the reverse strand, counting down.
CCCGGCCCACGCATAACCGACAAGTGCCAGAATCGTGCTATTTTTCGTGTACGACAGCGCTAAAGCGATCAGTGCGACCAATAACACGGACAAGCGTCCAATGAAAACAAGTTCTTTGTCCGTTGCAGAACGGCGGAAAAATGTTTTATAAATATCCTCCGTCAGCGAACTGGATGTTACAAGAAGCTGAGAGGAGATCGTGCTCATAACAGCTGCAAGAATCGCCGCCAACAAAAATCCTGTAATAATCGGATGGAACAAAATATGACCAAGTTGAATAAATACGGTTTCCGGGTCTTTCAATTCCAACCCCTTGTTTGAATAGAAAGCGATTCCAAAAAATCCAGTAAACATGGCACCGACAACGGAAAAAATCATCCAGCCCATTCCGATTCTTCTGGCTTTTTTCATTTCTTTTACGGAAGAAATGGCCATAAAGCGGACAATAATATGCGGTTGACCGAAGTAGCCCAATCCCCAAGCGAATAAAGAAACAATACCGAGGAACGTCGTTCCTTGAAATAAGTCAAGCAGCTTCGGATCAACGGAGTGAATTTCAGAAAACGTGCTTCCTATGCCTCCTGTATGGAAAATCGTTACGGCAGGCACAAGAATCAACGCGATAAACATAATCAACCCCTGCACAAAGTCGGTCCAGCTAACTGCAAGAAAACCGCCAAACAACGTATAGGCAACTATAACGCCGCCAACAATCCAGAGTCCGACGTGATAGTCGAGATTAAACGAGTTCTGGAAAAGCACCGCACCTGATACGAGACCGGAAGATACGTAAAATGTGAAAAAGATCATAATAACAAGACCTGATACAAGGCGCAGCATGTTTGACTTGTCATCGAAGCGGTTTTCCAAAAACTCTGGAATCGTAATCGAGTTGTTAGCAATTTCCGTATACGTGCGTAAACGGGGAGCCACATACAACCAGTTAACATACGCGCCAAGCGTAAGTCCGATAACAATCCAGGAAGCGCTGAGTCCCTGGGCGAACATCGCACCGGGAAGTCCCATCATTAACCAGCCGCTCATGTCGGATGCGCCTGCGGAAAGCGCTGTGACCGCTGGCCCCAGCTTCCTTCCGCCAAGCATATAATCCGACAGGTTGGATGTGCGCTTGTACGCGTAATAACCAATACACAACATACCTACCATATACACAATAATAGAAAGTAATAATTGCTTGTCCATTGTTGATCCCCCCGTCGTAATTATTTTTTACGGATGTGCCACCTTTACTTTTATTCTATTTCTATTATTTTGAAACCATGCCTTTTAGCACAAAAGCTACGTTTGCAGGACGTTCCGCCAGGCGGCGCATAAAGTATCCATACCAGTCGTTACCATACGGCACATACACACGCATTTTATATCCCTCCTGAGCAAGCTCAATCTGAGATTGCGTGCGAATTCCATATAGCATTTGGAACTCAAACTGATCGCGTGGAATGTTATATTCTTTTACCAGTTGCTTCGTGTACGAAATAATCTGGTCGTCATGGGAAGCAATCGCCGTATAGCTGCCGTTTAGCAGATGCTTCTTAATAATCTTTTTGTAGTTTTCATCGACATCTTTTTTGTCCGGATAAGCAACCTCTGGCGATTCTTTATACGCGCCTTTTACGAGGCGCAATGAAACCCCTTTCAAATCTTCGATATCTTTTTCTGTACGATACAAATATGCTTGAATTACCGTACCTACATTATCATACTCTTGACGCAGCTCTTTTAGCAAATCCAATGTTTGCTGGCAATGGCCGTAATCTTCCATATCAATGCGGACAAAATTGCCATACTTCTTCGCTGTGTACAAAATGCGGTGCATATTGCGACGGCACAAATCTAGATCAATATCCAGACCAATCTGTGTTAATTTCAATGAGAGGTTGCTGTCCACGCCCGCTTCATGAATCGCTTCCAGCGTTTTTACACAATAGTCTGCTGCTTCAATTGCCTCTTCGCGGCTAAATACAAATTCGCCCAGATGATCAAGCGTACATACAAGGCCTTTATTGTTTAAATCGCGCACTTTATTAATCGCCTCACGAATCGTCTCACCCGCTACGAAACGGCTAGCGCCAAAACGCAACCCCCATTTTTTAGCAGCCTGATTTAATGGTTTATTTTGTGAAAGAAAAAGGAAAAAATTTTTCATTGCTGTTTCTACTATAGCCATAAGGTGTTCCTTCCTTTCTTTTTTCTTCATCTTTGAAATTTTGAGGGAGCCTGGAGCGTCAAGCGACACTCCAGACCTTCTCTGCTATTCCGTTACAGCACTTCAGAAATAAGCTTCGGCTGCGTGAACTGCAACAGGTAGTCCGGGCCGCCCGCCTTGGAATCCGTACCGGACATATTGAAGCCACCGAACGGATGCACGCCAACGATCGCGCCTGTGCATTTACGGTTAATGTACAGGTTGCCCACATGGAACTCAGCACGCGCCCGCGCCATATGTTCACGGTTGCGGGTGAACACCGAACCCGTCAGACCGTATTCCGTATTGTTCGCCACTTCCAGCGCATGGTCGAAGTCGCGCACTTTTGTGAACGCCACAAACGGGCCGAAAATTTCTTCCTGCATGATCCGCGCGTTCGGAGCCACATCCGCGAAGATGGTCGGCTCGATGAAGTACCCTTCATCCCCCGCCGGCTTGCCGCCCAGCACCAGCCGGCCTTCTTGCTTGCCAATTTCCACGTATTCCATCACTTTGTTGAACGCTTTCTCATCGATCACCGGGCCCGTGTAATTGGATGCATCGCGGACATCGCCCACCTTCAGACCTTTCGTGATTTCCACCACACGGTTTAACACGGTCTCATATACATCCTCATGCACAATCGCACGCGAGCATGCGGAACACTTCTGGCCAGAAAAACCAAATGCAGACGCCACAATGTTTTGTGCCGCCAGCTCCAGGTCGGCGTCTTTGTCGACGATGATGGCGTCTTTTCCGCCCATTTCGGCAACAAGGCGCTTCATCCAGATTTGACCCGGCTTCACTTTAGACGAACGTTCATGAATGCGCAGGCCCACCGCGCGAGAACCCGTAAAGCTAATGAAGCGTGTTTTCGGGTGATCAACCAGGTAATCACCAATCACTTCCGGACGGCCTGGCAGGAAGTTGACCACGCCCGCCGGAAGACCGGCTTCCACCAGCAGTTCATAAAACTTATAAGCAATCACAGGCGTTTGGCTGGCCGGCTTCAGGATCACGGTATTTCCTGTTACAATCGCGGACGTTGTCATTCCTACCACAATCGCCAGCGCAAAGTTCCACGGCGGAATAATAAAGCCAACGCCAAGCGGAATGTAGTCCAGATGGTTGTCTTCGCCCGGAAGATGGACGAGCGTCTGACGGCCACGGTCTTGCAGTTCGATCATTTGTCGGC
>NZ_FNDE01000004.1 GCF_900099925.1 Aneurinibacillus thermoaerophilus | reverse complement strand
TGGTGACACATCTATTCTAATCAAGGAATCGGGTTCATGTCTCCTTTTTTGTTCGGATGTAAATTTATGTTAGTGAATTTGCTCATCTACAGTTATTAAGAAAAAAAGAGAGGAGCGGGTATGGTACGTAGGTAGAAAGTAGAGCAAGAAAAGAATTGAAAGCGGTTCAATACATGGTATAGACAAAGGGAGGAAGCTGGATGGAAATTGTAGTTATTTTATTGGCGCTGTTTTTCCTGATGTTTGTCGCTTATCGTGGCTTTAGCGTCATTTTGTTTGCGCCCATTGCCGCACTGTTTGCGGTGCTTCTGACTGATCCAGGGTATGTGCTCCCATTTTTTTCAGGTGTATTCATGGACAAAATGGTCAGCTTCATTAAAAACTATTTTCCTGTATTCTTGTTGGGAGCGATCTTTGGTAAAGTCATTGAAATGTCCGGCTTCGCGAAATCGATTACGGGCGCGGTTATCAAAATGATCGGTCCGAGTCGGGCGATGCTGGCTATTGTATTGGTTGGCGCGATTCTTACGTATGGGGGCGTTTCCTTATTCGTTGTGGCGTTTGCTGTATATCCATTTGCAGCGGAATTGTTTCGAGCAGCTGATATTCCGAAACGCCTGATTCCAGGAACTATTGCACTTGGGGCGTTTACGTTCACAATGGATGCTTTTCCGGGAACGCCACAAATTCAGAATATTATTCCGACGACATTTTTCAAAACAGATACGTGGGCTGCTCCTTGGCTTGGTTTTATAGGTGGACTTTTTGTTTTCATTCTTGGTATGATTTACTTAGAATATAGGAGAAGAAAGGCAAAGGCAGCAGGAGAAGGGTATGGTACAGGTCACAAAAATGAGCCTGAGCTGGTTGCGGATGAGAAACTGCCGCATCCACTTATTGCTATCTTGCCGCTTGTTGTTGTCGGCGTATTTAACAAAATTTTCACAAATATGATTCCACAGTTCTACGGAAAGACGTTTGACTTTGCTGCCATCAATATTCCGAAAGTGGATCCGGTTGATATTTCTAAGGAGACAGCCATTTGGGCTGTTGAGGGCGCGCTTGTGCTCGGCATCTTGACGGTATTGGTTTTTTCATTCAACCGGATCAAAGAAAATTTCAACGCGGGAATTAACGCATCGATCGGTGGCGCGATGCTGGCGACGCTTAACACGGCTTCCGAGTACGGATTTGGCGGCATTATTTCGCTGCTTCCCGGATTTAAGGCTGTGAATGAGGCAATGGCGAATACGTTTACAAATCCGCTGGTCAACGAAGCTGTAACAACAACGACGCTCGCTGGTATCACCGGCTCCGCATCGGGCGGGATGAGCATCGCGCTGGCAGCTATGGGGGAGACCTATTTGGAACAGGCGCAGAAGATGGGCATCGACCCGGAAGTGTTGCATCGCGTAGCTTCCATGGCGTCTGGCGGCATGGATACGTTGCCGCATAACGGTGCTGTAATTACGCTGCTTGCGGTTACCGGGCTGACACATAAGCAATCCTATATTGATATTTTCGTGATGACTGTTATCAAGACAGTCGCTGTATTCTTTATTATCGCACTTTATTATATGTTTGGTATTGTTTAAAATTTCGCTTCATTGCAAGCGATTTCAATTCTATTCTCAGAGCAATGATTACTAATTTCGATGAGGAGTGAGTCGAGTGAGTGTCTACACATCCATTGAGGAAGCCTTAAGCGGAATTCAAGACGGCGCGACGATTATGGTGGGTGGCTTCGGCCTGGTAGGAATTCCAGAGAAGTTGATTCTCGGATTGCGCGACCTTGGCGTAAAGGATCTAACAATTATTTCGAACAACTGCGGCGTAGACGATTGGGGTCTGGGCGTGCTGTTACACAATAAACAAATCAAAAAAATGATTTCTTCTTATGTGGGAGAGAACAAAGAGTTTGAACGTCAGTTCCTTTCCGGTGAACTAGAAGTGGAATTGGTGCCCCAAGGGACATTGGCAGAACGCATTCGTGCGGGTGGCGCAGGTATCCCGGCATTCTATACGCCTGCCGGCGTAGGTACGCCGCTGGCGGAAGGACGTGAAGTGCGCGTATTTAACGGCAAAGAATATTTGCTGGAAACGGCGTTGACAGCTGATTTTGCCCTCGTGAAAGCGCAGAAGGGGGATACGATGGGCAACTTGATTTATAACAAAACTGCGCGCAATTTTAACCCGATGATGGCGGCGGCTGGTAAGATTACAATTGCTGAAGTAGAAGAACTTGTAGAGCCGGGCGAACTCGATCCGGATCACATTCATACGCCGAGCGTGTATGTACAGCGCATCATTCAATGTACAAATTATGAGAAACGAATCGAGCGCAGAACAGTGCGGGCATAATGGCTAGGGACAGTCATGCGGATCATAATGAGGAGGGGAATACAATGGCATTAACCAGAGAGCAAATTGCGATGCGAGCGGCGCAGGAGATTGAGGACGGTTTTTACGTGAATTTGGGAATAGGCATTCCGACGCTGGTGGCTAACTACATTCCGAAAGAAAAACGCGTAGTGTTACAATCGGAGAACGGTCTTCTCGGCATTGGGCCATATCCAACGGAGGACGAAGTAGATCCGGAAGTAATTAACGCCGGTAAAGAAACGATTACAATGATTCCAGGCGCGAGCATTTTTAGCAGTGCAGAATCGTTCGGAATGATTCGCGGCGGTCATATTGATTTAGCGATTCTTGGCGGCATGGAAGTATCGAAAAATGGCGATCTTGCCAATTGGATGATTCCAGGCAAAATGGTCAAAGGCATGGGCGGCGCGATGGATCTTGTGCACGGCGCGAAGCGCATTATCGTCATTATGGAACACGTTAACAAATACGGACAGCCGAAAATCCTGAATGAGTGCACGCTGCCGCTGACCGGAAAAGGCGTGGTAAACCGTATCATTACGGATCGGGCAGTCATCGATGTAACTGAAAAAGGGCTGGAATTGGTAGAAGTTGTTCCGGGATATACGGTACAGGATATTCAGGATTGTACGGAACCGGAATTAATAATTTCTCCAAAATTAGCAAGTCAGGCATAGTTGAATGATAGTAAGGAGATTTTGCTTTTATGACAAAATTGGTGAGGGATAAAGCGGTATTTATTACGGGAGCCGCAAGTGGCATCGGTCTGGAAATTGCGAAAGAGTTTGCCAAAGAAGGGGCAAAAGTAGCGATTAGCGATATAAATGCTGAAGCGGCTATAGCTGCTGCTTCCGAACTGGAAGCGCAAGGGTATACGGCCATCGGTATGGGATGCAACGTGGTGGAAGAGGAACAATTGAAAGCTGCGCTTGACGAAACGGTAGTGAAATTTGGATGTCTCGATGTATTAATTAATAACGCAGGATTGCAATATGTTTCCCCGATTGAGGAATTTCCAACCGAAAAATTCGAATGGCTGGTAAAAGTCATGCTGGTAGCGCCATTTATGGCGATTAAACACGCATTTCCAATTATGAAAAAGCAAAGATACGGTCGGATTATTAATATGGCTTCCGTTAACGGTCTCGTTGGCTTTGCTGGTAAAGCGGCGTATAACAGCGCAAAGCACGGTGTTATCGGGTTGACAAAAGTGGCGGCGCTGGAAGGCGCGGCGTATGGTATTACTGTTAACGCGATTTGCCCTGGGTACGTGGATACGCCACTTGTGCGCGATCAGTTGATCGACTTGGCAAGAACGCGCAATGTACCGCTAGAAAAAGTATTGGAAGAAGTGATTTACCCACTTGTGCCTCAGCGCAAGCTATTGTCTGTTAAGGAAATTGCGGACTATGCGCTGTTTATCGCAAGCGACAAAGCCGCCAGTGTCACCGGCCAGGCTATTGTTATTGACGGTGGTTATACAGCACAATAATTGGAAAAATTCCGGATGCTTATGCTCCGGAATTTTTTCTTATCCGATCGGACAGAAAAGGCTTGTGACTTACGCTTCTTCTCCCGATTCTTTACCGAAGAACAGCACGACGAGTACAGCGAGCATTGTCATGGTAAAGAACATGGTGAAAATGTACGGGAATCCGATGCCTATACTGATTAGCAATCCGACGAGATACGGAGCGATAATGCCGGCGATACGTCCGAAACCGGCTGCCCAGCCAGTACCGGTGGCACGGAAGGAAGTCGGGTACTGCTCAGCAGTATATGCGTAGGTTGCTCCCCAGGCACCGAGGTTGAAGAAGGACAGGCAAACGCCGGAAATAAGCAGTGTCCATACGTTAGGAGAGAGACCAAACGTAAGGGATGAGAGAGCGGCCAACACCATAAATGTTACGAGCGTAGCTTTTTTGCTCCACTTGTCAACAAAGTAGGCGGCGGTAAAGTAACCCGGAATTTGCACCAATGTCATGAGCAGTACATATTCAAAGCTTTTAATAAGAGTAAACCCTTTCATAACCATGATAGAAGGCATCCAGAGCAGCATGCCGTAGTAGGAAAACACGGAAGCGAACCAGAGAAGCCAGAGCACGAATGTTGTGCGGCGGTAGGAAGCGGACCAAAGCAGCTTAATTTTTTGCCCAATTGTTTGTTGATTCGTCTGTCTTGTAAAAGCGGGGGTTTCCGGAAGCGCCCGGCGTAAATAGAGTGCATATAGCGCGGGTAGAGCGCCTATGAACAGGGCGATACGCCAACCGTATTCCGGAATGACAAAGTAAGAGATAACAGCAGCTAAAAGCGCTCCACCTGCCCAGAAGCTTTGTAGCCAGACAACCCATTTTGCGCGATTTCGTTGTGGGGCAGATTCTAGCACGTACGTTGTAACAACGGGTAATTCCCCTCCTAGGCCAAAGCCAACGATAAAGCGAAATACCATAAAGATGATAAGGGAAGTGGCGAGCGCGTTGAGTCCGGTTGCGATGCTGTAAATTAATAGTGTAATAATAAAGAGCTGCTTGCGTCCATAACGGTCGGCCCACAAACCGGCCAGGGCTGCTCCTAACGCCATACCAATAAAGTTAATGGTACCAATAAATCCCATTTCAGTTGGTGCTAGGCCCCATTCTGCCTGTAGCGCAGCAAGAACAAAAGCTAGAATGCCGACGTCCATGGAGTCAAACAGCAGACCGACGCCGGAGACACTAAGCATTTTTAGCGCCCGGCGTTTTTTCTTTTTTTTGTGCATATCATTCACCCTTTCTTGTTATTTTAATTATACATTGGATCTTGGATGCTATATTGTATTCAAGCGCAGATGAATTGCTTATGTGAAAGAAACCGGTAAGAAAACTTTATTTTTGAAATAAAAAACAGGCGGATGGGTATCGCGCCTGTTTTGTGGTGATATGCTGTTATGCGATTTCAATCAGAGTATCTAGCTTGCAAATTTGGAGAATTCTTTTTACCGGAAGCGAACTATTAATCATTTTTACTTCATAATGAGAAAGCAGCGGATGAATCCAACTGATTAAGAAGCCGATTCCCGTACTGTCGATACATCGTACTTGGCGTAAATCGATAATAAGCTGATTCGGGTATTCTGGAAGCTCTACTTCTTTTACTTTTTCTTCCATTTGTCGTACAGTTTCAAAATGGATATCCTCTTGAAAAATAAATACCACTTGATTTTCCTGTACCTTATAATCAATCATTATTTTATCCCCTTTATCTTTCTTTTTCATTATTTACTTTCTTTCAAAAATGAGGCCAGATGTTTTCTAAATTTTGTAAAATTTGAATTGTTTACTTAATTTTTATTTTTTGTTATGAGGTAATTTTTTAGATAAGGGTGACGGTACTCATTCCGTGTTCCACCTATGTTCCTTCGTAATGTCCTATTCCTGAATGTTGAATTTGCCATTTAACTGATTGCTAAGCAAGCTCAATTCTTCCGCCATCTTCGCCACCTGTTCAGAAGCGGTGGCAACTTCGCTAAATGTTTGCTGAAAATCGAGAATATATTGGCTTACATTCTGGATTTTTTCGCTGTTTGCGCGCACTTGAACGGAAGAATTATTCATAATCTCCATAATAGCGTTGTTCATCTCACGGAAACGGCTTGTTTGTTTTGTAATTTGTTCAAACGAGTCTTCAAAAGAATTTACATTGTTTTGCACCATAGAAATTTGTTCATGAATATGCTCAAGCGCTGCTTGCGTCTGCATGGCCAGATTCCGCACTTCTTTGGCAACAACAGTAAAGCCGCGCCCGTGTTCGCCAGCGCGCGCTGCTTCGATGCTCGCGTTAAGAGAAAGTACATTCGTTTTATTAGAGATCGCGTGAATAACTTGTACGATTTCGCCAATTTTATTGGCGCTTTCGATTAACTCTTTTGATTTCTCGCGCGTTTCGTCCATGATTGTTGCGATGCGGTCGATTTCTTTCAGCGCCGACGAAATTTCTGCTTTTCCTTCTTCTACATCTTTCACCATTTTTTGTGATCTTTCTTGAATGTCGCGCGTGCCTTCGAGCATTTGGGTGACATGCGCCTCTTTTTCGCAAATGGAAGCGCTGGTTTGTTCTGCGGTGGCGACAAGCATCTCCGATGATTCATTGAGGCGGTGTTGAATGTGCTCGATTTCGTTTAAGCGCATCATGGAAGCAGTATACGAATCGATATAGGTGGCAATAGCGATTTGCATATCAAGCGAACAAAGGCGCTGAAAGGAAACAAACGCTTCATACGCTTCTTCTACAGAGGGCATTTCTCTAAGAAGCACAGCAAGCACTTCGTTCTGTATAAGCGTGTAAGCACCAATATACCATTCTGGAAAGAGGTTAATGCGGTTGTGCACATTGCCAATAATTTTGCGGCGTATGATATACTCTTGGCCAATTTCGCCGGATACCATATCCATCAGGTAACGTTCCAACGTCTGGCGCAACTTATCTATGGAACTGTGATGATTAATAATCGTCATGAGGTCTGGAACTTGTGACAATTTCTCGTAAAAAGCATGTACAATGTCTTTTACATTTTTACTGAAAATAGGACGAATTGAAACAAGACGCTGCAAATCTTCCACAGTAAGCCCTACAAATTTGACTTTGGAAGCTTCTGTACTATTCATCAGTTCCTTGTAGTAGCGTGAGACGTCAACGGAAGGCGACGCTTTAGACGAAGGCGATTTTGTCCCTTTTAAAAATCCTAAAGCTTTTTTTTCGTTACCGGATAAATATTCAAACGGACGTCCTTTCATTTTTCTTCTCCTTTACACGTGATATATAAAATTCTAAATAAGTCAGCGGAAGAATAGTTAAAATCAATGAAGATTATACCATGACAGTAGGTTGTAAACTCATACTTTTATACTGAAAAAGTATAATAAATTTGTATATTTCTTAAAAACTGTTTTTTTTAATATCCATTATATGTAGGTCAAAAGGGTTGTTTTGTATGTAAATTGTTGAGGGGGAAGCAATTGCTACGACGCCAGCGTCATAGTAGGCACCAGCGTCGGTGGATTGGTGAGTTGTTCTTACTTTAATACAAGGTAGAACCCTAACATTGTCATAAAAGGAATAGTAGTAATGGAAGCCAATGTGGAGAATACGGTCATGGCTGCTCCGTATTCTTCATCGCGCGAATAACGTGCAAACAAAATAGATGCCAATGTAATCGAAGGCATTGTAGATTGCACGATAATAATCTGCGCCACTTCCTTCGGCAAAGAAAGAACATAGAGCAAAAGCGCGGTGATTACAGGAAAAATGCAGAGCTTCATCACAAGCGGCATGCTGATATGATGAAGGGTAACCGAGCTTTTTTTTCTAAGCATAGAAGGAATAAGCATCCCAATATATATCATGGCGAGCGGAGAAGCGAGACTAGCAAGCGTCTCCGTTAGTTTCATGACCCCGGAAGGCGGTGTAAATTGGAAGAATGCTACAAGCATGCCTGTAAAAATAGCCAACATCGGAATATTGATGAGCGCTTTTAATGCTTGGAAATTCAACTTTTTCTCCCTTTGCAGCATGATGACACCAAGCGTCCAGATTGTGAAATCGAGTCCGGCATCAAAGATAGCGGCCAAAAGCGCGCCTTTTGGTCCGAATAGCGCCGCACAGAGAGGGATGCCAATGAATCCAGTATTTCCGAGTCCGGATAAAAGCGCCATTTCTTTCGCCTTGTCGGGTGGGACACGCATGGCCTGTGCTGCCATCCAACCGAGGAACACACCTAGGCAGTTAATGATAATGGAACCGAGAAAAGTTAGCAAGACAAGTGAAAGGAAAAAACTGTCTATCTTTGTTTGAAAAACACCGTTTAAAATGATACATGGCATTGCCACATTAATAATGATAGCAATCAATAGTTGACGGCGTTCAGTGGTAAAGGGAATGCGGTTTGCCAATAAAGCTCCGATAAGGATCATAGCCGCCATAATTAGGATAGAAGATAAAACGGCTGAAATCTCCACCTTTCTCTCCCTCTTTCTTTCTATGTTTAAATATTTTGCCGAGAATATCATAATAAAAAGCGGCCTGTTCCGGCAATAGGAAGAGGCCACTTCCTGTTGGGTTATACGCTTTTCATACGTTCATAGAGTCCATCGTAGAAGCGCGCTTCAGAGCGGGTGATGTAAGCGCCAGCGCGGTACATCAATTCTAAATCCTGTGGTGAGGTATAACGGTTGAGTACGTTCTTGCATAATTGATAATGACGCGGTTCGTGGTGATCGGCGTGTACCGTCCAGAATGTTGTGTTCAGCTTATGTTCTTTGTTGTAATTCGGGTGTTCCAGGCCTTTGCCGATAAGTTTCATCACTTTGCCGGCGAACAGTTCGGAACCGAACCCAATGGCCGCCATCGCTTCCAGCGGAGTTGCATTGCGCAGAAAGTAGATGAATGTATCCACCGCTTCTTTCGCCGCCGGAGCAACCGGGTAGTCAGGCACGTATTTTTCATTGGTCGGCACATCAGGAGCTGCAGTAATAAGAAAAGAGTGATAGAGGCGGGAATGATAGGCTTTTGGATTGCCGCGTCCTCCTTCATCCCACAAGTTGTCGACAAGCGGTACCCACCAGTCGTCTTCAGGTTTCACCGCTGCTATCGCTGCGCCAAGAATGCGCGGGAAATTGCGGCTGTAATAGCTATATTGCAATGCGAATTCGCGCACTTGCGCCTGTGTCCATTGACCGGCCAGTAGCGTTTGCATGAATGTTCCCTGAATGATTTCTGCTTCAACGATGTCCCAAATTTTTTGTTCAATTTGCTCATAATTCTTAATCGCCATCAGACAAAACACTCCCTATATAATAATCCTTTGTTTTCAGCATTGTTCAGCAGTATATAAGTGTAACTACAGCCTTATGTATTTTACATCCTATGATTTTGTGAACATAAAAACTTACTTATTATACTCATAACTATTGCCAGAAAGTCAAGGTTGTTTTGTTTTGATTTGTCGTCTGAACGCGTGGTTGGCGAGTTTCGCTTTTATTGATAGTATTAAATAGTAAGCGTAGATTTTTAGCGTGAAATATAGTATGTCATATGTGGTGTATGAACAATGTTGTTTTTTATGGAACTCTTTTGACCAATGATGTTAAGGTGGTTGGCCTAGAAAAACCGGCGAAGATAAATTTTTCAGCTTTATCTGGCGTAGGAAAAAGAAAGGATGATGATGATGCAAAAAATAGCGGTTTTAACTAGTGGTGGAGATGCACCCGGCATGAACGCGGCCATCCGCGCCGTTGTGCGGCGCGGCATTTCATACGGGATGGAAGTGTACGGTATTTATCATGGCTACGCCGGACTGATGGAGGGACAGATCGAGCCGATGAACGTAGGTAGCGTCGGCGATATCATCCAGCGCGGCGGTACGATTCTTCACAGCAGCCGTAGCGAAAAATTTAAAACGGAGGAGGGACAGCAGGAAGCGATTGCGCAGCTTAAAGCGAAGGAAATCGAAGGGCTGGTTGTCATCGGTGGCGACGGTTCATTTCGTGGCGCACAAAATTTGGCTGATAAAGGGTTTCCAACGATTGGGATTCCTGGGACAATCGACAATGATATTCCCGGGACAGAGGTAACGCTCGGCTTCGATACTGCTGTGAACACTGTCATTGAAGCGATTGATAAAATTCGTGATACAGCCACTTCGCATGAGCGTATTTTTGTCGTCGAAGTTATGGGCCGGCACTGCGGCGATATCGCGCTTTGGGCAGGCTTAAGCGGCGGTGCGGAATCGATTTTAATACCAGAAGTTGATTTTGATATGAAAGAAGTGACTTATCGCTTGCTGGAAGGAAATAAGCGGGGGAAAAAGCATAGTATTATTATTGTAGCGGAAGGCGTGTGCCCGGCTGCGGAAATCGCTCAAATGATTAAGGAGGAAGCGGGGCTGGAAACGAGGGTTACGGTGCTTGGTCATGTGCAGCGCGGCGGTTCACCGACCGCTTTCGACCGTATGCTCGGCAGTCGTCTGGGAGCCAAAGCTGTTGATTTGCTGCGCGAGGGCCAGACCGGAAAAATGGTCGGAATTCAACGCAACCGGATTGCCGTGGTCGATTTTGCCGACGTATTTAGCGGGAAGCATAGCATTGACCTAGATATGTACGAACTCGGGAAATCACTTTCCATTTAATCTATTTTTATTGCTCTAGGAGATGCTCTCCGTGTAAAATAATGGTGTTTTGTTTAAGGAAGGAGAGCTTGAATGAAAAAGCGAGTTACATTCGATTATATACAAGCGGAGCAGTTTTTCACGGAGCGCGAATTGGAACAGATGGCTCCGCAGGTACGGAAGGCGCATGAGATGTTACATACGGGCGCTGGTCCCGGTGGCGAGTATACAGGATGGGTAGAGTGGCCACACGTGTATGACCGCGGTGAATACGGGAGATTGAAGCAGGTAAGCGCGAAGATTCGTGAAAAAGCGGATGCTTTTGTGGTAATCGGGGTCGGCGGCTCTTATCTTGGGGCACGCGCTGCGCTGGAAATGCTGAAGCCCGCGTTCTATAATCAGCTGCCTAGAGCGCAGCGCGGCGGCCCGGAGATTTATTTTGCGGGCCATCAGTTAAGCGCTTCATATACAGCACAATTGTTGCGACTTTTGCAGGATAAAGAAGTATATGTAAATGTTATTTCAAAATCGGGCACTACGTTGGAGCCGGCGCTCGCATTTCGCTTGTTTCGCGCTTTTTTGGAGAAGCGATACGGAAAGAAGGAGGCGCGAAACCGGATCATTGCAACGACGGACAAGGCAAGAGGAGCGCTGAAACAATTGGCTGATGAGGAAGGGTATGAAACGTTTGTTGTGCCCGACAGTATCGGTGGACGTTATTCCGTGCTGACGCCGGTGGGTCTTTTGCCGATGGCGGTGGCAGGACTTGATACTGACCAGATAATGGAAGGTGCCGCAGATGCAGTATCTTTGTGCAGCAAGTCTGATATTTACGCCAACCCGTCTTATCTGTACGCCGCGCTCCGTAACTTGCTTTATAATAAGGGGAAAACGATTGAACTTTTTGTCGGGTACGAGCCGTCTCTTCTTTATATGGCTGAGTGGTGGAAGCAGTTGTTCGGGGAAAGTGAAGGAAAGGGCGGCAAAGGACTGTTTCCGGCCAGCTTGAATTTTTCCACTGACCTTCATTCTCTCGGCCAGTATGTGCAAGATGGTCGGCGCGATTTATTCGCTACGACGCTTTGGATCGAAGGCACGCGCGAGCGGGTGGCCGTTCCGGAGATGGAAAATGATCTGGACGGATTGAATTATTTGGCTGGTGTCACATTGGACGAGATTAACGCGAAAGCATGCGCAGGCGCGATGTTAGCTCACACGGAAGGCGGGGTTCCGAATCTGAAGGTAGCTGTTCCAGAAGCAACACCTTATTATTTCGGACAATTGGTATATTTCTTTGAAAAAGCGTGCGGCATAAGCGGACATTTGCTTGGGGTTAATCCGTTTGATCAACCCGGTGTGGAAGCGTACAAGCGCAATATGTTTCGCCTGCTGGGAAAGCCGTCCGTAACATAGTAAATACTATACCGCCGCTCCGTTTCGGGGCGGCGGTATGGTTTGTGATGATAGAAGCTGTTTGCGCATAAATGTGTATCGTTTTACTAGAATAGAAAAAAAGAAAGGTTAACGTATGACGAAGCGAGAAAGATAGCGGCATGGATGGAATAAGCTTATCTTACGCAATGAAAGGAAATAAGTGGAGTATAATGGGAGAAACGGGAGCAACCCGCAATTTACCGAATGAGGAGAGGAAAAAATGAATTGGGAGCAAAAGGTTACCAAGTGGAGAACATATCCTGCGCTGGATGAAGAAATAAAACAAGAGCTGAACAAAATGCAAAACGACCGGAAGCAATTAGAGGACTGCTTTTATCGCACTCTTGAATTCGGAACAGGGGGCTTGCGCGGTGAAATCGGACCGGGTACGAATCGAATGAATATTTATACCGTACGCAAGGCGTCAGAAGGGCTTGCGCGCTATATGGAAGAGAAGGGAGAAGAAGCGAAGCGGCGCGGTGTGGTGATCGCGTATGATGTGCGCCGCAAATCGCGGGAATTCGCGTTCGAAGCGGCGCTGACATTGACCAGGCACGGCATTCAAACATACGTGTTCGATGATATCTGTCCTACGCCGGTATTGTCATTCGCGGTGCGCCATCTTGGAGCGTATGCCGGAATTGTCATTACAGCCAGTCACAATCCTCCGGAATATAATGGGTATAAAGTGTACGGCCCGGACGGTGGACAGTTGCCGCCTGTGACAGCGGATGCTGTGATTGCCAAAGTAAATGAAGTTGAAGACGAACTGGCAGTTGAGACAGCTGATGAGCAGGCGGCGAGAGCGGCGGGCTTGTTGCGTATCATAGGCGCGGAAATTGATGACGCATACATACGGAACGTTTGCGCGCTCAGCGTAAATCCTGAACTTATTAAACGGATGAAAGACAGGCTTAGCATTGTATTTACTCCGTTGCATGGCACTTCCAATAAGCTCGTGCGCCGCGGTCTTCGAGAACTTGGCTTTACGAATGTCACCGTCGTCAAAGAACAGGAAGCGCCGGATTCGGAGTTTTCCACAGTGGCTTCCCCGAATCCGGAGGAACATGCCGCGTTTGAAATCGCCATTCGCTACGGAAAACAGATAGACGCCGATATTTTGCTCGGAACAGATCCGGACGCGGATCGTGTTGGCGTTGCGGTGAAAAATACCCAAGGGGAATATGTCGTGCTCACTGGCAACCAGACGGGAGCGCTTCTCTTGCATTATCTGCTCAAACAAAAGTGTGACAGCGGCTCTCTGCCGAAAAATGGAGTCGTACTGAAAACGATCGTAACGTCGGAAATCGGGCGCGCCATTGCCGATTCGTTTGGCCTTCAGACCGTTGATACGCTGACAGGGTTCAAATTTATCGGAGAAAAAATCAAAGAGTTTGAAGAATCGGGCGACCATACATTTGTGTTTGGCTATGAAGAAAGTTACGGATATTTAGTAGGCGACTTCGTCCGTGACAAAGATGCGATACAAGCGTGCCTTCTAGCGGCGGAAGTGGCCGCATACTATAAATCGCGCGGGATGACCATGTATGAAGGTTTGCTTGAGCTGTTTGCAACGTATGGGTATTATCTCGAAGACCTAGCATCTATTACGCTGAAAGGAAAGGAAGGACTTGCAAAAATCAGGGCGATTCTGCAAGCGTTCAGGCAACAGCCTCCTGTAGAGCTGGCAGGGCAACAGGTTACTGTCATTGAAGATTATAGGGCGGGTTTGCGGACATTTGCCCGTGAAAAGCAGAGCGAGCGGCTGACGCTTCCTTCATCTGACGTTTTGAAATATATATTAGAAGACGGGTCATGGTTTTGCCTCCGCCCGTCCGGAACCGAACCGAAAATCAAGTTTTATTTTGGCGTAAAAAGAAACTCTATGCAAGAAAGCCGTCAATGGCTGGAACAACTAAAGGCGGAAGTGATGAAGAAAGTAAATAAAATTCTTGCATAAACAGGAGCTGAAGAAGTTCCGCATTCTGAGAGAGGGGAAGCCTCTCTTTTTTTCTTATCCCCTTACTTATCCTCTTCCTCTTCTTGCTTCATGAATTTCCAAAAACGTTGTAATTCTTCGCGTTTTTCTTTCGGTGCGCTCAAATAGTCCTTAAAAAATGTATTAATTTCAGGGTCATTGATGATAGCGGAAAAATGTTCGGCTTTATATGATAAAGGATTATTGGTACGCCCGAGTAAATAGTCTGTCGTCGTATCAAAGTAATCGGCCAATTTGCTAAGCGTTTCGTAATCAGGCTGCCTTCTGCCCGTTTCGTATGCCGTGTACGCAGGTCTGGTAATTCCCAGAAATTTAGCCATTTCCTCTTGGGTCTTCTTTTTTCTTTTTCGCATATGAAGTAAACGTTCCGCTAACATCATGATTCTCCCTTATCTTTATTTACTTATTCCTATTTTACTGTAACAATATGTTACGAATAAATATCAGTAACAAATCGCTCCATTACACGACCGAACCCCCTTGACTTGTAGCGTTTCGACACATATAATAAATGTCATGATGTGTCGAATTGTTACTTAGAAAGGAGGGGAACGGGTGAGAATATGGCTCCGGGAAAAACGGATCAGCAAAAAGATGACGCAGGAAGAAGTAGCGAAAGCAGCTAATATTCAACGCGCTTACTACACGATGATCGAGAATGGCACGAGGAACCCCAGCGTTGTTGTAGCCAAAAGAATCGGAGCGGTTTTGGGCGTTGATTGGACCTATTTTTTTAAACATAAAAGTAACGAAACGACACATTATAAAAAAACAGCATAAATAAGGAGGTGCTATATGTTTCCCACGGAAAAAATCCAATCGAGTAGTATGGAAACCATACTGTTCTACTGCGCCGTCTTGGGAATATTGCTGTTTATCGGCGTAGTGTTAAGAGTGAAAGTGAAGTTTTTTAAGAAGTTTTTTATTTCGGCTTCTCTTATTGCGGGAACATTAGGGTTGTTGTTAGGGCAGTATGGTCTGGGTGTTTTACCCGCCGAAATGACGGAAAGCTGGGGTGCTTTGCCCGGCGCACTAATTACAGTCGTTTTTGCTCCGATGTTAATGGGCGTATCCATTCCAAATCCAAAGAAAATGGGGAGACTTATCGTTCCACATCTTTTATTCGGTTATATGGGTGAATGCATACAGATAGCCTTACCCTTTATTATAACCGGTCTTGTACTGATTCCGGTATGGAATGTTAATGAAATGTTTGGGTCTATTGTAGAAATCGGCTGGTCGGGTGGACATGGAACGGCTGGAGGTATGGTTGACGTATATAATCGCCTGGACTGGTCTGATGGAGGACCATTAGGTTTAACATCGGCAACCGTAGGGCTATTGGTCGGGATTATCGTCGGTATGGTGATCATTAATTATGGTGTCCGTAAAGGGTACACGTCAGTGATTAAAAATGTTCAAGAGCTTAACGTAAACCAAAGCGAAGATATTTTACCGCGGGCAAAGCAACCGTCCGGCTCGGCGGTGACAATGAATAAAGACGTGGTGGAATCGTTAGCCTTCCACGGGTCGCTAATTTCAATCGCGATTTTGATCGGCTGGGTTTTACAGAAGTTGCTCGGCGGGCTCGTTCCGGGGCTGCCATTATTTCCGATGGCGATGGTCGGTGGTTTAGTGGTGCAATTGGTCATTTCTAAAACGAAATTTGCGGAAGCAATAGACACCGGATGTTTGCATCGAATTCAAGGGCTGGCTCTGGAGTTTCTGATTATGGCGGCGATTGCTTCGATTAAGATCCCTGTTGTTATTGAATATGCGTTTCCTCTGTCCATTCTCATGGTAGTGATGACACTCGTCATGGTCTGGTATTTCTTTTGGGCCGGACCACGATTGTTCGGTAAAGATTGGTTTGAACACGCGATTGTTAATTATGGATCGCTTACTGGTGTGACAGCGGTTGCTTTGATGTTGTTGCGCACGGTTGATCCTGAGATGAAAACCGAAGCGGGCACAGGTTATGCCCTAAGAGCGCCATTTATCAGCCCGATTATTGGGGGTGGTTTGCTTACCTCAATTCTGCCTGTGATGGCCCATAATTACGGGTCGCTAAACGTTGGTGTCGTTTTTTTGATACTATTGTTCGTGTTATACATTCTTGCCAGAAGGCTTGGTTTTTGGACAAGGACGACGTGAATGAAGGTTCGTTGCTGAGAGAGTGTGGTCTGTAATAAATCGAAGCAAAGGTAATATATACTAAAATTATAAAATACTAGGGAGAGGTGAACAACCTGTTGCTTATAGCAAGATAAATAAACTGAAAATTTCTTGTATTTTAAGTAGCAGGAATCTTTATGTCGAAATATGAGTTTCTTTATTTGTCTCAGAGTGATGTGGTTGCGTGCGGAGCTTTGGTTATGGATGATGTAATTAAAGATTTGGAGTATGTGTTTACACTTCATCATGCAAACGATTATATCTTACCTTCTAAAGTGGTGTTGCGCTGGGGAGATGCAGAAAGTGAAGGAACGCGGGGAAGGATTAATGCGATGCCTGGCTATGTTGGAGGAGGTGTGGATATTGCCGGGATCAAGTGGATTGGAAGCGCGCCGAAGAACCCTCATGAATACCGTTTGCCGCGAGCATCGGCTTTGATTGTATTAAATGACCCGGAAACGATGCTTCCTCTTGCCGTTATGGATGGTACGGTCATTAGCGCGATGCGTACGGGAGGCGTAACCGGAACGGCCGCCAAATATCTTGCCCGGCGCGATTCGAAGGTGGCGGGAATGATTGGGGCCGGCACCCAAAATAGAACACAATTAATGGCGCTTAAAGCTGCGTTACCCCAATTGTCCAAGGTGAAGGTATATGATTTGTCACTTGAGCGTGCGGAATCGTTTGCGGCAGAAGTGAGCGAAACGCTAAATGTGGAGGTTATCCCTGTTTCCAGCGGAGAAAGAGCGGTTGTTGGCGCTGATGTTGTCGTTACGGCAACGACGGCAAAAGAGCCTGTTATTAAGGCGGAATGGATCAGCGAAGGCTGCTTTTACTCTCATGTTGGAGGATATGAGGCGGAGTTTTCTGTCATTGAGAAAGCGGATAAAATCGTTGTAGATGATTGGGAAGAAATTAAACATAGAGGGGTACAAACGCTGGCGCTGATGCATGCAGAGAAACAATTCCATACCGAAAACATTTATGCTGAGCTAGGTGAAATTGTTGTAGGGCATAAGAAAGGCAGGGAAAATGCACAAGAGTTTATTTATTTTAACTCCGTCGGCATGGCGATTGACGATTTAGTTGTGGCGAAGCGAATTTATGAAAATGCGAAACAAAAAGGAGTAGGAACACCTTTAACATTGTGGGATAAACCAGTATTTGTATAATGTAAGATGAAGCAAATAAGAACATCTTCTATGATGCTTTCAGGTTGTTGACAAGGTATTAAGTCAACAGCCTTTTTTAATTTTTTTCTATTATGTATATAATGAAAAAGAATTTGAACGGAGCGGACGAGGGAGGTACAGGGGATGTCATCAAAAACATTGTGGCGGGTTTTTGTCGTTTTTGCGCTTTTTTCTACTCTGTTTTTAACCGTTGGATTTTATTTAGGGGTCAAGGATATTCTGTATCCGTCCGCGGTTTCGTGGAGTACGGATAAGGGCGCGGAAGAGAAGGCAGAGACGCAGTATGAAAGAAATGTGAAAATTGTTGCGCTGGGAGATTCGCTTACACGCGGCACTGGAGATCAAGCGGGGCTTGGCTATGTAGGAAATTTGCGTGTGAAGCTGTCAGAGGCGAACGGTAGAAATGTGTATGTACTAAATCATGGGGTGAACGGATACCGAACGGACGATCTGCTTAGTGACTTGCGGAATAAAGAAGACATACGGCGTACCATTAGGCAGGCGGACATTATTACGTTGTCTATCGGTGGCAACGATTTGTTCAACGTGCAGTCTGAAGAAGTGAACCCGGAAGCAAGCAGTGCCCGTATTCCAGGGGCTGTAGTGCGGTATGAAAAAATTGTGGAGATAATTACTTCACTAAATCCGAAAGCGAAAGTGCTATATATGGGTCTGTATAATGCGTTTGGCGATTTGCCAAACGCGAAGAAAAGCTATGACGTTGTACGGCGTTGGAACGAGGAAACGGCCCGCGTGTTATATCGATACCCGAATACGATTTTTGTTCCTACGGATGATTTGTTCCGTGTAGGCGGTACGAAATATTTATCAAGCGACCATTTCCATCCGAACCAAGCTGGATATCGTCGCATAGGTGAACGGATGGCGGAAGTTTTGAAATAGGAGGAAAGACGATGGAACGGGAAATTACGCTGGAACTTGAACACGTGGAAAAAGTAATTCGTGGTAAACGTATTATTAAGGGGATTTCATTTTGTGTTCATGCAGGTGAAGTGTTTGGCTTTCTTGGACCTAACGGCTCCGGAAAGACAACGACAATTCGGATGATGGTCGGACTTATTCGGCCAACCGCTGGCCGGATTAAGGTATGTGGTTACGATATTCAAAAGCAGCCTACAAAGGCATTGGCTAATGTCGGTTCTATCGTTGAAAATCCGGAGCTGTATCCGTACTTAACTGGAATGGAGAACTTAGAGCATTTCGCTCGCATGATTCCGGGTGTTACCAAGGAGAAGATTGACGATGTTGTACTGCGCGTCAATTTGAATGAACGCATCCATGACAAAGTAAAAGATTACTCACTTGGTATGCGGCAGCGTCTTGGCATTGCACAGGCTTTGCTTGGCGATCCGAAGCTGTTGATTTTGGATGAGCCTACCAATGGCCTTGATCCACAAGGAATAAAAGAGCTTAGGGACTTTATTCGTCAGCTGGCAAACGAAGGTTTGAGCGTTTTTGTCTCAAGTCATTTGTTAAGTGAAATCCAGCTGATGTGTGATCGGGTAGCGATTATCAATGAAGGCGAAATGATTCGGGTTGGGGAAGTAAATGAGTTACTTAAGCAGGATATGCGCCATATGGTGTGGTATGTCGAGCCGGAAGAGAAAGCGCGCCGTATACTCACTGCATTTTCACATGTCCGATTGCTTGACCGAGCGGATGAAGGAATGATAACGGAAATCGCTCCTGAGCATATTCCGCGCGTGATTGCCAGGCTTGTTGCCGGTGGAGTAGATATTTATGGCGTGGAATGGAAGAAGCTGAGTCTGGAAGACTTATTCCTCACTATGACAGGGGAAAAGTAGCATGTACAGTCTTGTGATGAATGAATCGATTAAAATGTTACGAAAAAAGAGACTTTGGGTTGTAGTGCTGATTCTGCTTGTGCTAGTGCCGATTTTTACATATGCGCAGCTTAGGGCTACGCTGAACAATCAAAAGCAACTTGGTACAACGGATTGGAAAGTGCAGGTGCGTCAGAGCATTAACGATACGACCAACCGGTTAAACAGCACGCGAATCCCAGAAGAATGGAAAAAATGGATGCGGATTCGCGTACAGCAGCTTCAATATTATCTCGACCATGATATTAACCCGACATCGCCCAACGGGGTCACGTTTACGCGCGACTTTATGAGCAATGCCGTTGCATTGTTTATTCCGCTTTTAATTGTTATCGTCTCTTCCGATATTGTTTCGGGGGAATATACGGGCGGAACAATTAAAGTATTGCTTACTAGGCCGGTGAAAAGGTGGAAAATTCTTACCAGCAAGCTAATTACCATTGTGTTGTTTGTTTCAGTCATTGTGGTGCTTACCGGGATTGTTGCTTACGCGATTTCAGGATGGGTATTCGGTTATAAAGGCTGGACATACCCTGTATTGACAGGGTTTCAAACCAAAGGGGAAGAGATTGAGACATCGGGTGTGCATGTGTTGCCGCAATGGCTTTACATGATTATGGAATATGGTTTGGCTTGGTATGCATGTCTTGCGGTGGCTTGTATTTCATTCATGGTGTCGGTGCTTGTGCGCAGTACGGCGGTCGGCATGGGGATTATGGTGTCGGCGCTCATTGCGGGCACGCTTCTTACCAATATGGCGTCGGCGTGGGAGTCAGCCAAATATTTTTTTATGGTCAATTTGCGGCTGACCGATTATCTTGCTGGCACGATTCCACCGATTCCTGGCCTGAGCCTGTCTTTTTCCGTTGTCAATCTTGCCGTGTGGAGCATTGGCTCTCTTATTATTGCGTACGTTGTCTTTATTCAGCGCGATGTTTTGTAAGAAAAACGAGGCCCGGATTGTTGCTCCGGTTTGCCTCGTTTTTGCCTGCAACAGTCATTCCGCTTTTTTGCCCGGTTCCGGTGACGGTGACGGGAGCGGAGCTATTTGATATCCTTTATTTTTCAGTAACTCAATAATTTTCGGCAGTAGTTTAACCGTTTGTTCTTTCTCATGCATGAGAATAATAGATCCTGGCTTCACTTCGCTTGCGATGTTGTTCATAATTAAATCCGGTCGTTTTCCGTATTTCCAATCCAGACTATCCACATTCCAATAGGTTAAAATTTGATTTGTTTCTTTTGATGCCAGCATCGTGTTTTGATCGACCGCGCCATACGGCGGGCGGAAATAAAAAATCGGGGCGCCTATTTTTTGAGAAATGTACTGTGTCGATTCGCGAATCATTTGTACTTGCTCATCTTTTGGCTTTTTACGCAGCGGTTGGTGATGCATCGTATGTGTACCGATAATATGACCATTAGCTATCATTTGCTTAGCTAACGCTATATGTTCGTCGGATTTCAAGTTCTCACCAATCCAGAAAAATGCGCCTTTCAGCTGATGTTCGTCTAAAATGTTGACAATGTCTTTCGTATATTTTCCTGGGCCATCATCGAATGTTAAATATACGGTGGGCCGCTTTTGCGAAATTTTGGCGATCATTTTTCCGACAGCTGGCATTGCTGGGGAAGTCGCCGCGTTAGCTGGGGATTTTTCTGGCTTAGCTGGATGCTGTTGTTTGGGTATCCTTGTTTCTTGAGGGGCTGACGGATTTGAGGATGTGTCTTTTTCCTTGTCCGGTTGTTGCCCTGTCTTCTCCTGTTCTTGTGCTGCTGGCGCTTTGCTGGACATCGAGTTTAAAAACGCGGTTGCCGATTTAACAGGTGAGCTGTCATTGAAAATCAAGTTGAGTTGTATAATGACACCGAATGACAATAAGGCAAGCCAAATTCTGTTTCTTCGTTTTCTCCTCCGGTCGTTCTCCACAACAATTCCCTTCTTTCTCTCTATAAAGCATAAACTTGGGCATAATGCCTATTTTACTATATAGACGGAAACAATGTATAGAAAGTTTCAGGAAAAATGAAGCTTTTCCAAGTCCGTGAGCTTGCTTTCGATCTTCACTATAAAATTATACATTAATAAACTTTTTTGGAAATAGGAAAAATCACTCAACCTGGCAACCTAGGCATAGCGGAATGCGCTGCGGAACTTTTCTCCTGAGAAAGAAATCGCTATAATGAAAGAAAATTATTTTTCGTTGCTGGCAATATATTAAGAGTGATGAAGAATATAAGAAATGACAACGGAGGGATTTATGTTATGATGTCGTATGACGAATATATGCGTTCGGTTATTCAGCCGATGCGCACAGAATTAACATCCGCAGGTTTTGAAGAATTACTGACACCGGAAGAGGTACAGGAGAAGTTCGAAGATATGAAAGGCACTGCTCTGGTGGTAGTGAATTCTGTGTGTGGATGCGCCGCAGGACTTGCGCGCCCGGCTGCCATTTATTCTGTACAGCACAGCGAGAAAAAGCCGGATTACCTTTACACGGTTTTCGCCGGCCAAGACAAAGAGGCAACTGCGAAAGCCAGAGAATATTTCACCGGTTATCCGCCTTCCTCTCCTTCTTTTGCCCTTATGAAAGACGGAAAGCTTGTTTATATGATGGAGCGCCATCAAATCGAAAACCGTCCTCTTGAAGTGATCGCAGCTGACTTAATGGGCGCGTTTGAAAAACATTGCGGGTAATTGGAATTTCTGAATCAGGAGCGTTGACTGACTTTTGTATTCGCTTTTTGCGAAGAAACTGTATTTGTGCGCCGCTTTGATCAAAGCGGCGCATGTAAAACATCAAAGGATGGAAACAGACTAAGGCCACTTTTTCGCTTTTGCTCATCATGCTGGTGGGAGAAAAGCCTAAGAGCGCAGACGAAGAATAGATGCAAAGCGGTCGTGTGATAAGCCTTTAAAAAACTATTGCATTCATAAAAAACTGATGATAAAATAAAGCTTGTCGCTGTTGATGAATATGGACAGGTGTCCGAGTTGGTCGAAGGAGCACGATTGGAAATCGTGTAGGCGGGGATAACTCGTCTCGTGGGTTCGAATCCCACCCTGTCCGCCATGCAATATGGAGAAGTACCCAAGAGGCTGTAAGGGGCTCCCCTGCTAAGGGAGTAGACGGGTCACACCGTGCGCGGGTTCGAATCCCGCCTTCTCCGCCATTTCACATTATTGCTATTGGGGCGGCGTAGCTCAGCTGGCTAGAGCGTACGGTTCATACCCGTGAGGTCGGGGGTTCGATCCCCTCCGCCGCTACCATATTACTTACTCTTGGTGAGTGCATTTGATGGTTTGAAATGTATGTTCCGGGAAGTGGCTCAGCTTGGTAGAGCGCCTCGTTCGGGACGAGGAGGTCGCAGGTTCAAATCCTGTCTTCCCGACCATTTTTCGTTTGGTGTCTGCATACATCGTGAATAGACAAGCCCTGATTCTTTTCTAAGGATTAGGGCTTTTTTTGTCGTATAAGTTGTATGATAAGGTATGCATCGCTTTATTACTATAAAGCGATGCATACCTTCTCTTTATAAGTAAACGAGAAAACACTCGCGAGGCGCGTGCTACGCAGGGAGAGACAGACCGGCAACGTTTATTGATTCTCCTTAATATGTAAAAAATGCTTGTAGATGTAAAGTGTAAAGAGGATTTATATTGTCTTTCGATACATAACAATAAAGGGGGGGACAAACGTTTTTCTCCTTTTTTTAAATTGTAACTTGTTTCGATGAAGAAAATGGTGGATACTGGTATTGTAGGGTTTTTTGCCTAATTATTTTAGGAATGACTATATGAATGAGGGTGTTGCAATGCTTACCATCGTTGAATAGTAAAGGCTAAATGTAATTGCGAGAACCTTGAAAATACCGGGCTTTTCATGAAGTGCAATCAGTGGAGTTTTGCAACACCCTATTTGGAACAAATAGGAAAAAAGGAGAATATAGTATGGAAAAGAAATACTCCCCACGTGTAAAAAGAACAAGAGAGAAAATCTTGCAGTCCGCAGTGGAAGTCTTTTCACAAAAAGGGTTCCAAGCTTCAACGATTCGCGAAATTGCCCGTTTGGCTGGCGTAAATGATTTAACAGTATACCGTCACTTTGAAAGCAAAGAAAAATTGTTTAATGAAATGTTTCGACGCCACAGTTTGTTTACCGAAATTAGTGAGTATATCGTTCAGGGGATAAGTGATGACTTTGAGCGCGATATTCGTTTGATTATCAGGACATTTATTACGGTATTTAAAAAAGAATTGCCGTTGATTAAACTGTTGCTGAGCGAAGCGGAAAAAATGAAAGAATGCAGGAACTATACGTTTTTATTTACAAAAAATATTATCGAAGCGCTAACTTCCTTTTTCGAATATTATAAACTCGCTGGACAAATTCGTCGGGATGTTAACAGTCACGCGGTTGCTTCGGGGTTATACAGTATTTTGTTTGCCCGTGTATACGCTTTAATTTTATACGGGGAAGGGAAGCAGAACTCTGCCACGATTACAGAAGAAGAGCTTATGGAAGGTTGGGTCGATTTATTTGTTGCGGGAACGGTAAATTCCGAATATTCGTATGCTAAATAACGAACGAAAATATATGTTTTAAAAAAAACATTCGTTTTTTGTTGATTCTTTGCAGGCCAGGAGTTATAATCATGGAGGTCTCAATTAAACAATGTACATACCTCAAGGAGGCTTTCGATCATGAAATATGATGTAGTAATTGTAGGAGCGGGGCCTGCTGGTATTTTTACCGCGTACGAACTAACGAGAAAGAATCCTCATCTGGATGTTTTATTAATAGATAAAGGGCATGATATTTTTAAACGGCGCTGTCCGATTCTGGAGAAAAAAATTAAAAAATGTCCGCCACCAGCTGGAAAAAAAGAATTTAGCGGCTGTTTGCCGGCCTGTTCCATTACAAATGGGTTTGGTGGCGCCGGTGCATATTCTGACGGTAAATTTAATATTACGACTGAGTTCGGAGGCTGGATGACAGATTATTTGCCGCCTTCTCAAGTGCTTGAGCTTATCCGCTATGTGGACGAGATTAATCTAGAGCATGGCGCAACGCGCAACATTACGGATCCGACAACGCCGGCCGTGCGCGAAATTGAGCGCAAAGCAGCGGGTGTAGGATTGAAATTGCTTCGTGCCAATGTGCGTCATCTAGGAACTGAGCAGAATCTTGAAATTCTGGAAAGTATCTACCGCGAACTGGAAAAGAAAGTTCAGATGAAGTTTAAGACGGAAGTAGCCGATATTATTGTAGAAAAAACGGCCGTTGGAATGGAAATTCGCGGTGTAGAATGCCGTAATGGCGAAACATACTTGGCTGATAAAGTGGTTATTGTTCCGGGACGGGACGGTTCGGAATGGTTTGGCAATATGTTGAAACGCCAAGGGTTGCGTCTCTTAAATAACCAGGTCGACATTGGGGTACGCGTAGAAACAACGAATGTTGTCATGGAAGAAATCAACCATCATTTGTATGAAGGAAAATTTCTGTACAGATCTTCTACAGATCAGGTTATTCGCAGCTTTTGTTCTAACCCGAGTGGATATGTAGTAGTGGAAAATCACAGCGGCGTTATGGCAGCAAATGGTCACGCTTACAAAGATGAAAAGCTTGGATCGCCGAATACGAACTTTGCACTGCTTGTGTCCCATGTATTTACAGAGCCGTTTGACAAGCCGAATGAATATGCCAAGGAAATTTGCCGTCGTGCGAACGATTTGTCCAATGGCTCAGTTATTGTGCAGCGGTACGGAGATATTAAGCGTGGCCGTCGTACAACCGAGAAGCGCTTAAAGGAAGGATTTATCGAACCGACGCTTAAAGAAGCGGTACCGGGCGACTTGGGGTTAGTGCTGCCGTACAATACGATGAAGAGCCTGATTGAAATGGTAGAAGCGCTTGATCATGTTACGCCCGGGATTGCGAGCGACCATACGCTTTTCTACGGCGTGGAAGCGAAATTTTATTCCGCACGGCCGTATTTGAATGAAAACTTCGAGACAGAGATTAAAGGGTTGTACGCAGGCGGGGATGGCGCGGGTATTACGCGCGGCTTGGCTCAAGCCGGTGCCTGTGGCGTGCACATCGCGCGCGATATTTTAACCAAAAAAAAGACTATGTAATATTTCCTAACCCCCCGTGATTCTCTATATTTCGGGCGATGATGATGATTATGATATATAATGAAAGGGAGGACGGGATAAGGATTGAAAGGAAAACCGCTTGTACTTATTGTAGATGATGATGTGGATATTTGTTTTTTAATGGCGACGGCCATTCAGTCGGAACAAGTGGAAATTATAACAACGCATTCGGGGCAAGAGGCGCTGGAGCTATACGCTCAGCGTCACCCCGAACTCGTATTGCTGGATATTCAGTTGCCGGAAATGAACGGTATAGAAGTATTGAGCAAGATGAAGGAAATGGATGAAGATTGTCAGGTTATTATGGTTACCGCCTACGCTACGATTGAAACCGCCGTACAAGCTATGAAACTCGGCGCCTTGGATTATATATGCAAGCCCTTTAAGCTCCCACATTTGCGCGAAACGGTACAGAACGCAATTGATTTTATTATGAGCGTACCGGAGCATTTGCCGACGCTTGAAGAAGTTGAGCGCAGACATATTGAAAAAGTGCTTCACGAAGTGGAGGGCAACCGGCGTCTTGCGGCTGAGAAGCTGGATATTTCTCTTCGCACATTGTATTACAAGATTAAACAGTATAATATTCAGACCCATTAAAAATCCAGAATCGTATAACTCTGGATTTTTTTTCTGCAATTTTTGCACTACAGTCCGTTAAGGTGGGACGCTTACAATAGGAATATAGCCATGAAAAAGGGTGGGCTTTATGTTAAGAAAGTTGCTTTGTTTGCCGATTTTGGTGCTGTTCGTTGGCTGTTCATTGTTACCCCAAGCCGAAAACCCGGTCAATCCGTCCGTTGAAAAGCCGTTTAAAGTGGCGCTATTAGTGGAAGGAAAAATATATGACCAAGGATGGGATAACCAGGCTTATATGGGGTTAAAAGAAATCGAGCGCAAAATGCGCGCACAAATTCTTTGTGTTCAATATGTCAATACAGAAGAAAAACAGATAGCACAGGCGGAAAGTCTTGCTAAGCAGGGATATGAACTGATATTTGGAAACGGCCGGAGTTTCGAGGCCGTTTTTAATCGGCTTGCGCCTGCTTATCCGAATACCCGCTTTGTTTTTTTTAATGGTAAAGCGCTTGCGCTGAACGTCTTGGCTGTTAACTTTACTCCAGAATCGATGGGGTATTTCTCAGGGATGGTAGCGGGATTAATGACAAAAACAAAAAAAATTGGCTTGATTCCCGCTTACAGTTCCATGAAAGAAATCGAACCTTTTATCGCTGCGGTTAAACAACAAAACAGAGAAAATAGTGTTATGATGGAAGAAGTAGGAAGCTGGAGCGACGGTGCCAAAGCGATACAGATTGCTCGGCGCATGATAGATAAGGGCGCCGATATTCTCGTGCCAATGGGAGATGGGTTTAACATTGATGTCATAATGGAGGCGCATCGTGCCAAACGGTTTGCAATTGGATACATTTCTGATCAGTCGTTTGTATCCAAAGAAACCGTATTGACCAGCACGGTGCAGAATGTAACGTCCGTTTATCTGAAAATAGCGCGCCAGCATAAATCGGGACAATTACTTGGCAATTGTCTTACGCTTGATTTTGCGGACGGTTCGCAAGATTTGGCCGCATTCGGAGCGATGGTGCCGGAAGCAGTTCGAAAGAAAGTAAGGCAAAAGCTATATGAATATAAAACGGGCGTGTGGAATTTGCCTGTACAATACCATTCTTTGCGGTGCCGGTAGAAAGCGTGGGGTAGGCGATGGGACTGTTTCAAAAATGGAATAATCTTTCGATTCATCTGAAGTTTTTTAGCGTATTTCTGGTCATTGTGTTGTTCGCCGGATGCAGCATGCTCTTGTTAAATAACCAATTGTTACACGTTGTGCGTGACAACGATAAAATCATCAATCAATCTGTTCCTAATTTAACGACACAGCTTCAGGTTAAAAGCACGATTATGCAAAGAATTAATTATGTCATGCTATATATTACTACCGGGAATGAAGAATTCCACGAAAAGTTCGAAGAGGCAAGCGAACAGGCGCGGAAGATTGAAAATCAGTTGAAACAGATGGCGCTTCCTCATGAACGAGAGGCGATGGAACAGTTTATTATTCATAGCGAAAACTGGGAGAATATTTTGCGTGATAGGGTGATACCGGTTTATCAGCGGAATAATGCGAAAGATGCTATGGAAACATTGAATTCACAAGCTCATCCTATCGCTATTAAGCTTATGAATGAAGTAGAGAAGCTGTCACAGCAGAAAGTGCTGGAAATTAATCATGATAATCAAAAAATGCTGGATGATGCTTGGTTGTCAGTAAAGATTGGGTATGCAATTGCCAGCGTTACCCTGTTGCTGGCGCTATTATTCTCTTTCTATATGTCACGCAGCATGACCAACCCCATTCTAGCATTACTAAGCGGTGTGCGTAAAATGACGAACGGAAATTTCTCGGCTAGAGTACCGGCCGAGACTAAGGATGAGTGGGGAGAGTTGGGCAAAGCGTTTAACAGGATGAGCATCAGCATTGCCAATCTCGTGGAGGAATTGCGAGCGACGAACCTTAGACTACAGGAAGAATCGCGTCGTGCTCAGGAATCCACCCGTTTGAAATCGGAGTTTTTGGCAAATATGTCCCATGAGCTGCGGACACCTTTGACGGGCATTATTGGTTTTGCCGAATTGTTACATGAGGAGACGGAAGGAAAGTTGCTACCGTCGCAAAAAAGTTTTACGCAAAACATTATAAAAGCGGGCGAACACCTTTTGACGATGATTAATGATATTCTTGACTTATCAAAAATTGAAGCCGGAAAATACGAATTGGATTTGTCTTCGTTTGATATCGTTGAACTTGTTAAGAATACGTTAACGATGCTTCAGCCGAAAGTAAAAAAGAGAGGGATTTTGCTTCAGGTGGAAACGTCGTGCCCTTCTTTGAATATCGAGGCGGACGAACTAAGGATTCGCCAAGTACTGCTTAATCTTCTCAGCAATGCGATTAAGTTTAGCCCGGACCATAGCACGGTGCGGGTAAAAATAGAACGAACCTCCCAAACCGTAACGGTTCATGTGATTGATCAGGGGATTGGTATTGAGGAAGGTAAAATCGATAAAATTTTTGAACAGTTTTACCAAAACGATGGCCGCTTGGAACGCAAATATGAAGGCACGGGTCTAGGATTGACGCTTTCGCGGCAGCTTGTAGAGTTGCATGGCGGAACGATAGATGTGGAAAGCGAACCAGGGAAAGGAAGCGTTTTCTCCTTCCATCTTCCTTATCGGTCAGCACAAAAAGCTGATTGCGGGAAAAGGGAAGCGACAGCTGAAGCGGAACCACTGCTCATTTTGTATCCAGAAGATTTTTTGCCCTTTTTTCCTTGTTTTTACAAAAGAATCCAAGAATCCTCACTTTCTTTTTTGCCTTTTATGGTAGAATCAAAACAGAGAGCTGTTGAAGTTGTTCAACGCTATCCTGGAAAAAATGCGCTTGTTGTAGCTGTATCGTTTCATCCTGCATATGTCGAATTGCTTGAGGCGATACGTGAGCATACAGATAAAAAAATATTTACTTACATCAAGCATCCGCCCCGGTTGGTGGAACGTGGGCAGATTATGAGAGTGGCTGATGCGATTCTTTCTTCTCCAGAAGACATTCTTTCAGCTAGGTAATGATTCTTGAAAAGTAAAGGGGAAGTGCAAGATGGCACAACATATATTGCTTGTAGAGGATAATCCTTCTAATCGAGAATTGTTTGTGGAAATTTTGCAATTAAAGCCAGAATATACAGTGCATGTAGCTGAGAATGGCTTAAAGGCGTTGGAAATGCTAGAAGAATTCCATCCTGACTTAATTTTAATGGATATTCATATGCCGGGAATGGATGGACTAGCTGTAACGCGGGCGATTAAATCCATCCCCCAGCTTGCGTCTATCCCTATTGTCGCGCTTTCTGCCCTCGCGATGAAATCGGACATTAAATCCGCTTTGGAAGCGGGATGCGTAGGCTATATTACGAAGCCTGTCCGGATCCGCAGTTTTCTTGAGAAGATCGAGATGTATATGACCAAGGGAAAAAACGAAGAGTCGCCATCCGTTTCTTTGTCTTGTGAGGAGGAGTAGAAAAAAGCGGTGAAAAAGAAAATTTCGTTAGGTTTTGGCATGCTGTTTTTTTTGATCATTTTTCCTTTGGTAGGATGGCTGATTTATATGCTTATCGCCGCGCCGGAACGGATTTGTAGTACAGAGTTGAGAGTCAGCGTGCTGATTATTCTTTGGCTCATTGGCTTGCTTGGCGCTTTTATCGTTAAAATGTCGCGGCAAAATAAAATGCTGGAGGAAAATAACCGGCAATTAGCTGAGCTAGATCGTCTAAAAACGGAATTTTTAGCGAATGTATCCCACGAACTACGCACGCCACTTACGGTTATTATCGGATACTCAGAGCTTTTGGCCGAGCGTCTTTCCAAAGAAGAAGGGGACGCGACCAATTTAAAGTGTATTCAGACCGTTCACCGTAAATCAGAAGATTTGCTGCTCCTTATTAACGACTTAATCGATTTTTCACGCATTGAATCTGGAAAGTTGGAGATGAAAATATCTCGTGTTCAACTGGAAGAGATTGTGAATGAGACGGTTGAAGAATTTGCGACAAGCATAGTAAAAAAAGGGCACAAAGTAGAAGTGGTTCATAAAGACACTCCGCTTTGGCTTTATGCGGACAGAGGAAAAGTCAAACAAATTATTGCTAATTTGCTTCATAACGCCATTAAATACACGCCATCCGGTGGACATATTACCATCCGCACTTATACGTTAAAAGGATATTGCCGCCTAGAAGTAGAAGATAATGGTATAGGAATTTCCGAAGATCAGATTACCCAGATTTATCAGCCTTTCAAACAAGCAGACTCTTCCTACAACAAAAAATACGAAGGCTTTGGTTTAGGGCTTGCGATTACGAAAAGCTTGGTGCGCGGCCACCAAGGAAAAATTGAGGTGCGTAGCCAACTTGGTAAAGGTTCTTTGTTTATTGTTTCCCTACCCAGGGAAAAAACAATATAGGTTATGCATAGAGTAGTAGTGGGCGAAAAATTGGGAAGAAGAAAGGGTGATGAAGATGGCTAAATTATCGCAAGAGCAAATCGAATTGAATCTTTCCAAAATCTTTGGTTGGAACCTGGAAGGCGGCGCGTATATTGAACGAAACATTACGTTCGCGAATTTCCGTGAGGCGCTTGCGTTTGTCAATCGTGTAGGTGAGTTTGCTGAAGACGCAAATCATCATCCTGACATTGACATCCGCTATAACAAGGTCAAATTACGTCTCACCACGCACGACGAAAACGGGCTAACAGGCAAAGACTTTGCGCTTGCACAAAAAATCAATCAGCTCCTCGTATCACGACCGAAAGCGATTTAATTGTACGTAAAAGGTAATTAGAATCATTACAGAAGTAGTGTATTAAACACTACTTCTTTTTTTTGGTTAAAATTCCTTTAATTGTATTGTGTTTTTTCCTCCTTTTTATTTTATTTGGGGAACTATTCTTTTTGGTCCTTAAAGTTTTTGGTATAGTCAACAATTTACTATGTTAAGTAGCGAAAGTATATAGAGATGTACTGGCCACTTCCTGGCTCAACCATATACACAGTGCAACTAAATCTTGATTTAGAGACTTTGCTAGAAGAGATTATGGTTTAAAGATTAGGGAACCATTCATTCAGTTCACTTAACCGTATAGATAGATACCGATTCCTTTTTTATCTGATGTTATATATTCTAAGCGGGTGCGCATATATACAACTAATGAATGTACGAGCGGTTTAAAGGAGCTGAAGCAGGAGTGTGGGTACGCAACATTATCTGGTGTATCTTGCTGCTTGGTATTGTTATGCTTAGCATTTTGCTTTTTTTGTTTGTGATGACTCCCATAACGGATTATCAAGATACGGCTCCTGTGCAATCAATGGAATCGGATCATGGCGAAACGCAAGCGGCAAATGAGGGAAACAAGGCGGTGGAAGGAGAAGAGGGGGGAATCATTGAAACACCCGGACAGCAGGGTGAAGCACTCCATCAGTCCTCTCCTTCCAGTAAACAAAAAACGGAGGCGAATCCCAAACAAGGAAAGACGGTCGTATTGCCTATTCAGGAAGAAAAGCCTACACAAGAGCAGGGGCCGCCTGTGGAGAAAGCCGGCGGTGAACCGGCTGATGGCAGCATGTTGTATCAGATTGGACAGGGAATTGGTTATCTTGCGGTCATTGCTGCTTTGCTTCCATATACACTATTCGCTGTGTTAAGCCGCGGCGGCCGCACAGCATATCGCCGATCTGGCCGCGCGGGCGCTCATGGTTTGTCTTTTCTTTCACAGTTGGCGGTAGCGGTCGCTGCACTCCACGGTGCGATCATGCTAAGGCTGGTAGAGAATTGGAACCGGCATATGCTTGCAGGTGTGTGGCTATTTGTGCTTATCGTTCTTTTTTTTCTGTGTATAAGCATTTATAGCCTGGCTTCTTCGCTGAGAAAAAACAATCCGTTTTCCATACTTATGATTGGAATTTTACTATTGTTTATTATTCATACGATTGGCTAGTGCGGCCGATTGCGCAATTCCTTTTTGAGAATTTTTCCAGTCGCGTTTTTTGGTAACGAATCTACGATTTCTACAAAGCGCGGCATTTTGTAAGCCGCTAGGTGAGGTTTCAGGAAATCAAGCACCGTTCTGCGGTCCAGTGTTTCTCCTTCTTTCGGTACAACGAATGCTTTAACAACCTCGCCTTTTACCGAATCCGAAACGCCAATAACAGCAGCTTCCAGTACAGCGGGATGCTTGTACAATACTTCTTCAATTTCACGTGGATATACGTTCAGTCCGCGCGTAATAATGATATCTTTCTTGCGATCGACGATAAAAATATAACCCTCTTGGTCGATATAGCCGATGTCGCCGGTATGTAGCCAGCCGTCTACAATCGTTTCACTGGTCGCTTTCGGCATATGATAATACCCTTGCATGACATTTGGGCCGCGTACGATAATTTCTCCGCTTTCTCCAGCGCCAAGCTTATTTCCCTTTTCATCCACAATGCGTACTTCCACGCCCGGAAGTGGTTTGCCGATGGAGCCTGGTTTTTTCTCACCGTGCAACGGGTTTAAGCTTACTACTGGCGATGCCTCCGTGAGCCCATATCCTTCTACAAGCGGGATTTTATACTGGTGATTAAATAGGGTAAGCACTTCTACCGGCAGCGGCGAACCACCGGAGATGGCGAAGCGCAAGTCCGGAAATTCCACTTTACCTGATCGCATTGCCTGTGCCAACACAACGTACATTGCCGGTACGCCGCAGAATACGGTTACACGGTTTTGTAGTAAAGATTGTATAATTTCTTTAGGTTGGAACGCCTCATGGATGACAATGGTTGAACCCGCGTACAGCGGAAGTAGGACGGAAGTAGTGAATCCGAACGTGTGGAACATCGGAAGCACACACATAAAGACATCATTTGCGTTCAACTCCAGTAGGCGATTGCATGACGCGGTATTTGCCAGCAAGTTTTCATGGCTCAGCATTGCACCTTTCGGTTTTCCGGTTGTACCCGACGTGTATAGAAGGGTAGATATTGCTTTCGGGTTGACTTCCGTTGCTTCGTCTGGCGTAAGCGCGGCGATGGATGCAGATGTCTCGGCATTGATGACAAATACGCTATGCAGACCAAGCGCTGTTTTTAGTTGCTCGGGAGCTACTTTCAGCTTGGCTAAAATGTTTTCATGGACAAATATCGCTTTCGTATTGGCATTTCCGATAATATATGCAATTTCTTCCATTGTAAGCGTAAGATTAAGTGGTACAACAATCGCCCCAATGTGGGCAATCGCAAAATAGCTGTAGATAAACTCTGGAGTATTGTAGCAGCTAAGCGCTACCACGTCGCCCTTTTTTATGCCGTTTTGCCGCAAATAAGCAGCGTATTGCCGGATATTTTTGTCCAGCTTTTCATAGGTAATTTTTTTATCGTGGTAAATCAAGGCTGTATCGTTGGGCTTAGAATGAGTTAAATAAAAATTTCCGAGATGCAACCCTTTAATTTCATTGATTATCAAATGTTATTCCTCCTTTACCTTTATTCAGTATACATAGGGAACAATGAAGTGTAAAATAGCGTTTTTTCTAAAATTCCTTCTTTATTTATGATGGAAAAACCGGGTAAAATAGAATAAGTATGGAGTGATACGGAAGGGGATGTAGGATGGAAATTGCTTCATCGCAGTGGTTTATGGATGGAGTCATCTTGTCGATGGCTGAGAAAAAACCAAAAATCAAACAAAAGCTAGGAGAAGAAATGCTATCCGGACAATCCGGCACGTTTGCGGATATGCTGGCAGCTGCCGTAAAGGACGAAGCGGCTCTGCTTGCGATGAATCCGGATCGAGAAAGTATGGCACCGGATTTGATAGCGGCGATGATGGCAACGTCTTCACGGGCGACGACGAACATTGGACAATCCGTGGCCGGAGAAATTGCCGGACAGCGTGAAGAATTTACGCCTTTGCCAGCAGCGCTGACAGCACGGGCCGTGCCGATAAATCCATACGGGGGATCGGCAGGACGTGCGGAAATTGAAAGGGTGATTGTTGCGGCCGCTGAGCGGCATGGAGTGCCTGCGAAATTGCTTAGGGCTGTCATCCATCAAGAAAGTGGGTTCAATCCGAATGCGCGTTCCGGGGCAGGTGCGATGGGACTTATGCAGCTTATGCCCCGGACGGCTGCGGCGCTTGGCGTAAAAAATCCGTTTGATATTGAAGAAAACGTGAACGGCGGCGCTCGTTATTTAAAATCGCTGCTGGATCGCTACAACGGTAATATTGAATTGGCGCTTGCCGCTTATAATGCTGGTCCCGGTAATGTGAAGAAGTATGGTGGCATTCCGCCGTTTAAAGAAACGCAGAATTACGTACGCAAAATCACCGCCATGCTTGTATAGTTTGCGAAAAGCAGAAAGGCTCCTTACCGTTCTGTTTCAGAATCGGAAGGGGCCTTTTCTGCTTCAGCGATTTTTAGGCGTTCGGCAAGTTTTGGACTAAACGCCGGGATAAGATAATAACCGAGCGTGATGACTGCAGCTAATCCAACAAGAAACGCTGCAAAATTCATGTACGGTTTACCCCCTTTTCCATAGACGTTTGGTGTTACTGCGGTTTGTCCCATAGCCTGCCCTGGTTTCGTAAAAATATTCATTATAGGGAAGCAAGGTGGTTTGTCGTCTCGTCATCCGGTGAATTCACCATATGATGCGCCACTTGAATCAAACGCTGGTACATATATTCCCGGGCGGGACCTTCCATTCCGATTTCATCCATTGCCCCTTTCATCAATGCAAGCCAGCGTTCCGCACGCTTCGGGGTAATCTGGAACCGCATATGGCGTGCCCGCATCATCGGATGGCCATATACGTTGCTATAGAGCGGTTCTCCGCCTAAAAATTGTGTAAGAAACATGAATTGTTTCTGTGTAGTTAGCGTCAAGTCTTCAGGAAAGATCGGACGCAACAAAGGGTCTTTGGCTACCCGCAGGTAAAAAGCATTTACCAGTTTGCGAATCGTTTCTTCGCCCCCGATGGCTTCGTAAGGAGTTTGTGATATCATCGTTTATTAATCCCTCCAGATGCTCATGCTTTTTTCATTATACATTATTTTATCTGGAACGATAGAAAAAAGCGGTGCTAGATACGATAGCTAAAAAAAGCGCCCCTGTGGCAAGACAGGGGCAAAATAGAGGAGTGGTTATAGCAACAAGATTCCGATTGGCTACGGTTTACGGCTAGCATGACCTACACCCGCTATGACAGTGCCAATAGGAGATTACACATATATTATGCCACAGATTGCATGTGAATCTTGTCATAATTTGGTATTAAATTCCAAAGGAAATGATTCTATTTTTGTCGAATTTGTCAAAAAAGAGGAAAAATAAGAATTTCTATTTTCTTATGGTACATTTATTTCGTATTACAATGGCGAAAATCAGCGGGAAAGGGGAAAGAGACATGGAGAAACAAGCTTTTGCCAAAGCGCTCGTTTCGCTGTCCGATACGGTCGCGCGCCTGTTATTCGCTTTGATGGACAAAAGCAATGTATTAGAACTTTTGTCTGGCAAATTAAGCTTAACGATAGAAAGAGAAGCGGCCAGAGCCAGCGGATGGTCGCGCAACGAATTGCTCCTAAAGCTGTTAATTCGTTTAAATCAGGCCGTGCATAATGAAAAATTATCATACATAACGAAAGAGGATTTTGTGCAAAATACAAATTTTATTGTGCAGCAAGCGATTGAGGAACTTTCGAAATCGGACAAGGAGTTCCAAGGAGAGACATTGCTTGATTTGCTTGTGTACGAAGGCGAAAAGATCGAAACGATTCGGCGCGAAGGGGAAGGAATCCAGGAGACGCTGTGCCCGGACGCGCAGAGTATCGCCATATATGTCCAGCGCCTGCTTGAACCGACGGGCAAAACGTTGCCTGCGTTTTCTGCCCAGCGTTTGCGTGAGAAGTTGCTGCCGTTTGCGCTCTATGTCGTGTTTCTTTGGAACGAGCAATTGACTTCGGAAGAAACAGAGGCTAGGATTCAGAGCTTCTTGCGTTACTGGCAGGAAAAGAAAGGAATTTATGACCACCTTCAGAAAAAAATGAGCGAGCATACGTATGCGATTGAGTTGGAAGAACGTTTGCTGGAACAGAAGACAAGTAATATGAAAGTGCTGCAGCGTCAGCTGGATCAGATCGCTGAAGAAAGAGAAAATATTAAGGCGGCGCTAATGAATCGTATACCGCATGATATTCAAAAATTTGAAGGGATTTTCGGCGGGAAAGCAAAAGTTGTTTGGAACCGGATGGTAGAGCTTGCGGAACGGAGAGAAGAAGAAAAGGATGATGCCCAAGAGGAGGAAGGCTTGCTGCGCAGCCTATGGCACCGAATTGATACGAGCATTAGCGACGCGCAGATGGAACGGGAAACGAAACGGCTTGCGGCGAAACTGGTTGAAGAGATGGTCGCCATGAAGAAGGATATTATTCGGCTTCCGGTTTATTACATGGATCGTATTAAACAAATTCATGATTGCGACGGCAAGATTCAGGAAATTCGGCGCTGGCGTTATCAATTGGAGCAGGAAGTAGAAAAGCACAGAGAAAAAATCCAGCATCATAAAGTGCATCGTTCTACGCTGGAGCAACAAATGAAGCAGTGGGAGAAAGAGCTTTTTCTATAAAAACCGAAGCGGACATGCTTCGGTTTTTTTTGTGACATAAAACCGCAATGGACAAGAATAACATGTACAAGAAGGGAAAAGAGCGGAGGGGGATTGAGTTGAAAAAGAAAATCGGAAAATATTTGATTTTGTATATGTTCATTCTTACCGTTTTTTATCTTGGATTTATGAAATATCAACAGCATGTGGCAGCAAGTTATTTAACGGAATTCCAGGCGTTGCACGGCGAAGAAGTGATTGAACAGATAAGCACTATATATAAAGATATTCTGGAGTATCAGGCAAGGTATAAGTTAACCCCTCAGGTCAGCGCTCAATTGGCACAGAATTTGTTAGTGACAGGAAAGAAGTTGAAGGATGTAGACCAGAAGCTAAAGCAGAAATATCCGCATAGACATGTTGACTTCTCATACTTGTACCAAGATTTATTTCTTGTTGTTAAGCAATTGCAAGATAAAGCGAACGACACGAAACTGGGCATTATGGTTGTGCATGCTGTTGAAGGGTTGGGGAATGTGAAAGTGCAAATATACAGTTGTAAAAAG
The DNA here is from genome assembly GCF_900099925.1 of Aneurinibacillus thermoaerophilus. Classification (GTDB taxonomy): domain Bacteria; phylum Bacillota; class Bacilli; order Aneurinibacillales; family Aneurinibacillaceae; genus Aneurinibacillus; species Aneurinibacillus thermoaerophilus. The sequence goes on along the minus strand of NZ_FNDE01000004.1, from coordinate 140,280 downwards.
TAAAATCCCAGCGGTTTTTTCCGCTGGGTGATTGTTATAGAAATAGCGCCACAATTTTATAGAAAATGCCGGCAAGCAGCGCGGAAATTGGCAAAGTAATAATCCACGTGATAACGATCCGTCGAGCTACCCCCCACTTTACACCTTTGACCCTTTTGGCGGCACCTACGCCCATAATAGCCGAAGAAATTACATGGGTCGTGCTAACGGGTAAATGGAGCGCAGTGAATCCAAAGATAATAAGTGCCGAAGATAAATCTGCCGCAGCCCCATTGACCGGTTGCAATTTCATAATTTTTCCGCCGACTGTTTTGATAATTTTCCAGCCGCCAATTGATGTGCCCAGCCCCATAGCGAGTGCAGCGCTAAACCGCACCCACTCCGGGATATCGGTCGTACTCTGAAATCCCCCGGCAATTAACGCTAGCGTAATAATCCCCATCGCTTTCTGTGCATCATTTGTGCCGTGCGAGTATGATTGTAGGGCAGCGGTAAAGATTTGAAAGGTTCGGAATCCCCGGTTCGTTTTGCCAAGATTGAAATTTTTAAATATGATCGCAAACAGAGACATGATGATAAAACCGACTGCTAACGCGATAAATGGCGAAATGACAAGGGATTCAATAATTTTGATAAAACCGCTATAGTTCAGGGCATCAAAACCGGCAGCCGCAATGGCTGCGCCTGCAATAGAACCAATGAGGGCGTGCGAAGAGCTGCTCGGAATTCCATACCACCATGTAATCAGGTTCCAGGCAATCGCCGCCATCAAAGCTGCCAGTACAACGGCAGAACCGTTTTCCAGCGTAAAAGGGTCTACAATTCCTTTTGTTACCGTTTTGGCGACCCCGGTGAATGTAAGCGCGCCAACGAAGTTCATCGTAGCCGCAAGAATAATTGCCACGCGTGGGGAGAGCGCACGTGTCGATACCGAAGTCGCGATTGCATTGGCCGTGTCATGAAATCCGTTAATAAAGTCGAACGCCAACGCGAGACAAACGATCGCAATGATAAGTACCAGTGTTGTATCCATAAAAAAGAGCCTCTCCTTACGCGTTTCGCATGATGATCGTTTCGAGGGTATCGGCTACGTCTTCACAGCTGTCTGAAATGCTTTCAAAGATTTCATACAGCTCTTTATATTGCATAATTTTAATCGGGTCTTTTTCTTTGATAAACAGTTCTTTAATACAGACACGGAGCAATTCGTCGCACTGAGATTCCAAATCGTTGATTTTAATCGCGTGCGGACGGATATCCATCAGTTTCTTTTTGTTCAGTAATTTGGTGGATTTAGCTACTTCCTCCGTACTTTCGAGAATTTTTTTGGTAAATTCGATCATGTAGTCATCGGCTTGTGTGATGTTATACATCTCAAAACGTGAAGCACATTGTTCCATGCCATCCAGAATGTCGTCCATCGCGTTCGCTAATTCGAGGATATCTTCTCTTTCCAGCGGGGTAATAAACGTCTTGTTGAGTGCTACAATAATTTCATGAATGTACTTGTCGCCTTTTGTTTCATATTCTTTCATCTTAGTGGCGAATTCTTTTAAATCTTCTTCGTTTTTAATTTTAAAATCAACGAAGTATTTCGCGGAGTCTCTGACATTGTCTGCGATTGTGGAAAGCATCTCCAGGAAAACATCTCGTTTTGCCGAGAAAATCATGCAACAATACCTCCAAAAATTTTTTCATACAAAGTTCATTTTAGCAAATCACGTTGGACATTGAAATCTTAATTAAAAATTTACCGAAAGACAACGTGGATCTTATAAAATTTACATAAACTTTACAAAGTAAAATATGCTTCTGCTTAGATAATAGTTTTTTTTATCAAAAATAACATGGAGATTGTCTTGTTTTTTTGCAGGGATTGCTGCATGCTATATTGAAAAGCAGGCACAATAGGAGGAGAAGAGAAAAAATGGAAACCATCGGCTTTATCGGAGCCGGGAGGCTAGGCACCGCTTTCGGCATTTATTTGGCGCGGCGCGGCAGGAGGGTCGCCGGCTATTATAGCCGCACATACGCGCATGCGCAAAAAGCTTCCGCATTTGTTAGCGAGACATGCCAGGCATTCCAAACAGTGCGTGACCTATTGGAACGCAGCGATTGGATCGCCATTACAACGAATGACGGAGCTATTGAACGTGTAACGGAAGAGATCGTCGATAGCGGAATACATATTGCAGGAAAGTTGATTTTTCATATGAGTGGAGCCGGTACTTCTGAATTATTGGCGCCGCTTACGGCCAAAGGCGCGCTAGTTGCTTCATTGCATCCTCTGCAAACGTTTGCTGATGGAGAATCGGGTGCACGAGCGATGGAGGAGGCAATGTTTAGCATAGAGGGTGAGGCGGCCGCAGTGGAAATGCTGAGCGCCTGGCTGGATGAATTGGGTCGCCGGTATTTTGTGATTGATGCCCGACAGAAGCCGCTGTATCATGCAGCTGCCAGCATCGCTTCCAATGGTCTGGTCGGTGTTATTGATTATGCATTGGAATTAATGAAGCTGGTCGGAATTGAGGAGGAACAGGCATTGCCAGCTCTTGTTCCTCTTATCAAAACGACGGTGCAAAATGTGGCTGAAAAAGGGACAGTTAGGGCACTGACAGGGCCGGTGGCGCGCGGAGATGTGGCAACGGTCGCGACGCATATCACGGCGATTCAAGGGTGCGCTTCTCATTTTGTGCCCGGTTATCGAGCGCTCGGACAGATGACGCTTTCCACAGCTAGGCGCGCGCAATTAAAAGATCAAGAAAAAATCACCGAATTGACGCGTTTATTTGAATAATTTATTTTTAGAGTTGCGCGGTAGATAGTTATAGAGAGAATGCTTAGTTAAGGTAGAAAAGGTGACATAAAATGATGATGCAACGCTTTTGGTTTGTTTTATTTATCGCGCTCCTCGTTTCGTATGAAATTGGCTTTAACAGCTTATTTATTATTTTGCTTTTTCTTCCCCTTACGGTAACGGAGCGTGACATGGAGCGGATACGATGTGCAAACCGCCATCAATGGCTTACGAACACACTTATTCTGCTGCTCATTGTTGGAATGGGCATTATTTCTACATTAATTTTCCAGGCCAATGAACCGTTGCATGCCTGGGCGCAGAAACAGCCGTTTTATTTTGACGCAAATGCATTCATGGCCTCTATTCCCTACAATGACGGATCATTTTTTTGGTTTCGGGAACCAACGGTACATGATCCATTGTATGACGTGTACGTTATTGGGTTTATCGCCGTATATCTTGTATACGCGGTGTATGCGTACATAACGGTGAATCGCCAAACCCTTGTTCGTCTTTTGTTCGTAAACTGGTTCGTGCACGGAATGATCGCCTTGCCGTTTTATTTATTTTTTAACGTGCATGAGGTGTGGTCGATCATGGGACATAACTGGGGTCACGTTCCTTATTCCGTGAAAAACTGTTTTCCGAGTCTGCATACGTCGGTCGCATTCTCTTGCTTGCTTTTGGCTTTGCGTGAGAACAGACGGTTTGCGACTCTGTGGAGCATTTATAGCGTGCTTATTATTTTTACGACGCTGTATTTGCGCATTCATTGGGTATTCGACGTGCTGGGTGGGCTTGTACTTGGCTGGGCGTTGTATCTTGTAGCCGAGCGGCTTGCACCGTTTATTATTGCGCGTTTGGAAGCAAGGGAAATGTTGCGGGCTTCACGCGCGGTAACGCGCGCCATTCCGATTCACGGAGAAAGCAAAGCTATACAGCGGATCAATCGTTAATAAAGAGGGGGCATAAGCCCTCTTTTTTTCTTTTAGATTGTCCCCGTCTGGTAAAGATGCGCGGAATTATAAAGTAGAAAGGCCGACGGGCCGAAGGGAAGGAGGGAGCAAAATGGCAGTAAAAGAAAACGTAAAGGCTATGCAGATGGTATTGTTGTTTGAAGACGGAATGGATGCCAAAGGAGACATGAAAGTAACGAAAAAAACGTATAAGAATTTGGCGCTGACCGTTAGCCAGGAAGACATCTGGGAGGTAGCCAATGCTTTAGGAGCGCTTCAAACTCTGCCACTTGTTGGTGTCTATCAGATCGTAGAGCGCGAATTGATAGAAGCGTAAATCTGGATGTCTAAAAAGGTGAAGGAGGAAGACAAAATGAAAACGCTGGAATTGACGTTCACGATGAGCGGTGGCGGCACCATGCGGATTATAATTCCTAATCCGAAACTGCCGGTAGATTCGGTGGAAGTGGCCCGGGTGATGGACCTTATTGTGGATAAACAGATGTTTGTAACAAAAGCGGGCCATGTGGTCGGAAAGAAAGCTGCACGTTTGCTTGATCAGACCGTATCCTCTATCGTGGTGTAGGAGAAAAAGTGGTGAATGAGTGGGTAGCGTTTATTTCCAATGTCGGATTTCCGGTGACAATTACGCTTTATTTGCTTGTTCGCATTGAAGCAAAATTGGAGCAACTCGCATCCTCCATCACGCAACTGACGCAGACGCTTTACTCAATAAAGGAATAGGTGAAACAAAAGCGGCCCTTCCTCGCAAGCGGCGGGGCCGTTTCTCATGTAGACAAGTCATATTTATCTGGAACGGACGTATATATGACAGAAACGTTACGATTTTCATCACAAATTATGATAAATAAAAGTGTTATAATGTTGGTAAAGCGTTTTCATAAAGGAGGATTAAAATAGATGAAAGAAATAACGGATGTGGCTAGCCATCCGAAACTATATGAAATTCGTTTATTGATTTGTGTGGCGCAAGCAGATGGATACATGGATGAAGAAGAAAAGGAAAGAATTTTTCAGCAAGTAAACCTGGATACATTTACTGTGCGTGAGCGCCAGATCTTCCATGATGATTTGGAAAACCCGAAAGATCCGAAAGCGTTAGCATTAGAGGTAAGTCCTTATCTTACTACACTGGAGAAAATGATGTTGATTCGCAAAATGTTTAAGTTGGCGTCGCTGGACAAGGAAATTGTGTCGGAAGAAATTGCTCTTATCTACTCGATAGGGCAGGCGCTTGGTCTTGCCCTGGATAAAATCAAAGAAATCGAACAGTGGGTAAGGGAAGGGATTGCTTGGATGGCGCGTTGGGAAAACATTGTGACAAACCGTTAAGGAACTTTCGTTGCAAAATATATTTGTTGTGCTATTCATATGATTAGCATTAATAATAGAAGGAAAACGCATACATTTGTCGAACTTTTACTGCAAAAGTGTATGGAAAACGATAGGAAAAGTGAGGGCAAATGCATGAATAATGAAGGAGCGGCAAAATCGAAAGTACTGATGGAAAAAGAGGGACACCTTGCATTTGTAACACTGAATCGTCCCGATGAATTGAATTGCTTTGATTATGAAACGCTCACGCAACTTGAGCAAACTCTTGATCAGATCCGCTTTGACAGGGACATCCGTGCCGTCATTTTCACTGGGGCTGGAGAGCGTTCGTTCAGCACGGGTGCGGATCTGAAAGAAAGACGGACAATGAGCGAAGCGCAGGTACGCCAGTTTATCCATAAAATTCGCTTCGTGTTCGATATGGTAGAAGAGCTTCCCCAGCCGACCATCGCCGCGATTAACGGCTTTTGTTTCGGCGGCGGCTTTGAAATGGCGCTAGCCTGCGATTTTCGTTATGCGGTCGACTCAGCGAAGCTTGGCATGACAGAAGTAAGTTGGGCGATTATTCCGGGCGCAGGCGGGACGCAGCGCCTGCCCCGCCTTATCGGAAAAGGCAAAGCAAAAGAACTGATTTTGACAGCGCGTAAAATCGATGCGGCAACAGCTGAATCGCTCGGCATTCTTAACGGAGTGACAACGCGTGAGGGACTTATTCCTAAATGCCGGGAACTGGCGGAAGAAATAATGCAGAATGGGCCGCTCGCCGTTATTCAGGCGAAATATGCTATCAACTACGGGACGGAAGTTGATTTGAAAACCGGCTTGAAAATTGAAACGAAAGCTTATGAAACGATTATTCCGACTAAAGATCGCGTGGAAGCGCTCAATGCTTTCAGCGAAAAGCGCAAGCCGCAGTTCAGAGGAGAATAGTGAGAGGATGAGAAGACAAAAAACAGACCATAGCGAGGTATCAATCTCGTTATGGTTTGTTTTCTATCAGGCGTGTTGATTAGTCAATTTTAGCAGCATTTAGTTTGACACCCTGCTGTAAAAGCAGGGTGCGTATATTATTTAGTCACAGTAATAATTTTGTTGTAGTGGCCTGGTCGCGCATAGTCCGGTTCGCAGAGAATGACTATGCTTTTGTCATCTTCATATACTGAACTCACTTCCATTGTCCCGATGCTTTGCGTATTAATATCGAGGTAGAAATGCAAGCATTGGTGTTTATTTCCCATAATTTCGGCTGATACTTTTTTTAGAATTCCTTTCATTTCTTTCTTCTCTTGGTTTGTTTCCACTGTTACAGTCACTTTTTTCCCTATCAAAGCGGACAAGCATTTTTTAGCATCAGTTTGTAGTTCTTCCAGTGACTTTGCTTTATTTTCCCTCTTCAATACACTCCTGAAAAAGCTGACCATAATTCCTCTCCTTAACTTTGCCTACGAGGTTAGCTGACGGGTTCGGACACAAGGCAATGCCCTACACCAGAGGTGATTCACCCCTATTATATGGGTCCCCCGCTCCTTTCGGATTCGGCGATTGAATCATGATTGGATTATAATAAAGCACAGGCACGATTGTTGTCAATTAGATTTTTAGCGTGCACGGATTACGTGCTTTTGATGCTTTTCGTGTCGTTTTTTTCCCAGTAAAATAGTGTAGGAAAAAAAGAAAAGCGTGTCGAATACGTTGAGGAAAAGGCAACAGGAGGATGAAGCATGGTCAGACAATTCCTGCGCAAAGTATTTGCAGGACGAAAGCAGAAAGAACACGAAAGTGAGTGCGTGGATGCGGAACGGACGGGCGAGATACCTTGGGAAGAGCTAGCGGAGGAAAGTGCTTCTCTACCTAATTCGGGGGAAAATGAACATGGTTCAAACAGAGCGTTGGAACGACGTGATGAGCCGCAAATATATGTTATTACCCGGGAAAAAATTGAGCATCACAGTTATAAACAAATCGCTCGTATAGTGGAAGACATTTTAGGACAAATTGAGCTGGGGTTACGTCGAGAAGGTCGGCTGCAACTGCGTCTCTCTCCAGAACTGATGGCAGAAGCGGATGAATTTTTAGGCAAACGCATCGGAAAATACATTGAAGGGGCGGAGAGAGAAACCTATGATGCGACCGCATTTTTTGATTGGACAGATGAGGAGACGGCACAGATTTACCGGACGTTCGTGCTTCCTTCTCACCCGGAAAAACAGCGAACGTTTATGCAGAGCCGATTTGTGATGATTTATGATACGTGCGAGGCGCTTGGATGGGATGCTCGTGAACGGGCTACAGCGTTTGCCGAAGCCATTGGCTGGGAATTGGACGAAGCGGATTGGCGCCGTTTTGAAGAATGGTTGAAGATGATGTCGGAACGTATTGCGATGGAAGAAAAGCAGGCGGAGATAGGGGGGGAACCGGAGCGCGCAGAAGAGGAAGAAGAGCTGGCAGAAGATAATGAGTTCGCCCATATTACGCCCATCCAAATTTCGCGCGAAGAGGTTGAGCAGGAGGATATTTCAAAACTGGTTACTTTTTTTGACGAAGTGTTGCAAGACAAAGAACGGATTCGCCAGAAAAAGGCAGGACTTGTGTTTTCATTTTACGGTTTTTCCGGCGAACTGGAAGATGTTATGCAGAATGAAGCGGTGAACGCCTGGGCAAGTCGCCTTGTTGAACAATATCCGTACGTGTTTTATTTTCTTAATGACGAATACGTGCCGATGACGCGATTCGTTACTTCTATGGTGGTGACTTCGAGCGTTAACGGGGATGAAATTGTATTTAACGAGGAAGAACTGGAAAAGTTTATCGCATTTATCCGTGAGGCGCTTGCTCGTTTGGCGGAATGGACGGGAGAGAACCCGAATCTCATCATTCAGGAGTTTGAACAGAAATTGTTTTGGACATAGGAATGTCGCTTTTGGAACGAAGGTGCATCTTTCACAGAAAGGCAACGTAAGAGCGGAAAGAAGAGGTGAATGTTTTATCTCGATTTTGGCGAATGAATAGCGACGGGGAAAATATAAAGTGTAAGGAAGAGATAAAGATGGAGGAAAACAGAAAGCTGGAACTAAAAAAAGAAGTGCATCAGCGAGTCGTCCGAAATTTAAGCCGCTCGCTTTCAGAAGAATGGCAAGTTATAGGTGATATAGAGCGGCTGGAGACTATAACGCTGCGCCACTCCGAAAAGCAGGGCGGTGAACTAGAAATTAGGCTCACCCCGCTATTTACGAAAGTGGAGCAGCATGAATCAGAAAAAGAACAATGGATTGAGGATTTTGTGGCTAAAGTGGTTGTAACGGCCAGCGAAGCCGTGAAGGAGCATGCGCTACACGGCAATGAGACGCGGATTTATCCGGTTATTCGCCATCCTTCTTTTGTGAAAGCGGAGAAAAATAAAGAGGTGGTATGGCGCGAACATACAGCTGAAACTGTGCTGTTGTATGCGCTCGATTTGGAAACGAGCTATTTTTTGATTACTCGGGATATGGTCGCGGAGGCGAAGATAACAAAAGATAGATTGCACGAATTAGCGCTCGCTAACCTTGCGCGGCTTGAAAGTACGCCGAAGCAGGATCGTATTGGTAATAATGTATTTTACTTTTTTACAGGTGAGGATAGTTACAGCGCTAGCCGTGTGCTAAATCCGGATTTGCTATCTTGGATGGAGCAGAAAGTAAAAGGGAAAATGGGTGTGGCGCTGCCGCATCAGGACGTCCTTATTATTGCGGATTTGGCCGACGCCAAGGGAGCGTATATACTGGCGCAGATAGCGGTCGATTTTTCCATGCGTGGGGATGTGCCGATTTCACCGATTCCGTTCATGTACGAGAATGGGGAATTGGAACCGTATATGGTCATGCGGCATCCGAAATCGCGCCATAAATATCCGAGCTTGGGCGGTAAGAGAAAACGGCCACCAGAGCGGTAAGAATCCAAGCTTTTTTATGATACAGGAAAGGATATGTTACTTTACAGTGATAAAGAAACATATCCTTTTTCTCTACGAGGAAACACTATTTGTTGAATTTTGTCGACAAAATAAATAGATAAAATATTCTGCTTTTTTTAAAAAAATATATTTATTTTGCTAACGTTTTCATATATAGTAGGAGGTGGAGTTACATTCCAAAAAAGTATAAGGAGGCATTTGTTCATGCAGTTAGCTTCCCCATCTTTACACCCGAATGTTGAAAAATTCCTCAAAGAGCCGAAAAAAATGCTTATTAATGGTCAATGGGTCGAATCGGCAAGCGGCAAAACATTCGAAACGGTCAATCCGGCAACAAAAGAAGTGCTATGCCAGGTGGCCGAGGGAGACGCTGAGGATATTAACAGAGCTGTTAAAGCGGCAAGAGAGGCTCTGAATGGCTCATGGAGCAAGATGACTCCGTCACAGCGGGGACAATTGTTGTATCGGCTGGCTGATTTGATTGAACAAAATGCGGAAGAATTAGCACAACTTGAAACGCTGGATAACGGAAAACCAATCCGCGAAACGCTGAACGCGGACGTACCGCTAACAGTTGACCATTTCCGCTATTATGCGGGGTGGGCAACCAAAATTTATGGACAGACGATTCCAGTATCCGTACCGAATTACTTTAACTATACAAAACGGGAGCCCGTAGGCGTAGTCGGGCAAATTATTCCATGGAACTTCCCGTTGCTGATGGCGGCATGGAAACTTGGAGCAGCGCTGGCCTGCGGTAATACAGTCGTACTGAAACCTGCAGAGCAGACGCCTTTGACCGCACTTCGTCTCGGGGAGTTGATTATGGAAGCTGGCTTCCCGGAAGGGGTCGTAAATATCGTGCCTGGCTTCGGCGAAACAGCAGGTCAGCCTCTGGTCGAACATCCTGATGTGGATAAGATCGCGTTCACCGGCTCAACAGAAGTAGGACGCCTGATTATGCAGAAAGCAGCGGGCACCCTGAAGAAAATTTCGCTTGAACTTGGCGGCAAGTCGCCGAACATTATTCTGCCGGACGCAGATATGTCGCGGGCGATTCCAGGTGCGCTAACAGGTATTTTCTTTAACCAAGGTCAGGTATGCTGTGCCGGTTCGCGTCTATTCGTTCACAAGAAAGTATACGATAACGTGTTAAGTGATATGGTATCGCATGCCCAGAAAATTAAAGTCGGCAATGGTTTATCCCCGGACACGGAGATGGGGCCGCTGGTGTCTGCTGAACAATTTAACCGTGTCATTGATTATATTGATATCGGACAGAGAGAAGGCGCACGCATGATAACTGCTGTGCGGGAAGAAGAAGCGTTGAAGCAGGGATATTTTGTGCAGCCGACCGTTTTCTCTGATGTGACGGACGATATGACAATTGCCCAGGAAGAAATCTTTGGTCCGGTATTGGCCGCGTTGCCGTTTGAAGACATAGATGATTTGGTTGAACGCGCGAATCGTACGATATATGGCCTTGCAGCGGGCGTATGGACACAGAATATTACCAACGCTCATAAACTGGCCGACAGAATCAAGGCAGGTACCATTTGGGTGAACTGCTACAATGTATTTGACGCCGCATCGCCGTTTGGCGGTTACAAGCAAAGTGGCATCGGACGTGAGATGGGAAGTTATGCGCTTGAACTTTACACCCAGGTCAAGAGTGTATGGGTCAACTTGCGTGGATAATATTTTAATGCAACTAAAACTCCTCGTAAAAATTACGGGGAGTTTTTCGTGTGTGCCCGGCATGAGTGTCATCTCTAGAGTTTAAGTCCCGAATGGCGAAGGTAGTAGTAGCCATTAGCTTATGGCAAGGGTGTCGACCGTGAGGTTAAATCTGAAGGAAGCCGGCGGCAACTCTTCGGCCTGAGGAACACGAATCTCATATGAGGCCAGCGTTCGTTGGATGAGCCTGCATGACAAGGCAAAGTTCGTATTGCTAAAGGCGAGCGAAGGTAAATGAGATAGCCGCAAAATAAGAAGCGATTCGACAACCTATTCCCCTGTACAGATGAAAGGAAAACAGAGAAAATAAAAGTAAAATTTTGTGCGGGGGGAAACGGGAAGGTGAAAAGGAACTTGGGAATCGTGCACTTTAGCAGGTACTTTTTGGTTCTTGCGATGTTGCTAGTGATGGTACGCATCTTCTTTTTCGCGCCATATGTAGTGGAAGGGGTCTCCATGTATCCGACTCTGGGAGACAATGAGCGTATCGTAGTTAATAAATGGATATATTATGTGCGAAACCCAAGATATGGCGATGTCATTGTTTTGCATGCGAATGATGAAGAAGATTATATTAAGCGCATTATCGGTGTCCCAGGCGATGAACTGGAATTAAAAAATGGTGTTTTGTACCGTAACGGCAAGATAGTGGATGAGCCGTACATTAACGAAGTTACGTTAGGGGAGTTTGACAAAATTAAAGTGCTGCCTAATTCGTACTTCGTGATGGGTGATAACCGGAACCGTAGTATGGATAGCAGAGAGATCGGTTTTATTTCTCGCAGCAAGGTGGTAGGAAAAGCGGAGTTTATTTTTTATCCGTTTCAAAACGTGAAATGGATAGAGTAGAAGAATGGTTTACACTGAAGTGTTTGTTAATGGTAAACACTGAAAAACTGGCGAAGCGTACCCGCCCGCGAGTTTTTCAGTGCTTTAATTTATGCTTTCGCGTATAGATGCTTCTTCATTTGTGTCCACTTCACTTTGAAAACCAATTTGCTTTTTGCTCCATATCCCATCATCCAAAACCCGTATGTTTCGTACATAAAGCTGGAAAAATGCATCTTTTGCCAGAATAGCAAATTTTCTGGTGCACTTTCAAGAATGATAACCCAGTGACGTTCTTTCGCATATTCTTTCATAATTCTAACCAGGTTAGCGCCGATATTTTTGCCGCGGTGTTTATGAGGAATGCGAATCATTCCGAGAAACATCGCTTCGTTTTTGTTATCAAAGAACAGATCAAGCATTATATTGTCAGCCGTCATGCCAGCATCCCGCATTTCCTCGTCAGTACGGTAGAGGTAGCGATATTCCCCTTTTTTTTCTGGATGATAGGGGATGCCGTGCGTTTCGAAAACACGTTGGAACTCCTCAAAAATATTCATGACTATTCCTTCCCATTTACGTTTTTGCTGATCCGAGTGTATTTTACATGATATTCCTACACCAATATACATGGATTTTATACGCATCGCACACGTTGTTTCTAAACAATTTGTGAAAAATGAAGATGCCCGGAGCAGTAAGGAGCTTTCTGGTTATTTTCTGCCTTTTCGTGATTTTTCCAGGTTGAAAGAGTAAAATGAATAAAAAAGAACATTTCATGTGGAGGATTCACAATGTATAAAATAGTAGTGACAAATGATGACGGGATTCATGCCCTTGGTATTCATAAATTGGTAAAGTCGCTGGAAGGACTTGCTGAAATTATCGTGGTGGCTCCTGATACAGAACGAAGCGCAGAAGGTCACCGTATTACTGTGCGGGAAGGATTGACCGTTAAACAGGTTGACTTCCATGGTATGAACGATGTTAAAGCATGGGCGGTAAATGGTACGCCGGCCGATTGCGTAAAAATGGCCCTTAATGTCATTTTAAAGGGACGTCCTGATCTGGTTATTTCTGGAATAAATGCTGGGGTTAATCTTGGAAAAGATATTTATTATTCCGGTACAGTAAGCGCAGCGCGTGAGGCGGTGATTTACGAAATTCCGGCGATCGCTGTTTCATATGATAACCATTTCCATAAAGATGATTTCGGAGAAGTGGAAAAACTTGTGCGTCCCGTTTGGGAAGAGATAAAAATTCATGACATCCCGGTCGATGTGCTGATCAATATGAACATTCCACATGTGAAAGCAGACGAATTGAAGGGTGTGGTTGTCACAGGACTTGACATTCACCACTATCGCGATCGCATTGATGAAAGGCCGGGTGCATTCGGTGTGCCGGAATACTGGCTGGATCGCGAATATAGTGAACTGAAGAAAATCAAAAACAATGATTACCATATGATCAAAAACAAATACATTACGATGACGCCAATTCATATCGATTCTACAGACTATAAATTTATAAAAAAAATGGAAAAGTGGAAAGTTATTAAGAAAAATTTGCTTGCGGAAGAATAGGGGAGGGCGCGGATGTGAGCGAAGCGTGGCAACGGTTAAAACCTGATATCCCTTTGCCGGAAGAACGGGTTTCGCCGGGGGAAGAAACGATGGGAGAGGTATTAAACCGCCTGGCGTTTCAGGATGTATACCATATGGTCGAAGAAGACGGAAAGCAATACTTTCCCCGATTGAATGCTAGGGGAGATGTAGAGATTGTGATTGTTTATGATGATATTGACGCGTTCGGCGAGCAAGCGGAGGCAAAGGTTTATCTGGATTTCACGCGTTATAAACAGAACTGGATCGCGGTGCTTTGGGTAGTGACTGACCCGGAAGAGCCACTCGGCTACCCGCTCCTGTTTGATGCGGTGGATGACACGATGCGGTATATGGCGGTTCGCTTTCTTGAACAGAACGCTGTTTGGGTTCATTACACAGCCCAGGCCGACTCCGGTCTTATTCACCTTTATTCAGAGGCGATTTCGTTTCCTGTGACCGAAAAGGAGAAAGCGACTACATTGTTGCTTGAAGCTTATCACTACGATCCAGGTGAAGAAGAGGATGAGGGGATGCCAGAGAAAACGGCACCAGGCCGAGAGCTTTCCTTTGAGAGACTTAGTGAAAAAGGTTTTTCGTTTTATTTTGATTATCGCTTAATGGAGAACCGTTTCGGGGAAGAGGGTGCACGGGAGCAAGCAATGGGGGCGATGTACCGGGCGCTTTGGATGATGCGGCGTCACCCGAACCCGCAGGCGCGCGAAGCTGAGATTTTGCTGTGGGTCGGTGAGAAAGTGGGAAAAAATAGAGCAGGAGAAGAAACCCGCCTGCTCGTCGTGACCATGACGCCGCAATTACTTGATGTATATCAGATCGTTAATCTGAGCGAACTGGAAGCAAACCCGTTAGCTACGATGCTAATGTCGCTTACAGAATATCAGAAATTGGAAGAGGAATACCCGCTTCAGCAGGGGTATATCCCGATTGCTGGATATGAAAACGGAACACTCTTGCATATCGAATGGGATGAGCGTTCGTTTAAACGGTTAGCTGATGCGTATGCAGGAGAATGGCCTGGTCATCAAACAAACCCTTATCAAACTATAGCGGACGCATAAAACTATCACGTTTTACTGTTTGGTTTGCAAAATATATGCTAAAATAAAAATAGAGCGGAAGGAAGTGAAACTAATGGGAAGTTCTATCGTATAGGAGAAGTAGCGGCACAAGCGCAGGTAAGCAAGCGCACGATCGATTATTACACGAATCTTGGACTTTTGAGTGCGGAGCGATCGGAAGCGAATTACCGCCTGTATCCTGAGGAGACGATCGATCGCCTGCGATTGATTGAGTGCTTAAAACGCCAGAAGCTAACGCTTGAAGAAATTAGGGAACGGATCGTTCAGTGGCAGGATGGCGAAATGACGAAAGATGTGGTAGATGTCGTACAAAGCGTGCAGGAAATCCAGGGCGAGATGCGAAACTTGGAACAACGCGTGCGGGAATTAACGCTACATCTTAGGACAATGGATGAGAGGCAGGCGCGTCTGGTCGCCAAACAACTCTCGCTACAGGGAAGTTCGCTTTTGCATACCCTTATGTTGCTTCTCGGCGACGCACCGTTTTAAGAAATCTTAAATCATACTGTTATAATGAATCAAGGAGGAGTTGCAACCGTGGTATTTACATGGATTACGCCGTTGATTTTGGCCGCTTTCGCGCTAACTATCTGGGCACAATTTAAAGTAAAAGGGAACTTCAATCAATTCGCCCAAGTAACGGCGCGGTCTGGGTTGAGCGGAGCGGAAGTGGCGCGCCGTATTCTGGATGATAATGGGTTGCATCATGTGCCGGTCGAACCAGTGCCTGGAACACTGACTGACCATTTTGACCCGATATCTAATGTGGTGCGTTTGTCAGAGCCGGTTTATTACGGAAATTCCATTGCATCCATTTCCGTTGCGGCGCACGAAGTTGGGCATGCGATTCAGCACAAGGAAGGATACAGTATGCTGGTATTGCGCCACCGCATGTTCCCGGTCGTGAATATTACCTCCGGAATTGCGCCGTTTTTGTTGCTTGCCGGGATTTTCTTTAAAATGACGAATCTTTTGCTTATCGGGATTATTTTCTTCGCTGCGGCAGTGGCCTTTCAGGTCGTAACGTTGCCGGTCGAATTTAATGCGAGTGCGCGCGCCAAGCGCCTGATGCTTGCTGAAGGGTTTGTTGCAGAGAGCGAAAAGCGTGGCGTCGATAAAGTGTTGGGCGCAGCCGCGCTGACGTATGTAGCTTCCACGCTGGTAGCCGTGCTGCAATTGCTCGAATACATTTGGATTTTTTCATCTAATGACAGAGACTAAGATGGACGGGCTGCGTGCGGTGCTCGCGGCCCGTTTATAAATTATCTATCATGTGGTATAAATAAACTATATGGGTAGATGTGCGTTTTTTGATTTTTTGAAGCGATAAGGAGGTGTATCTGTCATTCTTGCGAGTGACAGAGACTAGTTGAGTACTGATCCATTGTCTACCTTGCTTTACATTGCTGCCGTTTTCTTTTTGGTTTTTTTAAACGGTTTCTTTGTGGCAGCGGAGTTTGCACTTGTGAAGGTGCGAAGTACAAGAATTAGCCAGCTTATTATGGAAGGAAACAAGCGCGCCGGCTTGGCTAAAAAATTGATCGACAATCTGGATGCTTATCTTTCCGCGACCCAGCTTGGCATTACGCTCGCTTCACTCGGATTGGGATGGATCGGAGAACCCGCCATCGCCCAATTGCTCGGGCCGGTGATGCACGCGTTGCATGTGCCAGAACCGCTTGTTCATACGCTCTCTTTTGTGATTGCTTTTTCCATTATTACGTTTTTGCACATTGTCCTTGGAGAACTGGCGCCTAAATCCATGGCAATCCAAAAGTCGGAGTCGACGACACTATGGACAGCCGGGCCTTTGGTTTTATTTTATAAAGTTATGTACCCGTTTATTTGGGCTTTAAACAAAGCCGCATTTTTCTTCCTTAAATTCATAGGTATTCAGCCAACAACGGATCACGCTTCTGCGCATACGGAGGAAGAAATCCGAATTTTAATGCAACAAAGCCATAAGAGTGGTCTGATTGACCAGACCGAATTGACATTGGTAGACAATGTTTTTGAATTCGCGGAGCGCAATGCCCGGGAGATTATGATTCCACGTACGGATATGGTATGCGTGTTTCGGGACGATCCGTTTGAGAAAACATTAAAGACTGTCATGGAAGAAATGCATACGCGTTATCCGGTAGCGGCGGAAGATAAAGACAATATTATCGGGTTTGTCCATATTAAGGATATATATCGTCTTTACATGAGTGACAGGCAGAATGATTTGAGCACCATTATTCGTCCAGTGGAGCGCGTGCCTGAATCGATCCATATTAGCGATTTGCTGAAGCAGATGCAGCGCAACCGTTCGCAGATGGCGATCGTTATTGATGAGTACGGCGGAACAGCGGGGCTTGTGACCGTAGAAGATATTCTCGAAGAAATCGTAGGAGAAATTCAGGACGAGTTTGATGAGGAACGCCCGCATATCGAACAAAAAGGGGATACCTCCTATTCAGTTGACGGACGCTTATTAATTGAGGAAGTTAATGACCGCTTTGGTCTGGACATTGATTCGGATGACTATGATACCATCGGGGGCTGGGTGTTTTCCCAGGTGGAGTTTCCGCCACAAGTGGGGCAGACTGTATACGCTCACGGTTATGAGTTCAAAGTGACCGAGGTAGACCACCTGCGCATTGTCCGCCTATCGCTGCGTAGGCTAGAGAAAGACGAGAAAGAGGAGCTTGCGGGAGCGGCGGATGCAAAGGGTGAAAGAATGGTGTATGAGTAATAATAAGTAAAAGGCCGCGAGTCCGCGGCCTTTTACTTATGCTTTGGAAGGAATTTGGCTTTTGGCTTTCTTTTTGGAAGAGAAGCAGAAGAAATTCCAAGAGAAGCCTTTTTTCTTTTTGGTCTGCTGTTTTTGTACAGCACCGAGCATCTGGATTTCAAAGTTTATTTTGCGTATTTCAAGGCGGAGACTTTCCTGTTTTTTCTCCATTTCTTCCATTTTGCGTAGAATTTCTTTGTAATATTGTGTAAGCATCAAATCGGCCGGAGGGGTTTCTTCTTTCGGTTGGTAGGAAACGGATGCTTCGTATGCTTGCATAAATTCTTGCATGGTTTCCAATAGTTGTTGACTAAGATGGCGTTCCAGTTCATTCATCCGTTCAAACAGGCAACGTGTTGTATTGTCTTCAGGGGGACTCATTGGTTCGGTTTCTTCTTGGAATTTGTAGTTAATATCCAGGTTCTTTTTTTCGGGAAGAATTTTTTCCAGCAATAGCACTTCTTCTACTTCCTTTAGCGTTTGCACTCCAGAGTCTTTCACGCGCTTGATTTCAACAAGTAGATTAAATGCCTGCTCGCTTAAAAGAAAGTGTCCTTGGCTATTCTTTTGCAATACCATATATGAGCTGAATGTATCGATCCAGTTGCGGACAGTCCGAACGTTTACATCCAGTTTTTCCGCTACATCTTTTGACGCCATCCACATGCTATTGCTTTGCATTTTTTCCAACCTCCTCATTGGCTCGTGCTTTAAATTAAGAATACGGCATAAATAAAAAAGTTCCTACCCGCTCGACAAAGGTTATCAAAAGAAGTGTTCTTTCGCTTTTTTCGACATAAAAGCATAAAATGTACTAAGCGAGGGAAGCTATCTGTATACATTGAAGCTGAAAGGATGGATGGGGGAATATGGCTTTCATGCGAAGCAAACAGCAGATCGAGGAAATTCCATTGTACGAAATGAAGGTGTGGAGCTGTGATAATGATGAATGCAATGGTTGGATGCGGCAGGATTTTTCATTTTCCGAACAGCCGACCTGTCCTCTCTGTCAGTCGCGCATGACTCAGGAGACACGGATGTTGCCGGAGTTAGCTCACTATATTAATTCTTAGTAATATGTGACCCCTATAACGTCGAGTTACAGCGTGCTGGAAAAGAAATGCGGGAACACAGAACGAGAGTACGGATATGAAAAGCTAAGCGGATATTAGGGGGAAGGAAACCTTGTGAACGGATGGTACTCCGCATCACAAGGTTTTTTGTCGGTTGCAACAAAAAATAACCTGTAGTACGCTACCATTATAGGTATATTGAAATAAGGAGAGAGAGAAATGGATTGGCTACCTGTAGTACTGCTTGTACTTTTAGTTATCTTTATTATTATGCGTATGCTACCTCCGCGCGGTGTCAAAAGCGTCTCGGCCGATGAGTTGCAGGAAGTGCTTAAGCAACCAAAGGGCAAGCAGATCATCGACGTACGGGAACCGAACGAATACCGACGCGGCCATATTCAAGGCGCGCGTAACATTCCGCTTGGCCAGGTAAGATCCGCGGTCAGTGGTATTCCGAAGGACAAAGAGACGTATCTTATTTGCGAGAGCGGATTCCGTAGCGCGCAGGCAGCCCGCATTTTGAAAAAAGAAGGATTTAAAAATTTATACAACGTATCCGGCGGTATGAAACGCTGGAAGGGTAAAGTTGTAAGCAAATAACAGGAAAGAGAAGGAGGACGCCAGAGAGCGATTTTCCTTCTCTTTTTTTTGTATGG
Organism: Aneurinibacillus thermoaerophilus; assembly: GCF_900099925.1. Lineage (GTDB taxonomy): Bacteria > Bacillota > Bacilli > Aneurinibacillales > Aneurinibacillaceae > Aneurinibacillus > Aneurinibacillus thermoaerophilus. The sequence continues at coordinate 121,442 of NZ_FNDE01000004.1, read as the reverse complement.
AACCTTTTCAACTCTTCCATACTAGAAAGTGAAGGAGATGATCGGTATTATGCTGTCGTACCTAAGAGGAAACAATCGCATAGTGAGAGGAAAGGTCAGATGCGGGCATGTGACGAAGCAGGTCGTGTCTGCACTTTGCCCTGGAGATATCGCCATCATTTCCCATACTAACATTGATGAATTAGCGGCCCGTGAACTGATTGAGCGCGGAGTGGGAGCGGTAGTGAACTGTGCTGTATCGTTTACCGGGGATTACGAAGCGCAGGGGGCGAGAGTATTGCTCGAACATTGCATTCCACTATACGATTGCCCGTCGCATCCTGACTTACTTACGCAATTGTCGAACGGTGAGAACGTTATTATTAACGGTCATTATTTGTTCCGCGAACGGGATCAATCGATGGTAACCCGTCTTGCTCCGGTTACGCCGGAACAATGGGAAGCTTTGCGTCACAACGCCGAAAAAAATATGCCTGAACAGCTTAAACGTTTTGTAGAGAATACGTTGCGCTATGCCGAGCAAGAAAAAAAACGCTTGTTTACTCCGCTTGTTTCGCTTCCCCTCCGTACGTCTATTGCTGGCCGGCCCGCACTTATTGTTTCGCGCGGCAAATATTATAAAGAAGATTTGCATGCGCTTAGCAATTATATTGTGGCACGTAGGCCGGCATTAATCGGTGTAGATGGCGGCGGGGACGCCTTACTTGAACAGGGGTGGTGTCCCGATATTATTATGGGCGATATGGACAGTGTAAGTGACAAGGCGCTGCGCGCGGCTCAGGATATTGTTGTTCATGGATATATGGATGGCAGTGCGCCGGGAGCGGAAAGAGTAAAACAACTTGGTCTTGCCTATCATGTGCTTCCAGCACCAGGCACGAGCGAGGATATGGCATTGTTGTACGCATATGACAACGGAGCTGATTTGCTGATCAGTGTGGGAGCACATTCGGCGATGGGAGATTTTTTAGAGAAAGGAAGGCAAGGGATGGCAAGCACATTGCTGGTACGCATGAAAGTGGGAGGACGGCTTGTCGATGCGAAAGGGTTACACCATTTATACCCGAAAAGCGGAAGGATGCGCCTGCCGCTTTTGCATTATTTAAAAACATGGGTGTAGGTGAAACGATGAAGCATGATACTTCGATAATTATACCGGCTTATAATGAGGCAGCCTGGATTAGAGAAACATTGCGCTCGCTTCGGGCCCATCCGTTGCTTCGCGAATGCCAGTTAATTGTGGTGGATGATGGAAGTACGGACGATACCGCTTTGCTGGCCGCCAGCTGGGCGGATCGTGTGGTGAGACTGCTTCAAAATGAAGGAAAAGGCAGTGCGCTTCGGCGTGGAATAGAAGTGGCGGAAGGCCAGCATTTTTTATTTGTGGATGCCGATCTTGGAAGTACGGCCCGGGAAATGATCCGATTGTTGGAGTTTTTGCAAAGCGAGAAGGTCGATATGGTGATCGCTTCCCCTTTGCACATTTTAAAAGGGGGATTCGGCTGGACAAAGCGTATGGCACGGCGGAAAATTTACCGGCTGACCGGCGCGCGGATCGAAGCGCCTTTGTCCGGCCAGCGGGCGCTGACACGCCGCGCGGTTGACGCGGTACGCAACTGGAATTGCGGGTTTGGCATCGAAGCGGTGATGACGCTCGATATTCTTAAAGCAGGTCTTCTTGTCTGCGAATTGCCGCTTTCATTTCGGCATCGGGAATATGGCCGCACGCTTGCTGGCTTTTGGCACCGTGGTCGGCAATACGCAGCCATTCAAAAAGCGATGACGGCCCGGGAGGTACGCTAAGGTGCTGGCTCTTGCGTTTTGGGCAGGAAGCGGGTGGCTTATCGGATGGTGGGGGATGAGAGCGATAGACTATATATTTTGCCGTTTCGGTTGGCTTGCGGCCAATTACCGTGGGGAGATGATTCCGCTTGGTTATGGACTCGTATTTTCAATGGCCCTTCTTGTCTACATCATTATTTGCGCGACTGTTGCGCAAAATGGGAGCAACGGGCAGGAGTTGCTGCTTGCCTGCGGTTTGAGCCTGGTGGTTTCTCTTGCAGGTTGGTTGGATGACCGGATAGGTCGGTATGACGTAAAAGGCATACGTGGGCATTTTAGGGCGCTTTGGTGTGAAAGACGCATCACGACCGGCGCTGCTAAAGCTGGGATGATCATGAGTTGTTCGCTCGGGATATCCTTTTTATCCGCTTCTTCTTTTGGGGAAAGGGTGGTGAATGCATTGTTGCTTGCGCTTGCGGCCAACTTTATCAATTTGCTTGATGTGCGTCCGGGGCGCGCGCTGAAAGGATTCTGGTTGATTATGCTGCTTTGTTTGGCGGCCGGCACTGTGCCGGAATCGGTGCTTCCTTTATTCGCTTATACATTGATGATTTCGTTTGCAGTGGCTCCGTACGATTTTTCAGGACGGGCGATGCTTGGGGATACGGGAGCCAATCTACTTGGCTTTTTGGGCGGAATTTTTTGCGTTTATGCCTGGAGTTTATCCGTTAAATGCATAGTTGTAACGCTGCTGCTCGGGCTTCATTTCTATGCAGAGGGGGCTTCCCTGACGGTTGCAATTGAAAAGAACCGCATTCTGCGCTGCCTGGATCAGTGGGGGCGGGTGAGGTGAAACAGAGGAACGAAATGCCGGAAGAAAAGGCAGATTGGTAGAAAAACTGCTACGGCTGCTCCTTTTTGCGAAACCGCGGTTGTACCAGATTTTTTTTGCGATCCGTATGTAAAATAAAGCCGCCAATAAATGCGATTCCCAGCACGAACAATACGAAACCTAGCATGAATTTTCCGATGAGAAAGGTATGGATAGCAGGGTCGAAGTACAAATACAGCGTATCTCGCATCATTTTAAAACCGTAGGCAGCAACCGCGCCCGGAATAATATAAACAATAAAAACGGCGACAAATCGTAAAAACATCGTACATACCTGCCTTTTTTCATTTTACGTCCTCATCTTAACCGTTTCTTCCTTGTTTGTCCACTATTGCCGTCATAGCCATACTCTGGTTAAATAAAAAGGGGCCTGCAATTTTTTTCATAGGAAAGGGGGATGTGAATGAAAGTCGTTATTGTGGGAGGTAGCCGGGACGGAATGGCATTGCTCAATGTGCTGCATCGGATGGATAGTATTGAGGTTGTCGGTGTCGTTGATATTGATGAAGGGTCTCCGGGGTTTTTGCGTGCAAAAGAGCTTTCTATTCCTGTGAGCACGCGGATTGAGTCGTTTTTCGAGCGCGGAGTGGATGTGATACTAGAAGCGACCGGCGATGAAACAATGTACCGGAAACTACAGATGATAAAGCCGGGGGATGCGGTGATTATTCCGGGAAGATTAGCTTCTGTCATCATTCGCTTGGTAGAAGAGAAGACGGCATTGGTTCGCGTGCTGCATGAGAAGCAACGGGAAATCGATACGGTGTTAAATTCGACATATGATGGCCTGGTTGCTGTTAACAAAGAAGGGCTGATTTTCATTTATAACCGTGCGGCGGAACGGATTCTCGGCATAAAAAAAGAAGATGCGCTCGGCAAATGGGCGGAGGATGTCATTCCGAATTTAAGATTACATACTGTACTTCGCACCTGTATACAGGAATTAAACCAAGAACAGGCGCTGGACGAAAGCAGACGCATTGTAATGAATCGCGTTCCGATTTTGGACCGGGACGGGCGTGTTCATGGAGCGGTGGCAGTGTTCCGAGATATTACGAAAGTGGCGACCCTGACAAATGAGATTATTACGCTGAAAGATATGCAGAGTTTACTTATGGCGATTATTCAATCGTCGGATGATGCCATTTCCGTAGTGGATACGCACGGAAATGGATTGATGATTAATCCAGCGTACACACGCCTAACCGGGCTGACGGAAGCGGACGTGATTGGCAAACCGGCCGATGTTGATATTTCAGAAGGCGAAAGCATGCATATGCAAGTGCTGAGGACGGGAAAACCGGTACGCGGCGTCCCGCTTAAAGTCGGTCCAAAAAAGCGGGATGTCGTGGTAAATGTCGCGCCTGTCGTCGTCGACGGCGTACTGAAAGGCAGTGTCGGCATTATTCATGATGTGTCGGAGATCAAGAAGCTGACGGAGGAGTTGGAGCGGGTCAAATGGCTTGTACGTAAACTGGAAGCGAGCTATACATTTGATGACATCATCGGAACGAGCGAAGAAATACTGCATGCCATCGAGCAGGGGCGGAAGGCAGCACGCACGCCTGCGACCGTGTTATTGCGGGGAGAATCTGGCACAGGCAAGGAACTGTTTGCTCATGCGATTCATAATGAAAGCGATCGGAAGTACAATCAGTTTATCCGTGTCAACTGTGCATCCATTCCGGATACGTTGCTTGAATCGGAACTGTTCGGCTATGAGGAAGGCGCGTTTACCGGAGCGAAACGCGGCGGAAAGAAAGGTCTGTTTGAAGAGGCGAGCGGCGGCACCATTTTCCTTGACGAAATCGGCGAATTATCGATGAGCACACAGGCAAAGTTGTTACGTGTGTTGCAAGAAAAAGAAATTGTACGCATCGGCGGCACGAAAGCCATTCCGGTAGATGTGCGTGTGATTGCTGCTACCCACGTTAATCTAGAGCGTGCGATTCAGGCGGGTGCGTTCCGCGAAGATTTGTATTACCGCATTAATGTATTGCCGATCGTGATTCCGCCACTTCGGTACCGAATGTGCGATATGGAGGAACTGGTTGAGCATCTTATTCATAAATATAATCAAGAGTATGGGCGGAACGTGCAGGGGGCGGCGCCGGAAACGCTGGAACGCTTAAAGCGGTATACGTGGCCCGGGAATGTCCGGGAGCTTGAAAACGTGATTAGCCGTTCCATTATCAATATGAAGTTTCAGGAGACGCTTATACAGCCGCACCATCTGCCGGAATTGTCAGCAGCCGGGCAGGCCTATACGCGGACAGAGGCAGGAGAAAGCGGGAAGCTGGAAGCGGTGGCGGATACGCGAACGTTAAATGAACGGCTGGAAGAGGTGGCAAAAGCGATAATTGCAGAAGCGCTGACACGCAACAATGGAAATAAAACAGCGACAGCCAAGCAACTTGGATTGTCGATTCGCAATTTGTATTATAAAATCGAAAAATACGGATTATGAGAAAAATATTGCCTGCATTTTTTTTCACATTATGAATTTTTTTGCAAGTGGAAGAGTGTAAAAATGTAATATTGCCAGGATATTTTTCGGAAGCGTTTACAAAGGAGGTTTTGGCATATTTTTTGCGAAACGCGATAAATGGAAAGGTAACAGGAGTTGTACTTTGCTATCTATTTCATTTCTTATTATCAAAGAACGTGTAGGTGATATGTTTACTTACCTATGCTTAGGAGGCATGAGTTTATATGAAAATCTTTGAGTATATGGAGAAATATGATTATGAACAACTGGTTTTCTGTCAGGATCAGAACTCCGGTTTAAAAGCGATTATCGCGATACATGATACAACGCTTGGTCCCGCCTTGGGAGGCACGCGCATGTGGATGTATGACACGGAAGAAGATGCGATCGAAGACGCGCTGCGGCTTGCGCGCGGGATGACGTACAAAGCGGCCGGTGCGGGCTTGAATCTGGGTGGTGGCAAAGCAGTCATTATTGGCGATCCGCGCAAGGATAAGAGTGAAGAAATGTTCCGCGCGTTTGGACGCTACATTCAGGGGCTGGGTGGCCGTTATATTACGGCGGAGGATGTGGGGACGACAGTGGCCGATATGGATATTATCCATATGGAAACTGACTATGTAACCGGTGTGTCGCCTGCGTTTGGCAGCAGCGGTAATCCTTCGCCTGTAACCGCATATGGCGTATACCGCGGCATGAAAGCGGCCGCCCGTGAAGCGTTTGGCACGGACGACTTAAGCGGGAAAACAATCGCTGTGCAGGGCGTGGGGAATGTGGCGTACAACTTATGCCGCCATTTGCACGAAGAAGGGGCAAACTTAATTGTCACAGACATTAATAAAGAAAATGTGCAACGTGCGGTCGAAGAATTCGGCGCAAAAGCGGTGGATCCGAACGACATTTACAGCCAGGAATGCGATATTTTCTCCCCGTGTGCGCTGGGTGCCATCATTAATGATCACACCATTCCGCAGCTCAAAGCAAAAGTTATTGCTGGTTCGGCCAACAACCAACTGAAAGAAGAATGCCACGGCGACATGCTGCAAGAACTGGGTATCGTGTATGCTCCCGATTACATTATTAATGCCGGAGGACTCATTAACGTGGCGGATGAGCTGCAAGGCTATAATCGCGAGCGTGCGCTGAAAAAAGTGGAAATGATTTATGATAATATTTTAAGGGTATTTGAAATCTCGAAGCGGGATAACATTCCCACGTATAAAGCGGCTGATCGGATGTGTGAAGAGCGCATCACGCGTTTGCAGCACTCGCGCAGCATGTTCCTTCAGAATGGCAAACATGAACTGTCTCGTATCCATCATAAATCATAATGAATGAGCGGGGGTGGCTTTATGTCGAATGAATATGACGTGGTTGTGCTTGGCGGAGGCACGGGCGGTTATGTAGCCGCTATCCGCGCTTCCCAGTTAGGCATGAAAGTGGCGGTAGTTGAGAAGGATAAGCTAGGCGGAACGTGCCTGCACCGCGGATGTATTCCGAGCAAAGCGCTGTTGCGAAGCGCCGAAGTATACCATACCCTAAAAAACGGCGCTTACTATGGCGTGGAAGCGAGCGATATCGGCATCAATTTCCTGCGGATGCAGGAGCGGAAACAGGAAATTGTTGATCAGCTGCACAAAGGCGTACAACATTTAATGAAGAAGGGAAAAATTGACGTATATGAAGGTACGGGCCGCATTATGGGTCCCTCTATTTTTTCGCCGCAAGCAGGAGCGATCAATGTGGAGTATACGAACGGTGAAGCGGAAATTCTTGTGCCCAAATTCGTCTTGATCGCCACCGGTTCTCGCCCTCGCACATTGCCTGGGCTTACGATTGACAAAGAGGCGGTGATCACGAGCGATGAAGCGCTGGAGCTTAAGGAACTTCCCAGGTCGGTGCTGATTATCGGCGGCGGTGTCATCGGAATTGAATGGGCGTCGTTGTTCAACGATTTAGGAGTAGATGTTGAAATTGTTGAATACGCAGATCGGATTTTGCCGTTTGAGGACGAAGACATCAGCAAGGAAATCGCGCGCCTGTTCAAAAAACGTAAAATCAAAGTACATACTGGAGCAAAAGTTCTACCCGAGACGCTCTCGCGCGGCGAAGGGAACGTTACAATTAAAGCGGAGCAAAACGGCAAAGAGCTTGCGTTTACGGCGGAGAAAATTCTTGTTTCCGTCGGGCGTCAGGCCAACGTGGAAGACATTGGCATGAATAATGTGGACGCGCGAATCGAGAACGGTGTGATTAAAGTGAATGAAATGTATCAGACGAACGAGCCGCATATTTATGCTATTGGAGATGTAATCGGAGGCTTGCAGCTTGCACACGTCGCTTCGCACGAGGGAATTGTCGCCGTCGAGCATATGGCAGGTCTGCGCCCCCGGCCGATTGATTACACAATGGTGCCGAAATGCACATACAGCCGCCCGGAAGTGGCGAGTGTCGGTCTGACAGAGACGGAAGCAAGGGCCAAAGGATACAGTGTCAAGATCGGAAAGTTCAGCTTTCGCGCGATTGGCAAAGCGCTCGTATACGGCGAATATGACGGGTTCGTGAAATTCATTGCTGATGAGAAGACGAACGATGTGCTCGGTATTCATATGATCGGCCCGCACGTAACCGATCTGATCGCCGAAGGAGCGCTTGCACGCGTGTTGGACGCGACGCCGTGGGAGATTGCGCATACCATCCATCCGCATCCGACGCTATCCGAAATTATGGGAGAAGCAGCGCTTGCGGTCGACGGAAAAGCCATTCATTCTTAGTATGTACATTATCTATTCAAATATATAAGGAGGCGAGCCGCAATGGTGGAAAATCGTCATCAGGCAGCAGGCTTAACCGACGAACAAGTTATGGATATGTATTATTACATGCTTTTGGCCCGCAAAATTGATGAGCGGATGTGGCTTTTAAATCGCGCGGGAAAAATTCCGTTCGTAATTTCTTGCCAGGGGCAGGAGGCGGCCCAGGTCGGTGCGGCGTTCGCGTTTGACCGGAAAAAAGATTACGCCTGCCCGTATTACAGGGATATGGGCGTCGTACTCGTATTCGGTATGACGGCAAAAGACATGATGCTATCCGCGTTTGCGAAAGCGGAAGATCCGAACAGCGGCGGACGTCAAATGCCAGGCCATTTCGGCAGCCGCAAGCATAACATTCTGACCGGATCTAGTCCGGTAACAACCCAGGTGCCGCACGCAGTCGGCATTGCGCTTGCGGGACGGATGGACAACAAAAATCCGGTTGTCTATACATCGTTTGGTGAAGGGTCAAGCAACCAGGGTGATTTCCATGAAGGGGCAAACTTTGCCGGTGTGCATAAACTTCCGGTCATTTTCTTCTGCGAGAACAATAAGTACGCGATTTCCGTGCCGGTTACGAAGCAGCTCGGCTGCAAAAGCGTGGCTGAGCGCGCACAGGGCTATGGGTTCCCGGGCGTATCCATCGACGGTAACGATCCGATTGAGGTGTACAAAGCGGTAAAAGAAGCTGTGGATCGCGCCCGCCGCGGCGAAGGGCCGACGTTGATCGAGGCGGTGACGTATCGGCTTGTGCCACATTCGAGCGATGACGATGATCGCTCATACCGTTCGCGCGAAGAGGTAGAAGAAGCGAAGAAGAAAGATCCGCTTCTTCGTTTTGCCTCTTATTTGCGCGAAGTCGGAGTATTGATGGAAGAAAAAGAGCAAGAAATCAACGAGCGTGTGACCCGCGAGGTGGACGAAGCGACCGAATATGCCGAAAACGCGCCGTATCCGGAGCCGGAATCCGCACTGCGGCACGTATACGCGGAATAAGGGGGTAGATGGAATGGCAGTTATTTCTTATATTGATGCGGTAACCCAGGCGCTAAGGGAAGAAATGCAGCGTGATAAGCGCGTATTTGTATTAGGAGAAGACGTAGGCGTGCGTGGAGGCGTTTTCCGCGCGACGAACGGTTTGTATGAAGAATTTGGTGAAGAGCGTGTGATTGACACGCCGCTGGCTGAATCAGCGATCGCCGGCGTGGCGATCGGCGCGGCCGCTTATGGTATGCGTCCGGTGGCGGAAATGCAGTTTGCTGATTTCATTATGCCGGCAGTGAACCAGATTGTAAGCGAAGCCGCGAAAATGCGCTACCGCTCAAACAATGACTGGCATTGCCCGCTCGTTATCCGCGCCCCTTACGGCGGCGGTGTGCATGGCGCGCTGTACCATTCTCAGAGCGTAGAAGCGATGTTCAACAGTGTTCCGGGTTTGAAAATAGTGGCCCCTTCGACTCCGTATGATGTAAAAGGGTTACTAAAAGCAGCGATTCGTGATGATGATCCGGTTCTCTTTTTTGAACATAAACGTTGTTATCGACTGATTAAGGGCGAAGTGCCGGACACGGACTACACGGTACCGATCGGCAAAGCCGATGTGAAGCGCGAAGGAGAGGACCTTACGGTTATCAGCTACGGCCTTACGTTGCACTTCGCTTTACAGGCAGCGGAAAAGCTGGCCGAGGAAGGAATCAGTGCGCATATTCTTGACCTGCGCACGCTTTATCCGCTCGATAAGGAGAGCATCGTAGAGGCGGCGCGTAAAACCGGAAAAGTGCTTATCATTCATGAAGATAATAAGGAAGGCGGCATTGGTGGGGAAGTGGCGGCAATTATTGCCGAAGAATGCTTGTTCGACTTGGACGCGCCGATTAAGCGCCTAGCTGGTCCGGATATTCCGGCGATGCCATACAGCCCGCCGCTGGAGAAATTCTTCATGCTCAATCCAGAGAAAGTGATGGTCGCAATGCGCGATTTGGCCGAGTTTTAACATAGTAAATGTATAGTATAGAAGCAAAAAGGAGGCAGTACGCGTTATGGCAACCGAAGTGCTTATGCCCCAGCTAGGCGAGTCTGTCACGGAAGGCACGATCAGCAAATGGCTGGTAAAACCGGGAGATAAGGTGAAAAAATACGAACCGTTGTGTGAAGTGACGACAGATAAAGTGAACGCTGAAGTTCCGTCAACGGTGGAAGGGGTCGTCAAAGAGCTGGTGGCGAACGAAGGCGACACGCTTGCCGTCGGAAAATTAATTTGTTATATCGAAACGGAAGATAAAGAACCTATCGCAACCCAGATGGCTGACATCCCGGAGTCTGAAGCGCCGAAGCAATCGGCTTCTGCCGGTTCCGCTTCCGGTGTGAGCATGGCAGCAGCAAAAGCGGCTGGCAAACGTTTTTCACCGGCAGTGATGCGTCTTGCCCAAGAACATAGCATTGATTTAAGCCAGATTGAGGGTACAGGAAGAGAGGGACGGATTACGCGCAAGGATGTGCTAGCCGTGATTGAGAGAAAAGGCACAACACAGGAAAAGCAGCCGGAAGCGGCGCGGGAGAGCGCTTCGCAGGCAGAGCAGTTATCCGTGCAGCAACAGCTAACAGAACGGCAGCCTAAGACCGCGCCGTCCCCGACTGTACGCCCTGCCGTAAGCACGTCAGAAGTGGCGGTTTATCCGGGCGATACGGAAATTTCGGTTACAAGCGTGCGCAAAACAATCGCGAATCGTATGGTCCAGAGCAAACATGAGATGCCGCATGCCTGGACGATGGTTGAAGTCGATATGACCAACCTCGTCAAATTGCGCAACAGCCTAAAGGCTGAGTTCAAGGCCAAAGAAGGGTTCAACCTTACGTTTCTGCCCTTTTTTATCAAAGCGGTTGTGGAATCCATTAAGGAATTCCCGATCATGAATTCCGTCTGGGCGGGCGACAAAATCATCATGCGCAAAAATATTAATATTTCTATCGCTGTAGCGACCGATGATGCATTGTTCGTTCCGGTCATTAAAGACGCTGATCAGAAAAGCATTTACGGATTGGCGCGTGCGGTAGACGAACTGGCCGCAAAGACGCGCCAGGGTAAGCTAACGGTGGACGACATGTCAGGAGGCACGTTTACTGTCAACAATACAGGTTCGTTTGGCTCCGTGCTTTCCGCGCCGATTATTAACTATCCGCAGGCTGCGATCATCAGCATGGAATCGATTGTCAAGCGTCCGGTTGTCATCGACGATATGATCGCCATTCGTGACATAGCGAATGTGTGCCTATCGCTTGACCACCGCGTGCTCGATGGTCTGGTGTGCGGACGCTTTTTGCAAAGCGTCAAACAAAAGCTTGAAGCGTATGGTTCGCATACAAGCATATATTAAGTGGATGCTAAGATGGAGAACCGGGAGCCCCGGTCTCCTTTTTTCGTATACAAAATTTTGCCGAAGGAGGGCAGGAATTTACGAAAAAAAGAAGAATATGTAGAAAGATTGGAACAATTCCTTTGTTTCAAAATAGAAAAAGAAAGAGAAACAATATGGAGTGTTCTATGAGGAGGGAAAACCATGGGTAAAAACAAAGCAAAGAAAGCGCTTCAGGCGTGGGAAGAAAAAGTAAAAGAACGCCTCGCCAAAGTACCGGAGCGCAAGGAGAAGTTCGAAACTTCATCAGGCATTGAAGTGGAACGGGTTTATTTGCCGGAAGAACTCACCGACGAATATATGAAAAAGGTAGGCTTGCCTGGCGAATATCCATACACGCGCGGCGTACAGCCGACGATGTACCGCGGACGTTTTTGGACGATGCGCCAGTACGCCGGTTTCGGCTCCGCGGAAGAAACGAACAAACGCTTTAAATATTTGCTTGAGCAGGGTCAGACTGGCCTGAGCTGCGCCTTTGACCTTCCGACGCAAATCGGCTACGATTCTGACGATCCGATGTCGACAGGCGAAGTCGGAAAAGTGGGCGTGGCCATTGATTCGCTTGAAGATATGGAAATTCTGCTGGATGGCATTCCGCTTGACAGGGTGAGCACCTCCATGACAATTAACGCTCCAGCGGCGGTGCTGCTCGCGATGTACATCGCCGTAGCTGAGAAGCAGGGCGTGCCCTCTGAGAAGCTATCCGGCACGATTCAGAACGATATTTTAAAAGAATATATCGCGCGTGGTACATACATTTTCCCACCAAAACCGTCCATGCGCCTTATCACTGACATTTTCGCATATTGTGCAAAGCATGTGCCGAAATGGAATACGATTAGCATTAGCGGTTATCATATCCGCGAAGCGGGCTCAACCGCAGTGCAAGAGGTCGCCTTTACGCTGGCGGACGCTATTGCATACGTCGAAGCCGCACTGGAAGCAGGACTTGATATTGACGAATTTGCGCCACAATTGTCTTTCTTTTTTAACGGTCATAACCATTTCTTTGAAGAAATCGCGAAATTCCGCGCGGCTCGCCGCATTTGGGCCCGCCTCATGAAAGAAAAGTATGGTGCAAAAAATCCGAAATCCTGGCAATTTCGTGTTCATACGCAAACGGGCGGTTCCACGCTGACCGCGCAACAGCCTGACAACAATATCGTGCGCGTGACCATTCAGGCGCTGGCGGCCGTTCTTGGTGGTACGCAGAGCCTGCATACTAATTCGCGCGATGAGGCGCTGGCGCTGCCGACGGAAGAATCAGCCCGCATCGCGTTGCGCACACAGCAAATTATTGCGTATGAAACGGGTGTGACCGACACGGTGGACCCGCTGGCAGGTTCGTATTATGTAGAAAGCTTGACTGATCAGATTGAGGCTCAGGTGCTCGATTACCTGAAAAAAATTGAGGATATGGGCGGTGCGGTAGCCGCGGTTGAGCAGGGATACATGCAGCGTGAAATTCATGAGAAAGCGTACGAATTCCAGAAGAAAGTCGAGTCCGGCGAAGAGGTCGTTGTCGGGGTGAATCGCTTCCGCATTGAAGACGAGAAGCAGCCGGAGCTTTTACGGGTTGATCCGAACCTTGGTAAAATTCAGCGTGAGAAGCTTGAAAAATTGCGGATGCGTCGCGATAACGATAGGGTGAAGCAGACGCTGGAAGCGCTGCGTAAGGGTGCACAAGGCACGGATAATCTAATGCCGCTCATTTTGGATGCTGTCCGCGCGTATGCGACGATTGGCGAAATCTGTGGCGTGCTTCGTGAAGAATTTGGCGAATACCGTCCAGTTTAAGGGGGAGGATGAGAGAGATGGAGAGAAAAATACGCGTATTAGTAGCGAAACCAGGACTTGACGGCCATGACAGGGGCGCGCTCGTTATCGCACAAGCGTTGCGTGACGAAGGAATGGAAGTGGTGTATACCGGCCTGCGCCAGACCCCGGCGCAAATTGTAGCGAGCGCGATTCAGGAGGACGTAGACGTGATCGGTCTTTCCTGCCTGTCCGGCGCACACAATGAACTGTTCCCGGAAGTTGTTCGCTTGCTGAAAGAACAGGGGGCAGATGATATTATTGTAATTGGAGGCGGCGTCATACCGGATGAAGATATTCCATTTTTGGAAAGCCAGGGTATCGCCAAGGTGTTTACGCCGGGAACGAATACGAAAGATACAGCCGATTTTATTCGCCATAAAGTGATGGAAAGGAATGGCGGGAGCGAACCATTGATGAACGCTCCTGAAAAGATCGAACATATCGGGATCGCGGTGAAAAACCTCGATGAATCTGTAAAATTTTATACCCAGATGCTCGGATTAAAGCTGGTTGGATTTGAAACGGTGGAGAGCGAGAAAGTACGGGTCGCTTTCCTTGAGATCGGCGAAACGTATATTGAATTGCTTGAACCGACAAGCGAAGAAAGCGCAATTGCCAAATTTATCGCCAAAAAAGGCGAAGGTATCCACCATATTGCGTTCAAGGTCGACAATCAGCAAGAGCGTCTGAACAAGCTGAAAGAAGCAGGTGTGCAGCTTATCAGTGATACACCGAAGCTAGGGGCGCACAACAATATGGTCGCGTTTTTGCATCCGAAAGCGACGCACGGCGTGCTGCTGGAGCTTTGCCAGAAAGCGGAGAGCGCAGAACCTGCTGGACATGAGGATAAACATTAAAATATAAAGAAAGGAAAAACGCGGAACATAGGGGATGTTTTGTGTGCGGACGCGGTGCGAAAGAGCCAGCGTCCGCTTGTCCTGAATCCCGGCCGTTATAGAAAAGAAGCGAGATAACGGCACGGATTTGTTTCCGCGGAGCGTCAAGGATAGGAGGGCTATACTAACATATGAGCACCATGTATGAAAAAATTGATGAAATGTATGAGCGGCGCCGTAAGGTCGAATTGGGTGGCGGAGACAAAAAAATCGACGCGCAGCACGACCGCGGTAAATTGACGGCACGCGAACGCCTTGATTTGCTGCTGGATGAAGATTCGTTTGTAGAACTTAACCCGTTTATTGAGCACCGGGCGACCAACTTCGGCATGGATAAGATCGAAGGACCAGGTGAAGGGGTCGTTACCGGCTACGGCAAAATCAATGGCCGCCTCGTATTTGTATTTTCCCAAGATTTTACCGTGTTCGGCGGCGCGCTTGGAGAGATGCATGCCCTGAAAATCGCGCGGATTATGGATCTGGCGGCAAAGACAGGAGCTCCTGTCATCGGTTTGAACGATTCGGGCGGTGCCCGCATTCAGGAAGGTGTAGAATCGCTGGACGGCTACGGCCATATTTTCTATCGCAATTCGATTTATTCTGGCGTCATTCCACAAATTTCCGTTATTATGGGGCCATGTGCCGGCGGGGCGGTATATTCCCCGGCGATTACAGATTTTGTCTGCATGGTCGAAAAAACAAGCCAGATGTTTATCACCGGTCCGAAAGTAATCGAAGCGGTGACCGGCGAAAAAATTTCGTCTGAAGATTTAGGAGGGGCGAAGGTACACGCCTCTGTCAGCGGCAATGCGCATTTCACTGCTCCGTCCGAGCCGGAGATGCTGGAGCAGGTGCGCCGCCTGTTGAGTTTTTTGCCGCAAAATAACAAAGAACAACCGCCTTTCGTACCTCCTAAGGAGAAGGATGACGGCTGGGATGACGACCTGGCGGAAATTGTGCCGATCGCGCCGACCAAGGTGTATGATGTACGCAAAGTCATTTATAAGATTGTTGACGGCGGCGACTTCATGGAGGTTCAGCCGGATTTTGCGAAAAACGTTGTGATTGGATTTGGCCGCATCGACGGATATAGCGTCGGTATCGTGGCAAACCAGCCGAAATTTATGGCGGGCGGGCTTGACATTAATTCATCCGACAAATTGTCGCGTTTCGTTCGCTTCTGCGATTCGTTTAATATTCCGCTTATTACGTTTGAGGATGTATCCGGCTTCTTTCCGGGCGTTAATCAGGAACACGGCGGCATTATTCGGCATGGCGCCAAAATTTTGTACGCATATTCCGAGGCGACGGTACCGAAGATTACCGTCATTTTGCGCAAGGCGTTCGGCGGTGCGTACGTGGCTCTGAATTCAAAAGCGATCGGCGCGGATATTGTATATGCGTGGCCGAATGCGGAAATCGCGGTGATGGGCGCGGAAGGTGCAGCCAACATTATTTTTGCGAAGGAGATCGAGAACAGCGAGAATCCGACCGCGACGAGGCAGGCAAAAATCCAAGAATACCGCGAACGTTTTGCCAACCCTTATGTTGCTGCCAGCCGCGGTATGGTCGATGATGTTATTGACCCGCGCGAGACGCGTAAAAAGTTGCGCGAAGCGCTGGAAATGTTGCGCAACAAGAAAGAGGAACGACCGGCGAAAAAGCACGGCAATATTCCATTATAATAGCGAAAACCGGGGATTTCCCCGGTTTTTTTACTAGTCCAACAGCCTAAGCGCTGCGTGCACAAACATTTTACCCTGTTTTCCAAAGCGTCTTCATCAATCTTATGGGATGTACCGCCAACAAATCTTATAACAGAAATGACAAAGCTACCAAGCGGATTCATGTTTCTTGAAACGATATACTGCTAAAGGGGAAGGGCACATCATTTATTGAATTTCATCAAAAATTGGTAAAGAATAAGAATGTATAAAATATATAGAGAATAGGTGGGAACAGGACGATGATTCAGCAAGATCGAATGGTTGCAGAGTTTATGGAACTTGTCCGCGTCGATAGCGAAACGAAGCACGAACGCATCATCTGCGATGTACTGAAAGAGAAGTTTACCGCGCTCGGTCTTGAAGTGAGCGAAGATGACGCGGCGGAAAAAACGGAACATGCAGCCGGAAATTTAGTCGCGACATTGAAGGGAACGATTAAAGACTGCCCGGTTATTTATTTTACGTCTCATATGGATACGGTTGTGCCGGGCAAAGGCATTCGGCCGAGCATACGGGACGGCTACATCGTCTCCGATGGAACAACCATTCTCGGCAGCGACGACAAGGCTGGCATCGCGGCGATGCTGGAGGCAATCCGTGTGCTGAAAGAGCAAAACAGGCCGCACGGCACGGTGCAATTTTTGATTACGGTCGGTGAAGAATCTGGCCTTATGGGAGCGAAAGTGTTTGATCCTTCGTTGCTTCAGGCTGAATACGGATTTGCGCTCGACAGTGATGGCAAAGTGGGAGATATTATTATCGCTGCGCCGTATCAGGCGAGAATCTCAGCTACTATCCGGGGCCGCTCCGCTCATGCCGGAGTGAATCCAGAAGCGGGTATCAGCGCGATTCAGGTGGCGAGTAAAGCGATCTCCCGCATGCCGCTTGGCCGTATCGATGAAGAGACAACAGCGAATATTGGCAGCTTCCAAGGCAGCGGCCCGACTAACATTGTTTGCGATCAGGTCGAAATTATGGCCGAGGCACGTAGCCTGGTGGAAGAAAAACTGAACGCGCAGACGGAAAAGATGAAGCGCGCATTTGAGGAAGCGGCGGCGGAATTTAGAGCTACAGCTGAAGTTGCGATTGCGCTTGCATATCCTGGATTTGCATTCAAGGAGGACGATCCGGTCGTGCAGCAAGCAATCGCCGGAGTAAAAGCGATCGGGCGTGAGCCGCGGCTTCTTGCGAGCGGCGGTGGCAGTGACGCCAATATTCTGTCCGGCCATGGCATTCCGACGGTCAATCTTGCCATCGGCTATGAAGACATCCATACAACAAACGAAAAAATTCCAGTGGAGGAGCTGGTGAAAGCGGCTGAACTTGTCGTGGCGCTTTGCGAACAAGCGGTAAAGCGATAAGAATAAGATATTATCCTATCTACTTTTTTGTCCTTTCCTGCTCTCTACATGCATATTCTTCCTGTAGAAAAGGAGGGATTGCATGATTGCATGGTCATACGGCACGGTCATGCGGATCGTGCGGGACGAGGAAGCGTTACAGGAGCTTGAGGTTCGACTTGTGAATGAAGAGGTGGCGTTGGCGCTTAACTATCCTGAGCTGACGGGGCGCGCAAGCCCAGAAGAGTGTGTCATTGTCAATACGACCGCTGTGGAACTTGGATTGGACAGCGGCGGCAAACACTTTGTCACAGCGAGACTAAGCCCGGAGGGGACGCCGTTATCAGGCAGAGGAGAGGTTCGGCGCGAAGGGCACATCGTGAAAATGCGCTATACCCCTTTTCAGCATACCGTACAATCAGTAGAAGAGAAGGAAAGCGAATACCACGAAATTTTCCAGAAGGTAGAGGGTAAAACATTAGGGAGGATTCCGGTCGTTATCGGCGAGGTTCATAGCATGCTCCCGGCGTTTGTGCTTTCGCTATGGCATTTGTGGCGCCGGGCGGGAGAAAGTAAAATGCCGCGTGTCTGCTATATCATGAGCGAAGGAGGAGCGCTGCCGCTCGCGCTCAGCGACCATGTTCGTTATTTGCAGTCTGCCAGCATGTTAACTGGTACGCTCACATACGGTCATGCTTTCGGGGGACAGACAGAATGCGTAAACTTGTACACAGCGCTTTTGGCGGCCAAATATGTATGGAAAGCAGATGTTATTGTCGTGGCACCAGGGCCGGGTGTGGCTGGCACAGGGACGAAATTCGGATTTAGCGGAATGGAACAGATTACGATTATTGAAGCGGCTCATAAGCTGGGCGGACTTCCTGTGCTAATTCCAAGAGTTAGTTTCGCTGACGGGCGCGAGCGTCATACAGGTATTAGTCATCATACGCTTACGGTGCTTCGTTTTGTTCCGGAAGTACCGCTTGTGCTGAATGTTGAACATCACCCAAAACTAATTGGACAATTGCAAGATCAATCCGTACGGCATACGATCGTATTTCATGAACCGAAAGATATGGAAATATGGCGGAATATAACTGAATCGTATCCTGTTCCGCTCGTGTCTATGGGCCGTACGATAGAAGATGATCCTGCATTTTTTGCCCATATGTATTATGCTGCACGCTTCATATGGATGAGGTGCTTGAAACGGGAAGAGATGAAAAAAATGGATTTGTTCTCCTGAATATGCTTCAATAGAGGGGAAGATCATACCGGAAAGGATGAACACAGAAGTTATGATGGAAAAAACCGTAGCAAGCCAAACCATTTATGATGGAAAAATTATCAAAGTAAAAGTCGATGACGTGCAGTTGCCGAACGGAAAAACCGCCAAGCGCGAAATCGTTAATCACCCGGGGGCGGTCGCGGTGATGGTGATAACCGATGACAATAGAATGGTGATGGTGCGTCAGTTTCGGAAGCCGCTGGAGCGGATGCTTGTGGAAATCCCGGCCGGAAAGTTGGAGCCGGGAGAAAATCCAGAAGCGTGCGCGCGCCGGGAATTGCAGGAGGAAACGGGATATACGTGCGCCTCGCTCCGCCATGTGGCTTCTTTTTATACCTCGCCGGGCTTTGCTGACGAAATTGTTCATCTGTACCGCGCGGAAGGGGCAAAACCGGGGACGGCACAGCCGGATGAGGACGAGTTTGTAGAAGTAATGTACGTCACGCCTGAGGAAGCGCAGCGGTTGATCGCTAGCGGCGACATTCGCGACGCGAAGACCATTCTTGCTGTCTATGCTTGGCAGTTGAATGCAAAATGACAGCGTATATGAACGAGTGTTTCGCTGACCTGCACATTCATATCGGCCGCACGATGCGGGATCGCCCGGTGAAAATTACGGCTTCGCGCAGCTTGACGCTTACGGCTATCGTGGAGGAGGCTGTAAAACGGAAAGGAATGCATATGATCGGCGTCATCGATTGCCATTCTCCAGAGGTACAGGAAGAAATCGACACTCATATCAGAGTGGGCC
The DNA here is from genome assembly GCF_900099925.1 of Aneurinibacillus thermoaerophilus. Classification (GTDB taxonomy): domain Bacteria; phylum Bacillota; class Bacilli; order Aneurinibacillales; family Aneurinibacillaceae; genus Aneurinibacillus; species Aneurinibacillus thermoaerophilus. The sequence goes on along the minus strand of NZ_FNDE01000004.1, from coordinate 102,234 downwards.
GTATGCAGGAATTGCCGGGTGGCGGTTATGTGTACCGGATACCGGAAGGGGAAGTCACGCTGATTGCCGGCGTGGAAGTGGAGCTTAAAGTCGGAGCTGGGCTGGCGCATTTTCTTGTTTATTTGCCGGATCGCGCCGCGTTTGCTGCGTTTCGTGGTTGGTATCACACCAAAGTAAAAAATATTCACTTGAGCACTCAACGTGTGTATGCGGACCTGGATGAGCTCGTGACGCACGTGGATTCGCTGGGCGGTATTGTAATCCCGGCGCACGCCTTTACGCCACATAAGAGCGTATACGGGGCCTGTGTTGATCGGCTGTCATCCGTTATCGATGTGAATCGATTTGCTGCGATTGAGCTAGGTTTAAGTTCCGACTCGAATTTGGCAGATGGCATACAGGAGCTTAGCGGTCTTACATTTGTGACAAATTCGGACGCTCATTCCGTAGGGAAAATCGCTCGCGAATACCAGGACTTGCGCGTTCAGCGCCCGGATTTTTCCGAGTTGTGTCTGGCGCTCAGGCGACGGGATGGAAGAGGTGTGCGCACAAATTATGGTTTGCATCCGCAGTTGGGGAAATACTACCGCACGCGCTGTACGAACTGCGAAGAATTGATTGCGCAATCCGATGCGCTGCGCTGCCCGCATTGCGGCAAGGAAGGAAAAAAGGTCATTACGCGAGGCGTATACGAACGCTTTTTGCAGATCTCAACACAGGCGGCCGGTACGCATCCAGCGCACCGGCCGCCGTACCGCTACCATATTCCGCTGGAGTTCGTCCCGGGCCTTGGCCCAGGACGCATGCAAAGGTTGCTGAACGCTTTTGGAACAGAAATGCGAATTTTACACCATGCAACGGTGGAGCAACTGGCTAACGTCGTGGGTACGGCTGTCGCGGAGAACATTGACCGCAGCCGACGCGGCGAAGTGATGTTTCTGGAAGGTGGCGCCGGGATTTACGGAAAAATCGCGCTTGAGTAATACGTCTAGTAATACGTCTCCCCTGTCTTTCATATATATCGTGATAAGAGACGGACAGGGGGGATTCCCATTGGTAAGGAGTAAAATTGGACAAACATTACAGCAGAATGTGCGAGAGAATTCATCGCTCTATTTGTTTACCATTGTGCTGTTCATTATGGGGGTTGGCTTTGGCGCCGTCGTCGTCAATTCGCTCGGCATGACGCAAAAGCAGGAGTTGTTCATGTATGTCAGCCAGTTTTTCCATGAGCTCACAAACGATGATATTACCGACCCGCTGCGCAGCTTTCAAAGTTCGCTCGGCCATTACCTGAAGTATATAGGTTTTATGTGGATTCTCGGACTTTCTATTATCGGTCTTCCGCTCATTCTCATAATGGTGTTTCTAAAGGGTGTCGTAGTCGGGTTTACGGTCGGTTTTTTGGTGAACCAGTTGCAGTGGAAGGGGCTATATTTCGCCGCGGTTTCTGTGTTGCCGCAAAACCTGCTGGTCATTCCGGCGATGATTATTGTAGCGACGGCAGGTATTTCGTTTTCTCTGCATCTTATCCAATCGCGTTTTATGAAGAAAGGCGGTGCATTGTATCCCCGCTTTTTTGTATACAGCGCGCTGATCTTAATTATGGGTGGTGTGATGACGGTGGCAGCCGGGTTTGAGGCGTTTGTTTCTCCTGCGCTGATGAAGCATGCGAGCGCGATGCTTTTAAAATTTATAATAATTATTATTTAAGAAGAGTTTTATTTGACTCCCTATTTACGCTCCACTATAATGAGAATGTAGGAAGCTGCTCGGGGAGGTCTTTGTATTATGGAAATAGAAGAAAGAATTGATAAAATTAGACAGCAATTGCATGCCCATAGCTACAAGCTGACACCGCAGCGCGAAGCGACGCTTCGTGTTCTATTGGAAAATGAAGAAGATCATTTATCCGCAGAAGATGTTTATTTGCTCGTCAAGGAGAAAGCCCCTGAAATCGGTCTGGCTACCGTATATCGTACACTTGAATTGATGAGTGATTTGCATATTTTGCAAAAGATTAATTTCGGCGACGGGGTAGCCCGTTATGAGTTTCGTAATGAAAATGCCGAGCACCATCACCATCATTTGATTTGTGTCATGTGCGGCATCGTAGATGAGATACATGAAGACCTTCTGGGCGAAGTTGAGCAAGCGGTTAGCGATAAATTTAAATTCCATATTCTTGATCATCGTTTGTCTTTCCACGGCATTTGCCATCGTTGCATTGACAAAGTGGATAAGAATGAACTTGCGAATGTAAGAAGCAATATTCCAGGCTGAAAAAGCAGTGGTACCTTTCCGGGCCCTGCTTTTTTTCGTAGTGAAGGAGAATGATCCGCAAAAGTAAAAAAGCATGCTGTTCCGCCCGGACAGCATGCTTTTTATGAAGTTTACTCAGTTTTTTTGTCTTTCGGCACGGCTGTTTTCGGATCGTATGGCTTATCCGTAGGGCCAAGGCCAATGTATTTGTCATATGCTTCATAAATGGCACGGGCGATGCGACCAGCGGATTGAGAGCCATAGCCCCCTTCTGGAACGATAACAGCAACAGCCAGTTTCGGATCCTCAACCGGAGCAAAGGAAACAAAGACCCCATTATTTATTTCTTTATACTTGCGCCAGTTTACCTTCTTCGTAAAATCTGTTGAATCAGGCACATAAATATCTTGTTGCGATGTTCCTGTTTTTGCTGCTACGCGATAAGGAAACCCGGCAAATGCGCTGGTCGCGGTACCGCCTTGGGTAACCATTGCCATGCCTTGATGTATTGTACGCCAATTAATATCCGATTCTTTTATTACATTTAGCACTTCTGTTTTATACGGACGAACAACATTTCCTTTAGCATCCACAATGCGATCCACCAGTTGCGGGCGCAAGCGCACGCCTTTATTCGCAATCGTGGCAACGTATTGTGCCAGCTGCATAGCCGTATAGCGGCCCTGCTGGCCGAAGGAAGCCTGCACCATCGCAGCGAGAGGGCCATAGCGCTTATTCATGACGAGAAAATCTTCGTTGCCGGCCGATTCTCCCGGCAAATCGACGCCTGTTTTCACGCCGAGACCGAAGGCGTGATAGTACTTCTGATAGACGGTAACGGAATTTTTTCCATGCTTTTCGCTCATAAGCTTACCAATGCGCGCCATATACGTGTTGGCTGATTTTTGAATCGCCGTTCTGGGCGTCAGCATGCCATAATTATGACCGCTGTCGTTGCGTACGACGTCGGAAGCGCCACCATAGTGGTACGCACCTGGGTCAGCCCAATAATCATACGGTGTAATTAAGCCTTCCGACAATCCCATTAGCACGGTGAGCGGCTTCACGACAGAACCGGCCGGTACGATGGAAGCTGGATGTTTATAGTTCTCCATCTCCGCAGCTTTTCCGGTTTTGGGGCGCACATCATACGGTGCGCTGCGGATTGTCCCGTTTGTAAAGGAATACTTATTTTGTTCGTATGTTTCTTTGTCAGGGCCGGATGTCCAAATGTTCGGGTCGTATTCCGGGTAGCTGACCATCGCAACAATTTTACCTGTCTTTACTTCCATAGCCACCGCGTACGCTGTTTTTGCGTAGGAGGCGTTACGACCTGTGGCCCGCAGTTTGGGCAGGAAACTCTTAATGAAGTCGCGCGTTTCAAGTTGCACGCGCTGGTCAATTGTTAGATACAAATTGTTGCCGCGCTTTGGCGGAACTTCCTTGATCTGTTTTAGGATGTTTTGATGGGCATCCACCTGATACAGACGGTAACCATTCTCGCCGCGCAGTTCTTCTTCATAGCTGCGCTCAATTCCGTCATAACCGACCGTTTGGTTCGGCAAATAATCGTCCTTTCGCTGTCGATAGTATTCGATGCCCTGATTATCCGCAACGTTAAACGGGCGCACATATCCGATGGTTTGCACGGCCACCTGTTTCGGATCGTATTCGCGGATCGGTTTCGTGATGACGGCTACACCATCCAATTCATTGCGGTGCTCTGATAGGTAGGCGATTTCTTTTTGGGATAGGTCGTGTTTCAAGTCTTTTTCCAAAAATTTTTGGGTCATGCGCGGGGATTTGACGACATTTCCGTTTTTATACTCGTATCCGACATCCATTTTTTTGAGCAAATCCTCTTTAGTCGTGCCTTCCAGAATTTTTTCCAGCTTGGTGGCTAGCTGGATGTAATAATCCTTGTCCATATATTCTTTTTCCTGGAAGACGGCAGTAAAGGAGCCACGACTATGCACGATTAGGTTGCCGTGCCGGTCGTATATGTTGCCGCGCATCGCCGGAATTGGCACTTTCTTGTCCGATTTGGACACCGCTTCTGCCTGATACTCCTCCCCTTTTACAACCTGCACGTAGGCCAGTCGGAAAATGATAAGGGCGAATATGAGGAACACGAGCAAAAGCAGCAGGTTCAAACGGTTGAACACTTGCTTGAGCCGGCTATTTTCTTTTTCTTGTTGATTGTACATCGGTTTGACCACACCTTGCCGATAATTGTTAATCACAAAAATAAATTGTATCATGCAAAACATAAATTGAAAACGAGCGAAAGGTATAAAATTGCTTGGAAATGAATAGGATGGGATAAAAACGTGTGCGGAAGGAGAAAGGTGCATGTTTATTCCGTATAATAGAATCGCGGAAATGCTGCGTTTGCTTGCCATTTTTGTATTTTGTACATTTATATTTTATTGTATTATCTCTTACCTAAACGATGCGATTAGGCCGGCGCAGCCGTACAAAGAACCGCAGGGGAAAGCGGTGAAAGTTATGAACGATGTTCCTTCTTTGAAAAAAACGTATCAAGAAATGAAGCAGCGATTGTTTGCGTTTTATTGGTACGGTGAATAAATTTTTGTTATCGGGCAGGAAACAAGGAACCCTTGTGGAATAAAATAATAAAGGACATGCTTATCTAACAGATAGAGGAGATCGGATGTTAAGGAGATTCGCAAATGAATGAATTAATCACCCAATTTATCCATTACTTAACAGTGGAAAGAGGGTTAGCAAAAAACACGCTTGAATCGTATCGCAGAGATTTGATAAGCTATTGTGCGTATTTAGAACGAGAGGGATTCAAGGACATAAGCGAAACAAGCCGCACGCAGATTATGGGCTATCTGCTCTATCTTCAAGAACAGGGACGGGCGACGGCGACGCTGTCGCGCAACCTTGCTTCCATCCGCGCATTTTACCAGTTCTTATTGCGGGAAAAGTTTATTGATAAAGATCCAAGCGTTAATCTTGAATCACCAAAAATTGAAAAAAAGCTTCCGCAGGTGCTTTCGGTGGCGGAAGTGGAAATGTTGCTGAACGGACCGGACACCCGCTTTCCGTCCGGCATGCGGGACAAAGCGATGCTAGAGCTTTTGTACGCGACCGGCATTCGCGTATCTGAGCTCGTATCGCTTAATTTATCAGACGTGAATCTGAATATGGGTTTTATTAAATGTTTTGGAAAAGGTTCAAAGGAGCGCATAATTCCGCTTGGACGTTTGGCTATTGTGAACGTACAGACGTACCTTGAACGCGGCCGCCCGTTTTTAAAGAAACGAGGACAGGAAGAAGCGTTATTTTTGAATCATCATGGCCGCCGCTTGTCGCGTCAAGGATTCTGGAAAATTATCAAGAAATACGCCCAGCTGGCGAACAGTCACAAAGAAATTACCCCGCATACGTTACGTCACTCGTTCGCGACACATCTGCTTGAGAATGGGGCGGATTTGCGCTCTGTGCAGGAGATGCTCGGACACGCCGATATCTCAACTACGCAAATTTATACGCATGTTACGCGTTCACGGTTGAAGGAAGTGTACGCAAAAGCCCATCCTCGGGCATAAAACAGGGTACTTCGGGGAAAAGTGTGAAGTGCCTTCCTTATTTTACGCATGATTTTCATGCGCTGGCTAAGAGGCTTGTCCCGCTGAATTGAAACGAGGAGGAGACAGCTGTATGAAGCGATTTAAACGCGTATTTCTTATCGTGCTTGATAGCGTCGGCATCGGCGAATTGCCAGATGCGAAAGACTATAACGACGAAGGGGCGCATACGCTCGGTCATATCGCCGAAAGAATGAATGGCTTGAACGTGCCGAATCTGTCGCGCCTTGGACTCGGACATATCGAGAAGTTGGAAGGCGTTTCTGCGGATGCTCCGCCTGAGGCCGCTTTCGGTAAAATGAAAGAAATTTCGATAGGGAAAGATACAACAACCGGTCACTGGGAAATTATGGGTCTTCGCATTGAGACACCGTTCAAAACGTGGCCGAACGGGTTCCCTGATAGTCTAATCAAGCCGTTCTCTGAGCGGATTGGCCGCGGCGTGCTCGGAAACAAACCGGCTTCCGGTACGGAAATTATTGCTGAATTGGGCGAAGAACATATGAGAACCGGTGACGTTATTGTTTATACTTCGGCGGACAGCGTGTTCCAGGTGGCAGCCCACGAAGAAATTGTGCCGCTTGAAGAGCTGTATGAAATTTGCAAGGTTGCGCGTGAACTTACGCTTGATGATGAACATTCCGTCGTGCGTGTGATTGCCCGTCCGTTTGTTGGTGAACCAGGCCACTTTACCCGCACGGCGAATCGTCGTGATTTCTCTGTATCGCCGCCGGGCAAAACGGTGATGAATGAGTTGCAGGAAGCAGGATTTACTTCCATCGCCATTGGTAAAATCTCTGATATCTACGCGGGCGAAGGCATAACGGAAGCGCTGAAAACAAAATCGAATATGGACGGTGTCGATAAACTGCTGGAAACGATGCGAAAAGATTTTACCGGACTTTCGTTCGTAAATCTCGTAGACTTTGATGCTATGTACGGGCATCGTCGTGATCCGATTGGCTATGGCAAAGCGCTTGAGGAATTTGATCGCCGTCTTCCAGAAATTCTGGGTGCGCTCGGCGAAGATGACCTGCTCATCATTACGGCGGATCACGGAAACGATCCGATTCATCACGGAACGGATCATACGCGAGAATACGTGCCGTTGCTTGTGTATTACATAGGCATGAAAGGCGGCCAACCGCTTGGCGTGCGCGAAACGTTCGCCGACGTCGGCGCAACCATCGCCGACAACTTTCAGGTGACAAAGCCCAGCATTGGTACGAGCTTTTTGCGACAGATTACTGAATAAAGAGGATAAGGGAGGCAGAGGGGATGTCGCTTACAGCAAACATTGCAGAAGTGAAAGCTTATATTGAAAGCATAACGGATATCAAACCGGAGATTGGCTTAATTCTTGGCTCTGGTCTTGGGGTACTGGCCGATGAAATTGAAAATCCGGCTGTTATTCCATATAAGGAGATTCCGCATTTTCCTGTATCTACGGTAGAAGGACATAAAGGCCAGCTTGTCATCGGCACGCTGAAAGGAAAGAACGTTGTGGCGATGCAGGGACGCTTTCACTATTACGAAGGGTATGGACTGGACGCAGTAACGTTTCCCGTACGTGTCATGAGAGCGATCGGGGTGGACAGGATGATCGTGACCAACGCGGCTGGAGGCGTAAACGAAAGTTATGCGCCGGGCGACTTGATGTTGATTAAAGACCATATTAATTTTACGGGGCGCAATCCGCTTATTGGGCCGAACGATGAAAAGTTGGGGGTACGTTTCCCGGATATGTCGACCGCATATTGCCCTGACTTGCGCGCACTTGCACACAAGGTAGCTAATGCGCACGGAATTAAGGTGCAGGAAGGTGTGTATGTGGGCCTATTGGGACCGAGCTATGAAACGCCGGCGGAAATCCGCATGCTGCGCATTCTGGGCGGGGATGCGGTCGGTATGTCTACGGTTCCGGAGGTTATTGTAGCGCGTCATGCAGGCATTCGCGTGCTCGGCATTTCTTGCATCAGCAACATGGCCGCAGGCATTTTGCCGCAGCCGCTGTCACACGAAGAAGTAATGGAAACAACAGAAAAAGTTAAAAGCGCATTTTTAACGCTAGTAAAAGCAATCATAAAAGAGATATAGGGCATGTAATCAAAAAGTCTGGAGCAAAAGATACGCTGTTTGTTTCAGGCTTTTTATTATAAGTATAAGAGGAGGTTTTTTCATGAGAGATTATGTTGCCAACTTGAAAGACGCAGCAGAATACATTCAAAGCCACATTTCTGTGAAACCAGAAATCGGTTTGATTCTCGGTTCCGGTCTTGGCGTGTTGGCGGATGAGATAGAAGATACGGTGTGCCTCAGTTATCATAAAATTCCGCATTTTCCTGTATCTACGGTAGAAGGACATAAAGGCCAGCTTGTCATCGGCACGCTGGAAGGAAAGAACGTTGTGGCGATGCAGGGACGTTTTCACTACTATGAGGGCTACAGCATGAAACAGGTTACCTTTCCGGTTTATGTAATGAAGTTGCTCGGCGTCCATTCGGTTGTTATTACAAACGCATGCGGCGGCATGAACCGCACTTTTGCGCCGGGCGACTTAATGATTATTGAAGACCATATTAATTTTACGGGTGATCATCCGCTTATTGGCCCGAATATAGAAGAGTTTGGCCCGCGTTTCCCGGATATGTCGGAAGCGTATGCGAAAGAATACATTCATCTCGCACAGGAAACGGCCAAAGAGCTGGGAATTTCCATACAGCGAGGGGTATATGTTGGAATTAGCGGGCCGTCGTATATGACGCCAGCAGAATTGACAATACTGGCTCGATTAGGTGGAGATGCGGTCGGCATGTCCACCGTTCCAGAAGTCATTGTGGCGCGCCACGCTAGTTTAAAGGTGCTGGGAATTTCCTGTGTAACCGATATGGCGATCGGTGAAGAACTGGAACCTTTGACACATGAGCAAGTAGTGGAAGTAGCGAACCGTACCCGTCCAAAGCTTATTTCTCTCCTTAAAGCTGTACTTCCAAAATTGAACGGATAATAGGAAAAACGTATAAATTCATAAATAATTTTACGAATTTAATAAAAATATTATTTACATTAATTGTATATCGTTTTATATTTATATTATGATGTATTAAGAAAATTGATTTACGAAAAACATAGATTTTTGGTGAAATTATGCCGCAATCGTAAGTCGAATTTTCTGAATGATTATTTTTTTTAGGAAAGGAGGGGGGTGGGTGAGAAAGTTGGATTTGCTTGATTTTCAGATTCTTCAAATCCTTCAGGAAGATGCTCGGAAATCATATACGGAGATGGGACATTTGCTTGGAGTAAGCGAAGGCACGGTTCGTTCGCGTATCAACAGGATGATTGAAGATAAAATTTTTTATTTTATCGTACATACTGACCCTATAAAAGTCGGTTTAAATGTGCAGGCTATCATCGGTATGTCCACCAGGCTCGGCTACCAGGAGAAAGTTGCCGAAGAGCTGGGAAAACTGCGGGCGGTGCGTTTTATTGGCGCGTTTTCCGGGCGCAATGATTTAATCATTCAGGCGTATTTTCGCTCGAATGAAGATCTGGTTACATTTGTGAACAAAGATTTAGCCAATGTTGAAGGGATTGTTTCGGCCGAAGTTTCAATTGAACTGAAGCAATATAAAGATTCATTTTCGTATGTGACGTTGGATGGGTTAGAGGACAACGCGGGCTAATGAATGGCCGTGTGGAAACGTCCTTTATAGGAAACATGATTTGAAACTAAGGGGGTTGATGACTGTGAAGAAAAGTTTCTCGATTTTCTTAAGTTTTGTTCTCTTATTTATATTAGCGCTTACAGGTTGTGGCGGCGGAGAAAAATCGGCCGGAGGCGAAAAGGCCGGAGAAAAAATCCTTCGCGTCAATAACTCTACTGAGCCTGGCTCCCTGCATCCTGCGAGAGCGCAAGGTACGCATGATAGTTGGCCGATGCGTCATTTATTTGTTGGTCTGACGATGAAAGAAGAGGGCGGGAAAATTGTGCCGGCGATGGCCGAGAAGTGGGATATAAGCCCAGATAAGAAAAAATACACTTTCCATCTGCGTGACGGACTTAAATGGTCCAACGGTGATCCGCTGACAGCCCATGACTTTGAATACGCGTGGAAATATGTGCTGAACCCTTCTACACCTTCGGATTATGCTTGGATTTTATATTACATCGACGGAGCCCAGCAGTACAATGAGTCGAAAGAAAAGGATCCACAAAAATTGAAAGCGCTTGAAGACAAAGTGGGTGTAAAAGCGCTTGACGACAAAACGCTTGAAGTCAAACTGAAAAATCCGACCCCGTTCTTTGAAGAACTCGTATCTTTCTATACGTATTTTCCAATCGATAAAAAGGTGCAGGAACAAAATCCGAATTGGGCAAACGATGCTAAAACATTCGTTTCCAACGGACCGTTCAAATTGGTCGAATGGCAGCATAAAAGTCATTTGAAAATGGCGAAAAATGAAAATTATTTTGAGAAAGACCGCATTAAATTAGATGGCATACATTGGACGATGGTAGAAGATGAAAATACGGCATGGCAGTCTTTCCGCTCCGGCGATTACGATTTGCTTTATCCGCTGCCGAGCGATGTGATTGGACAGCTTAAGTCTAGCAATTCGCCTGAGTTTAAATCGGCGATTCAATTCGCTACGTATTTTTACCGTTTCAATACGACAAAGAAACCGTTCAATAACAAAAAGGTACGTTTGGCCTTAACGCTGGCGATTGACCGCAATACCATTACACAAAATGTCACGCAAGGCGGGGAGAAGCCTGCGTTTGGTTATGTCGGACCGGGTGCGAAAGAACCGAGCGGCAAAGAGTTTCAAGAAGTGAGCGGCAATTTCTTTAAAGAAGATGTAGCGCTGGCGAAGCGCCTGCTGGCGGAAGGTCTTAAGGAAGAAGGCATGACCAGCATGCCGAAATTTACGATTTTGTATAACACGCTTGATGCACACAAACGTATCGCGGAAGCGATTCAGGAAATGTGGCGCAAAAATCTTGGACTTAAAGTCGGACTAGAAAACGTGGAATTCCAGGTGAAAATCGATCGTGAGCATAAGCTTGATTACGATGTAAGCCGGTCCGGCTGGATCGCCGACTATACAGATCCGATGACCATGCTGGAAATGTTCACTTCCTATAGCAAACAAAATGACACGGGCTGGAAAAACAAAGAATATGATGCGCTGATTGATCAGGCTCAGAAAGCGGCTGACCAGGCAAAACGCATGGAACTCATGCATAAAGCGGAAAAAATTTTGATGGATGAGATGCCGATTATGCCCATTTACTTCTATGCGATGCCGTATGCGGTGAAAGAAAATGTAACCGGCGTTTATACGGTGCCGGATGAGTATCCGGTCATGAAATATGCGGACAAAAAGTAGTGCGCATAAATCAGGGGGTACCCGGCTTCTGGGTATCTCCTATTTCCTAAACATGAAGGAATGGAGGGGATAAGGTGTTACGATATACTTTGCAACGCTTGGGGTGGGCTCTCGTAACGCTGTGGGTGGTGATTACGCTAACGTTTGGTTTAATGCATGTAATTCCAGGTGACCCATTTGCAAAAGAAGGAAACATGCCGCCCGGTGTATACGAAAATTTACGAGCTTACTACAATCTGGATAAACCGTTAATTGTTCAGTACGGATTATATTTAAAATCGTTGTTACAACTTGATTTTGGTCCATCATTAAAATCGAGTGCGATCACAGTCAACGATTATATTGCGCAAGGATTTCCCATTTCGTTTTATCTTGGTTTACAGGCGCTGGCGATCGGGGTTACGCTTGGCTTAATTTTTGGGGTCATTGCCGCTTTATATCACAATAAATGGCCTGATTATTTGTCGATGATTCTTGCCATCGTCGGACTTTCTGTGCCGAGCTTTTTTTTGGCAACGGTTTTCATTAACTATATTGCTGTAGAAATGAACATTTTTCCGCCATCCGGCTGGGGAACATGGCAACATACCGTTTTGCCTTCGCTGGCGTTGGCGGCGATGCCGATGGCATTTATTGCGCGTCTTATGCGTTCCAGCATGCTGGAAGTGTTAGGGCAGGATTATATTAAGACGGCAAAATCAAAAGGTTTGACACGCAATATTGTTATTATTAAACATACGTTACGAAATGCAATTTTACCGGTTGTTACCGTGCTTGGTATTATCACAGCGAATCTTGTAACAGGAAGTTTTGTGGTTGAGCATATTTTCGGTATCCCCGGAATGGGCGAAATGTTTGTGAAAGGTATTTTTAATCGTGACTATCCGGTGATTTTAGGTTCTACCGTTTTTTATAGCGCCATTCTTATTTTTTTGATTTTCGTTGTGGATGTACTTTACACGTGGATTGATCCACGCATTAAGGTTGCAGGGGGGAGTAAGTAATGCAGCATGAATCGCAATTGACCGCTGATATGTTCCGACCTGTAACAGATCACTTTAAAGATGCGGAAAAAATCGAGCGCCCCAGCGTCTCCTATTGGGCGGATGTATGGCGCCGTTTGAAGATGAATAAATTGGCGATGATCGGTCTTTTGATGATTATCGCGCTTGTCATTATGGCCATTATCGGACCGATGATTAGCGGTTATACGTATTATAAACAAGATTTTAGTATAAAAAACATGCGACCAAGTGCCGAGCATTGGTTCGGTACCGATTCTTCCGGGCGTGACATTTTTACCCGAGTCTGGTACGGTGCGCGTATTTCTTTGTTTATCGGTGTCATGGCGGCTTTTATCGATTTTGTGATCGGTGTACTGTATGGCGGTATTTCCGGTTTGAAAGGCGGGCGCATCGACAATATTATGATGCGAATTGCTGAAGTGTTGTATGGTATACCGTATTTATTAATGGTTATCCTGCTTATGGTTGTTATGGGGCAGGGATTGTGGACGATCATTATTGCGATGACAATCACAGGGTGGATTCCGATGGCCCGCCTTGTGCGCGGACAGGTATTGCAGCTCAAAGAGCAGGAATATGTTCAGGCAGCGATGGTTCTCGGCGCTGATACGAAGTGGATTTTGCGCAAGCATATGATTCCGAATATGATGGGGCCGATTCTTGTAAATGTGACCCTGACGGTTCCAACTGCGATCTTTGCCGAAGCGACGCTCAGCTTTCTCGGTCTTGGCATTCCAGCGCCGCAGGCCAGCTGGGGTACGATGGTGAATGATGCGCTCGTAAGTTTGCTTGTCGGAAACGTCTATCAGCTGTTCATTCCGGGCTTCTTTATTTCGCTCACGATGTTCGCCTTTAACGTGTTAGGCGACGGTTTGCGTGATGCGCTTGACCCGAGAATGCGCAAATAACGTAAGCAAAGGGTGAAAAACCTATGGAAAATATACTTGAAGTGCGTGACCTGCATGTTTCGTTCCATACGTATGCGGGCGAAGTGAAAGCTGTGCGCGGCGTAACCTTTCATGTAAAAAAAGCCGAAACGGTCGGTATCGTAGGCGAGTCTGGCTGCGGAAAAAGCGTAACCGCTCAGTCGATTATGAAGCTTCTGCCGCATCCTCCGGTCAAGTATAAGAAAGGAAGCATTTTATTTAATGGAGAGGACTTGCTGAAAAAAAGTGAAAAAGAAATGCAAAAAGTGCGGGGAAACGATATTGGGATGATTTTTCAGGATCCGATGACGTCCTTAAACCCGACGATGAAGATCGGGCAACAAATTACGGAAAGCCTGATCAAACACCAGGGAATGTCGGCTGGAGAAGCGCACAAGCAAGCGATCGAATTATTAAAGATGGTCGGCATTCCACAGCCGGATAAGCGAGTGAACCAATATCCGCATGAATTTTCCGGTGGGATGCGGCAGCGCGCCATGATTGCTATTGCGCTGGCCTGCCGGCCGAAACTGCTGATCGCTGATGAACCGACGACAGCGCTGGACGTAACGATTCAGGCGCAGATTTTAGAGTTGATGAAAAAGCTTCAGGCCAAAACGAAAACATCGATCATTTTAATTACGCACGATCTCGGAGTGGTGGCCGATATGTGTGATCGTGTTGTCGTCATGTACGCAGGTGAGATTGTGGAGACAGGAACGGTCGATCAAATCTTTTATGAACCGCAACACCCGTATACAAAAGGGCTCTTGCAGTCGGTGCCACGCCTTGATATGAAAAAAGACGAGCCGCTCAACCCTATTATCGGTACGCCGCCGGACCTTTTGCGTCCGCCTGCCGGTTGCCCGTTCTTTGCTCGTTGTGCCTATGCAATGGAAGTATGCCGTAACCATAAGCCCGCGCTTGAAGAAATGGACAGTAATCATCAAGCGGCTTGTTGGTTGCACCATCCATTGGCCAGACAGGTGAACCGGAAGGAGGGATTTGCGCAATGAGTACGGTTGTAACAGAAACTTCGGTACAAAACGATAAAAAGCAGGAGATTCTGCTGGAAGTGCGCAATCTGCAAAAATACTTCAATGTCGGAGGCGGTGTAGTAAAGGCCGTCAGCGACGTAACGTTTGATGTAAAACGCGGTGAAACGCTCGGCGTTGTAGGAGAATCCGGGTGTGGAAAATCGACGATGGGCCGCACCATTCTTCGTCTGTATGAAGCAACCGGAGGCGAGGTGCTGTTCGAAGGAAAAGATGTGCACCGAGCGAATCCGCGGGAGTTGAAAAAGCTGCGCCGTGATATGCAGATGATTTTCCAGGATCCGTATGCGTCTTTAAATCCGCGGATGACGGTGGCCGATATTATTGGCGAAGCGCTTGATCTGCATAGATTGGCGACCGGAGCGAAGCGCAGGGAACGCATTCAGGAATTGCTTCATCTGGTCGGATTGAAGTCTGACCATATGAACCGGTTCCCGCATGAGTTTTCCGGCGGTCAGCGTCAGCGGATTGGTATCGCCCGCGCGCTCGCGGTAGAGCCGAAGTTTATTGTCTGTGACGAGCCGATTTCTGCGCTGGACGTATCTATCCAGGCGCAGGTCGTGAATTTGCTGGGCGAATTGCAAGACAAAATGGGGCTGACATATTTGTTCATCGCCCATGATCTGTCGATGGTAAAGCATATTAGCGATCGGGTGGCAGTCATGTATCTGGGCAAAATCGCTGAACTCGCCGAAGGCGAGACGCTGTATGCGAATCCTTTGCATCCGTATACACAAGCGCTGCTATCTGCGATTCCGATTCCGGACCCGGAAGTGGAGCGCAAACGCCAGCGTATCGTATTGAAAGGTGATGTACCGAGCCCGATGAATCCGCCGAGCGGGTGCCATTTCCGTACCCGTTGTCCGCATGCCATGGAAGCATGCGCCAAAGTTGAGCCTGTTTGGCGGGAAGCGGAACCCGGACACTTCGTCGCTTGCCATCTTTACGATAGAAATGTGATGGGGGCCAGTGTAAGGAAAATGAATCATTTGAAGCATTAAATCATTGCCAGGAAATGCGCGCGTATTTGTGAAGTGTGCGGCCGTATATGTTTACGTTGCACAGAAGAATGCAGAGCTTTTGCCATGGCGTAAGTTTTGAAGGATAGGATCGAAACATTAAAGACGATGTATATCGATAAAAAAGCAGGGTGAGTGATGTGCGATCATCCTGCTTTTTTATGTTCAATGGAGGTATATAATGTCAAACTTCATGGCGAAAATAGATACTATTATGATTGGAGGGGACAAGTTTGATGAAGAAGCTGCCTATTGTATTGCTTTGCATATTTCTGATAATGTCACTGTTCAGCGGGCCTGTATCCGCAGAAGAAAAGACAAAGCAAACTACTGACCAGCAGCAAGGCGTAGACCTTACACCGAATGCGGTTTCGGCCGTGTTGATGGATCGTGACACAGGGGCGGTTCTGTACGAGAAAAACGGACATAAACCCCTACCGCCCGCCAGTATCACGAAAGTTATGACGATGCTCCTCATCATGGAAGCGCTTGATCGCGGCGAGATTAAGCTGACGGATAAAGTGCGGACAAGCGATTATGCGGCTTCTATGGGAGGTTCGCAAATCTTCCTTGAGCCGGGCGAGGAAATGACCGTGGATGAAATGCTGAAGGGTATTGCGCTCGCTTCTGGCAACGATGCGTCCGTCGCGATGGCGGAACATCTCGCCGGCACGGAACAAGCATTCGTTGAGAAAATGAACAAGCGCGCGAAAGAACTGGGCATGGACGACACATTATTTAAAAACTCCAATGGATTGCCGGTGGAGGGACATGTCTCTTCCGCCCACGATATTGCGCTCATGTCACGTGAACTCTTAAAGCATGAAAAAATTACAAAATATACGGGCCTTTATCAGGACTATTTGCGCAAGGACACGAAAAAGCCGTTCTGGCTGGTAAACACGAACAGGCTTGTCCGCTTCTATCCCGGCGCGGATGGCTTGAAAACCGGCTACACGTCTGAGGCAAAGTATTGTTTAACCGCGACTGCAAAGCGCGGCAATATGCGCGTAATCGCGGTAGTGATGGGCGCACCTGATTCCAAAACACGCAACCAGGAAATTGCCGCGATGATGGACTATGCGTTTAACCAGTATGACAGCCAGCCGCTTTACAAGGAAAACCAGGTGGTGAAAACCGTGCCGGTTGAAAAAGGCATGCAAGAAACGGTCGACATTATTGTGCCGTATCATTTTAGTATGCTGGTGAAAAAAGGGGAAAAAGCTTCTCAGTATGAAAAAGTGATTGCCATTCAATCGGAGTTGAAAGCGCCGATTAAAAAAGGGGTAAAAATCGGTGAGATAGTAATTAAAAAAGACGGCAAAACCGTCAGCACCGTTGATCTGGTTGCCGCAAGCAACGTGGAAAAAGCCGGATGGTGGAAGTTGTTTAAACGAGCGGCCCGCAAAATGTTCGGCGGATAACAGGTGCGAAAAATCGGGAAAAAGGAGAAAAATGCCACATTTCCCCGGTTTTTTTCTAGTTTTGTCGGGTGGCAGGAATCGTGACCGGCTTCGTAGAATCTCCCAGTATCACTTAAGCGAAGGAGTGGCTCTGCGTGAGTTTACGAGTTGATATGGAAACAGTTCATGGTGTTTTGATCGTCCGACTGGAAGGAGAGCTGGATCACCATACAGCGGATATGTTGCGCACAAACATCGAGAAGAAACTCGCGGAAGAACCTGTCCAGCATATTTTATTAAGCCTTGCTCATTTGCATTTTATGGATAGTTCCGGCTTGGGCGTTATTCTCGGGCGTTACAAGAAGATTTCTGCCCGTGGCGGGGATATGGTCATTTGTTCGATCAATCCGGTCATTTACCGTCTGTTTGAACTATCTGGTTTGTTCAAGATTCTAAAAATCAAGGAGTCTGAACAGGAAGCGCTCCTTGTGCTGGGGGTGGCGTAAATGGAAAACAAAACCGGTCACAATTTCATGCGATTAGAATTTGCGGCACGTAGCGAGAATGAAGGATTTGCTAGAATCGCGGTCGCTTCGTTTTTATCCAGGCTTGATATTACGCTGGAAGAAATGGAGGAAATCAAAACGGTCGTATCCGAGGCGGTTACAAATGCCATTATTCACGGATACGAAGGTGACGAGAACGGAACCGTGATGATTATGACGACGTATACGCCATCTTTCATTGAAATTATTGTGGAAGACCACGGCATTGGCATCGCTAACCTGGAAGAGGCACGGCAGCCGCTTTTTACGACAAAGCCGGAACTGGAACGTTCTGGAATGGGCTTTACAATTATGGAAAACTTTATGGATCAAATGGAAGTTGAAACGGAAATTAACCGGGGTACACGCATTCGGTTGGTGAAGAACCTGATAAAAAACGAAGCGCTATGTAATTAGGAGACATGCCGATGGAGACCAATGTAAGGAATGCCAATCACGCTTATCTATCCGACAAGGAAGTAAAAGAATTACTTGCGCAAAGTCAGGCGGGAGATACGACAGCACGAGATACATTGGTGAACTGCAACATTCGTCTGGTATGGTCGGTCGTTCAGCGCTTTTTGAACCGTGGTTATGAAGCGGACGATTTGTTTCAAATCGGTTGCATCGGCCTGCTAAAAGCGATTGATAAGTTTGATTTGACGTTTGACGTGAAGTTTTCAACATATGCAGTGCCAATGATTATTGGCGAAATTCAGCGGTTTTTGCGCGATGATGGTACGGTGAAAGTGAGCCGTTCGCTGAAAGAAATTGCCCATAAAGTCCGGCGGGTCAAGGATGAGCTGTCGAAAGATCTTGGGCGTCTGCCCACGGTAAAAGAAATCGCGGAAGTGCTTGGGATTACGCCGGAAGAAGTGATTTATGCGCAGGAAGCAAACCGGGCCCCGTCTTCCATTCATGAGACCGTATTTGAAAATGACGGCGACCCGATTACGCTTATGGATCAAATTTCGGACAGAGACGAAGACAAGTGGTTTGACAAAATTGCTTTAAAAGAAGCGATCGGCAAGCTTTCTGAGCGGGAGCGGCTTATTGTGTATCTTAGGTATTATAAAGATCAGACGCAGTCCGAAGTCGCGGAACGGCTCGGAATTTCCCAGGTGCAGGTGTCGCGTTTGGAAAAGAAAATCCTCCGCATTATGAAGGAACAAATTGAAAAGTAAAAGCAAACGGCGCGAAGGAAGTGCAATTTCCTTCGCGCTTATTCGTTTTTTATGCATTTTTTTCCTTGTTGATTTCAATCGAGCTGTACAAGAAGCGAGACGGAGCGCGCAGCGGTCTTCATCAGCATAGCCTTCTTTCGTCAGACAAATACTATTTGGTGTAAGGAGGGATGGTGCATGGCCGATCCAGTCCGCGTGTATGTGAAATTAAAAGGAAAAGTGCAGCTTCCGCCAGGGGCAGTCGTTCGTGTGAAAGATGTAGCGGAATTGGTGACAAACAGCCCTGCTGAAACAGCGATTCGAGAGCAGGTGCTTCATGTACTGAAGCCCGGGGACGGGAACCGCTATGTTGTCGATATGATTCAAATCATTGAAACGCTTCAGCGCGCATATCCCGAATTGTTCGTGCATAACATCGGAGCGGAACAAATGATCATCGAAGTCCAATTGCCGAAGAAAAAAATTAGCCTGCTGCTTGTTGCATTTGTCTGGATTGTGCTTTTTATCGGCTCAGGACTTGCGATTATGAACTTTCATACTGATGTCAGCATGCCGGAAGTGCACCAGCGCATTTATGAACTGGTCACCGGGAAAAAGAATCCGCATCCGCTCATTATTCAAATCCCGTATTCGCTCGGTGTCGGTGCAGGCATGATTTTATTTTTCAACCATATTTTTCGTAAAAAGTTTAATGAAGAACCGAGTCCGCTTGAATTGGAGATGTTTTTGTATGAGCAAAATGTGGACGAGTATGTATTAGCGCATGAAGCGCCCGGAGCAAAGAAAAAATGATCATTTCTTTGTTTCTGGCTCTTGTGGGTTTAAGCGGAGGGCTGATTGTTGGCGGAGGCATTGTCGCTCTCATTACGGTGCTTGACTTAATTCCTCGTTTTGTCCAGATTACAAAAACCGATCAGTATCTTTTACATTTTCAATGGGCTGTCGTTTTTGGTGCATTTTTCTTCACAGTGTTTGACTTTTTTTCTGCTCCTTTGTATTTGCCTGTTTTCCTGCTGGGTATTGTTGGTGCGTTTATGGGGATTTTTGTCGGATTTCTTGGGGCCGCACTGACGGAAGTGCTGAATGTTATTCCCATTTTATCGAAGCGCATGCAGGTATATGACTATCTTCATTGGTTTATCATAGCGCTGGCGTTCGGCAAGATCGTCGGCTCTTTATTTCACTGGATGATTTATTTGAAATGACGTGAAAGGAGTATGAAACGTTTATGGCTTCTTCTGTAAAAAAGTGGAATCAAAACAGACTTATGAAAGCGCAACAAGCCTATAGCGAACGCGCAGCTAAATACAAGCCGAAACCACCCTATTTAGCAAACTGTGTAAAGGCGTTTTGGGTCGGTGGCGCAATTTGTGCGTTTGGCCAGCTAGTATCCAACTTTTATATTCGTTTTTTTAATTTCACTAAAGAAACGGCGGGCGACCCGACAGTGGCAACGCTTATTTTTATCTCTGTATTGCTTACTGGATTTGGCGTATATGATAAGCTCGGGCAGTATGCAGGAGCGGGATCGGCTGTGCCTGTCACCGGATTTGCCAATTCGATGTCATCGGCGGCGATCGAACATCGTGCGGAAGGATGGGTGCTTGGTGTCGGCGGAAACATGTTTAAACTGGCGGGGGGAGTTATCGTATACGGAGTCGTAGCCGCGCTTGTCGTTTCGCTGATCAAATGGCTCATTATCAAAGTGTAAGGATGTGAAAGGATGAAAGCAAGGCATCGATGTGGAAGCCAGACGTGGCGTTTTGTGAACGACATCCGTATACTGGGCAGCGCTGTTTCCGTCGGACCGCTCGAGGGGGAAGGACCGCTTGCGGCGGAATTCGACCATATCCATTCTGATATGTATGCAGGACAGGCTTCATGGGAAAAAGCGGAGCAGTTTATGATGTACGAGGCGGTGCAGACGGCGATTAAAAAGAGCGATTTGCTGGAAAGCGAGATTGATATTATTCTGGCAGGAGATTTACTGAACCAGACGATTTCCTCCAATTTTATGGCAAGTCAGTTAAATATTCCGCTTATCGGAATGTTCGGTGCTTGTTCGACTTCGATGGAAACGCTTTCGGTCGGTTCGGCGCTGGTGGATGCCGGATACGCATCGTACATTGTCGCTACCTGTAGCAGCCATAATTGTACGGCGGAAAAACAATTCCGTTATCCGACAGAATACGGCGGACAAAAACCGGAATATGCTCAATGCACGGTAACCGGAGCGGGAGCGGCGGTTGTCGGATGCGGCCGAAGCGGCCCGCGCATCACGTATGCAACCATCGGAAAGGTAGTAGATATGGGAATCAAAGATCCGTTTGATATGGGGAGCGCGATGGCACCGGCTGCGGTCGATACGCTTTCTACGCATTTCCGTGATACGGATCGGATGCCATCCGATTATGATTTGATTGTTACTGGCGATTTGGGCAAAGTCGGATACGCGATTTTAAAGGATGAAATGAAAGACCTTTCATATGACATGACCCCGGTGTATAACGACTGTGGCTTAATGATTTACAGTCCGGACCAACAGGTATTTTCCGGTGGAAGCGGCTGTGCGTCCAGTGCCGTGGTTACTTACAGTTATATTTTGAATCGGCTAAGAGAAGGAAGCATTAAGCGGGTGCTGATTTGCGCGACCGGCGCGCTGTTCAGTCCGGTCAGTTATCAGCAGGGTGAAAGCATTCCATGTATCGCGCATGCCGTGGCGCTTGAAGCGGAGGAGGTATAACAGCATGGGACAGGTGATGATCGCTTTTTTTGTCGGAGGATTGATTTGTGTCATAGGTCAGCTTTTATTGGATATAGCCAGGTTGACGCCCGCCCATGTGATGAGTATTCTTGTCGCCACCGGTGCGGTGTTGGATGGGCTTGGGTTATACGATCCGCTCATTGAATTTGCGGGTGCCGGAGCCACTGTGCCGATTACGAGCTTTGGGCACGCTTTATATCATGGTGCATGGCAGAAAGCGGAACAGACCGGGATTATCGGTCTGATTGCCGGAATTTTTGAAGTTCCGAGTGCTGGCATTTCGGCTGCCATCGCGTTCAGTTTTTTTGCTGCGCTTATTTTTAAGCCGAAAGGATAGGCCATGCAGCGCAGAAAACGGAGAATCATTATTATTACGGATGGGGATTTTGTGGCTCGCAGTACAGTAGAAGAAGTGGCGCGGCGAATCGGTGGCCGCTGCATCTCCCGTTCGGCTGGAAACCCGACGCCATTGAACGGTCCGCAGATCGTTTCCTTGATCAAAAAGGCCAAACATGATCCGGTACTGGTTATGTTTGACGACAACGGTGATGTTCACATGGGAAAAGGGGAAGAAGCGTTGTATTATGTATCTACCCACCCTGATATTGAGGTGCTGGGCGCTATCGCCGTTGCATCGCGAACGAAAGGCGCACTTGGTGTAAAAGTAGATATTTGCATAGATAGATACGGCCGAAAAGTCAGGCGTCCGGTAAATAAAAATGGGTTTGTGGAAGCCGGAAGTGAAGCATATATTATAGGTGATACAGTAGATGTTTTGAACATGTTGCAGATCCCGGTTATCGTCGGAATCGGAGATATCGGCAAAATGAAAGGACGCGATGAGACATGCGTGGGTTGCCCAGTGACACTGGCAGCGGTCAAATTTATTTTGCAGAAGAGCGGTTATTTCCCTAAATATTCGCGAAAATTGCGAAAGAAGTAAAATGTCTAGTTGTCATACTTTCGCAAGGTATGGTACTGTATAAGATATTTATAGGGTATAAAATGAGGAGGAAGCCGAGTGTTTTTACATGGAACGAGCAGAGTAAACGGGAGAGGGCATTTGGAAATCGGCGGCTGCGACACGACGGAACTGGCCCACACATACGGTACGCCACTTTATATATATGATGAGGCGCTCATAAGGGAGAAGTGCCGCGCTTATGTTAAAGCGTTCGAGGAAAGTGGATTCCGCTTTCAGGTAGCGTACGCCAGCAAAGCGTTTATGTGTATAGCGATGTGCCAGTTGATCGCCGAGGAAAATATGTCGCTGGATGTTGTATCAAGCGGCGAGTTATATACGGCGCTTAAGGCAGGATTTCCGGCAGAACGCATTCATTTCCACGGCAATAATAAAACGGAAGATGAGTTAAAGATGGCGCTTGACGCCGGTATCGGCTGCTTTGTCGTCGACAACTTTTTCGAGCTTGAGCTTTTGCATGACTTGGCGCAAAAAGAGGAACGAATTGTGTCGATTCTGCTTCGTCTAACGCCGGGAATTGAAGCGCACACGCACGAGTACATTTCCACCGGTCAGGATGATTCGAAGTTCGGTTTTGGCGTCGCCAGTGGACAGGCGCTGCAAGCGGTGAAGCGCGCGCTCGATAAGCCTTTCTACAAGCTGCTTGGCATTCACTCCCATATCGGTTCGCAAATTTTCGAGACGACCGGCTTTATCGGGGCGATTGAAGTGCTGGGCGAATTTCTGGAACAGGTACGCACTGAGACGAAATACGAGATCGAGGTTCTGAATCTGGGCGGAGGTTTTGGCATCCGCTATACGGCAGAAGACGATCCGCTGCCGGTAAGTAAATACGTACAGGTTATTACGGAAGAAGTGCGCCGTCAGTTTACGGCGCGCAATTATCCATTGCCGGAGATCTGGATTGAGCCGGGCCGAAGCATCGTGGGCGAAGCTGGCACCACACTTTATACGGTCGGAGCGATTAAGGATATCCCTGGCATCCGTAAATACGTGGCGATTGACGGCGGTATGTCTGATAACATTCGTCCTGCATTATATCAAGCAAAATACGAGGCAATGCTTGCGAATCGCGCAGATGAGCCGGCTGCCGAGGTTGTTTCGATCGCTGGGAAATGCTGTGAGAGCGGCGATATGTTAATTTGGGATTATGCACTTCCAAAGGCGGAGCCCGGCGACTTGCTCGCTGTTTCTTGTACGGGCGCGTACGGATATTCCATGGCGAATAATTATAACCGAATTCGCCGCCCTGCTGTCGTGTTTGTCAAAGACGGGCGCGCCGATGTGGCGGTGAAAAGAGAATCGTATGAAGACCTTGTGAGAAATGACCGCGTTATCGTATGCGCGTTAAGTCAGTCGGTGTAAACGATAAAGAAAGGAGCGAACGATTGGTTCGCTCCTTTATGTATACATGCCCTATGACTCGATGCCAGCGGCGATATGAGCAGCGATTTCTTGCAGATCGCTAGGTGTATACTGGGCGTTGTTCTCCTGTAATGTTGGATGGAATCCGTCTTCTTTGCCATAGCGCGGCAGGATGTGCAGATGGTAATGGAATACTGTTTGTCCCGCTACTTTACCGCTGTTATTGAGCAGGTTCACCCCTTCTATGTTAAACTGCTTTTTCATGGCGTTTGCGATCTTCGGCACGCATGCGAATAGATTGGAAGCGATGTCCGGTGTTAATTCGAAAATGTCTTGCTTGTGGGTTTTCGGAATAACAAGCGTATGGCCTTTCGTTGCCTGGCTGATGTCAAGAAACGCGACGACATGTTCATTTTCGTATACTTTGGCTGACGGGATTTCCCCTTTGATGATTTTGCAGAAAATGCAGGTATTGTTCAGTGCCATCGTATCATCCTTTCCATTTTCTTTTTATTCTATCATTATCACCTTCTCTGATTAAGCGGAAATGTACATAAAATTTTTAAATGCTATATAGCATTATATTGATGCAAATTAGCATTAAAAATAAATACAAAGTTATAAATAATACATAGGTTATAATTATTCAGTATATTAAAATAGATTTGAATGCGAAATTGCATTAATATTCTCTCCCTTCTTTTATAAGAATTCCTCAGAAATAAAGTTTTTAATTTTGGCATAGTATTTGCTATTTAGAAAATGTGCAGGGAAGAAAAATGAGAAGGGAGACGAGGAAGCAGGTGAGGGTTTTGGAAACGTATGCTGCACCGGATATTGACAAGCTGTGGATGCAGATGCCGTACGGCATGCTTGCCCTGTCTCCAGATGGATTTATTATTCATTGGAAGGGCAAGATGGAGAATTGGTTTATCTTTAAAGAAACGGACGTAGTACGCAAGCATCTGTCTGATGTCTTACCTCTTGTTTTTTCTTCCTATGAATCGTTTTGCCGGGTTGGACAGGACTTTTGGGAGACGCAGATTAAAACTCCTTCTTTTTCTTTGCGCGGGGAATGGAAGCGGTGTTACGAAGGTGGTATTCATACGGCGGATTTTCTTGTCCTGCGGCGCGATGATCAGTACTTTGAGCTGGAAAATATCTTTGATACGTCGTTTGATGAGATTTTGGTGACGGACGGAGAAGGAAGAATTTTGCGCGCTGGGCCGAAAAGTGAGCAGTTGTACGGAAGGCCCATTGGTGAATTACTGGGAAAAAAAACGACGGAACTTGCCGCAGAAGGCGTATTTACGCCGAGCATTACGCCGGAAATTATCAGAAAGCGGACAAAAGTGTCCGGCGTTCAGGTGACGGTAAATGGAAAAAAGCTGCACGTAATCGGAAACCCGGTATTCAACCCGGACGGCAGCCTCCATCGAATTATCTTTAACTCACGAGAGTACGAAGAAGTCGAGATGCTGCGCCAGCGTCTGGAAACGACGGAAAGCTTGCTGGATGCTTACCGTCTTGAATTGGAGAAGCTGAAGCAAAGCAAAGATGAACCTCAGGACGACATGGTGGTGCTTTCGCCGGAAATGCAGCAAATTTACCAGCTGGCCGAACGGGTGGCTCACGTTGACTCCACCATTTTAATTATGGGGGAATCTGGAGTTGGGAAAGGGATGATTGCGCAACGTGTGCATCGGGCGAGTCACCGCCGTACGAAAAACTTTGTCCATATCAACTGTGGGGCCATCCCGGACACATTGATTGAATCGGAATTGTTTGGATACGAAAAAGGGGCGTTTACCGGAGCGAATACGTCGAAAAAAGGTGTGCTGGAAATCGCGGACGGCGGTACCGTGTTTCTTGACGAAATCGGCGAAATTCCGTTAAGCGTGCAGGTGAAACTTTTGCAATTCTTGCAGGATAATACGTTCCGTCGGCTTGGCGGAAATCAGTTGCTAACGGTAAATACGCGTATTATTGCTGCGACCAATCAAGATTTACACAAGCTGATTGCAGAAGGTCGTTTTCGTGAAGATTTGTTTTACCGTTTGCACGTTATTCCGATCTCAGTTCCTCCGCTTCGCCAGCGTAAAGAAGAAATTCCAGCTCTTATTCAACACTTTATCGCTCGTTTTACAAAAAAATACGGGTTGTACAAGCAGTTCCATGAAGACACAATCGAGATTTTGAGCGCTTATGACTGGCCCGGCAATGTGCGAGAACTGGAAAATATGGTGGAACGCTTGATTGTAACAAGCGAAGGGACAGAAGTATTACCACACCATTTGCCGGCGAGTCTTTGGGAAGACAGCAAGAATTACCAGGCGGCCTGGGCAATAAAAATAAAAGGATTATGTCCACTGAAGCAAGCCGTCGAAGAAGTGGAAAAGCAATTGATTTCTATGGCCTACCAAAAATACGAAAATACGTACCGTTGTGCTGAGGCGCTAAAAGTCAACCAATCTACGATTGTGCGAAAGATGAACAAATATTTAGGAAAAGGAAAGGAAGAGAACAGATGACGACAAACGCACAAACATCACAAGGTCCAAAATCTGCAAAATTACATGCTCGCCGTCAAGAGGCGGTTCCTGTAGGTCCGTATCATGTAACTCCGCTATATATACAATCGGCGCAAGGAGCCATCGTTACTGATGTAGATGGCAATGAATTGATTGATTTTGCTGGTGGTATCGGTATGCAGAATATTGGTCACTGTCATCCGAAAGTGGTAAAAGCCATTCAAGAGCAGGCGGCGGCTTCTATTCATAGCTGTTTTCATGTTATGCCGTACGAAAGCTATATTGAGCTTGCAGAAAAATTGAACGAAAAAACGCCGGGCGATTTTAAAAAGAAAACCATGTTTGCGAACAGCGGCGCGGAAGCGGTGGAGAACGCTGTGAAAATCGCCCGGAAAGCGACCGGTCGCAGCGCTGTTGTTTCGTTTGAACGCGGCTACCATGGCCGTACCTTAATGACCATGTCTTTAACAAGCAAAGTAAATCCGTATAAACATGGCTTCGGACCGTTTGCCCCGGAAACATATAAATTGCCTTACCCTTATTATTATCGTGCACCGCAAGGAATGTTGCCAGAGGAACTGGACGAGCAAGTTTTACATCATTTTGAACAATTCTTCCTCGGTGAAGTGGGAGCAGATCATATCGCTGCTATTATCATGGAGCCAGTACAGGGCGAAGGTGGATTCATTGTTCCTTCCACTACTTTTGTACAGGGCGTACGCCGCATTTGTGACAAGTACGGCATTCTTATGATTGCGGATGAAATCCAAACCGGTTTTGCCCGTACAGGGAAATTGTTTGCGATGGAAAACTACGGGGTAGCGGCGGACATTACTACAATGTCCAAATCCATTGCAGCAGGTATGCCGCTTAGTGCCATTACAGGACGCGCTGAATTGATGGATGCACCTGGAGCTGGACAGCTTGGTGGCACATTCGCTGGAAGCCCAGTGGCATGTGCGGCAGGCCTTGCGGTGCTTGATGTTATTGAAGAAGAGAATTTGGTAGAACGTGCGCAAGTCATCGGCGATCGCATGATGAATGCCTTCCGCAGTTGGCAGGAGAAATACGATCTTATCGGAGATGTACGTGGGCTTGGTGCAATGGTTGCGCTTGAATTAGTAAGGGATCGCGTAACGAAAGAGCCGGCGAAAGAAGAGACAGGCAAAATCGTGACAGAATGCTGGAACAACGGCTTAATCGGTTTAAGTGCGGGTATCTTCGGCAATGTGCTTCGTTTCTTGCCACCGCTTGTGATTACAGATGAACACTTAGAAAAAGGGTTGCACATTTTAGAACAAGCGATTGCAAAAGCTTCTAAATAAGTAAATATGGGCGGATACCATTACATTTCATGTTGGTCGATTTTAGTGGTATTCCGCTCCTATTTAGCACTTTCTCAGGACAAAAATAAACAAATTTGTAAAGGCGGTGGAGCTTTTGGAACAGCAGGCACTACACAAAGATCTGAAAAAACGGCATATAACAATGATTTCTATCGGTGGAGTTATCGGCGCTGGCTTATTTGTAGGGAGCGGCGCCATCATTACCTCGGCAGGCCCCGGTGCTCTTCTATCCTATATAATTGGAGGCTTGATCGTAGTTCTTGTTATGCGTATGCTTGGAGAGATGGCTGTTTTGAATCCTGATAGCGGTTCTTTTGCTACGTATGCACATCAAGCGCTTGGGCCATGGGCCGGATATATGATTGGCTGGTTATACTGGTTTAACTGGGTGATCATTGTCGCAATTGAAGCCACGTTAGTAGGGGCTATGATTCATCAATGGCTCCCTTCCATACCTGCGTGGATAGGAAGTCTAGCTTTGACTGTTTTGATGACGCTTACCAATATCTATTCAGTCAAAACATATGGAGAATTTGAATACTGGTTAGCTTTTATTAAAGTAGTTGCTATTATTGCGTTTTTATGCCTGGGAACAGCGATGATCTTTGGTTTCGTACCGGGCATTGAATCACCGGGTCTTTCTAACCTTACCGGAAACGGTGGATTTTTCCCGAACGGATTTCTCCCGGTTCTTCTCAGCGTTGTCTTTATTACATTCTCCTTAGTGGGAAGTGAGGTCGCAGCCATTGCGGCGGGGGAATCGGAAAACCCGGAAAAGAACGTTATGAAAGCCATAAACAGTGTGGTTTGGCGCATTCTTGTGTTCTTTATTGGTTCAGTCGCTGTGCTGGTTACTGTTCTGCCGTGGAATGCTAAAGACTTGCTCAAAACTCCATATGCGAGTGTATTTGATATGGCGGGCCTGCCAGCTGCGGCTCAAATTATGAATATCGTTGTTTTCATCTCTTTGCTTTCTGTCTTGAATTCAGGGCTTTATACAAGCTCACGTATGCTGTATTCTCTTGCGCAAAAAGGAGAGGCGCACCGTATATTTTTACAGGTAAATAAGAGAGGGGTACCGGTTTGGGCGGTACTGGCAAGCACATGCTTTGCTTATATTTGTGCAATATTCAAATTTGTGTCCCCTGATAAATTGTTTGCTTTTTTGGCAAATAGCTCGGGTGGCGTTTCGATGCTTGTGTATATATTTATCGCTCTTTCACATATACGTATGCGGAGAAAGATCGAAAAAGAAAATCCGGGAGCCCTTAAGGTAAAAATGTGGTTGTTTCCCTACTTAACCTATGCGACTATTATCATCTTGTTAGGTATTTTTGTTGCACAAGCTTTTATTGAGGACATGTGTTTGCAATTCTATCTTACTTCACTTATCGCAGTTCTTGTTATTGCTTCCTATTTTGTATTTTATCGTAAGAAGCAACCGTCTTCGGGCTTCGAAGAAAGGCAAATCGAAAAAGTGATATAATCAAAAGACACTGACAAATGCAATTTTGTTAACTTAGGATTTCGTTTACATTTAACGCAGGCAGAAGATCGAAAAAGGAAGCACAAGGTAAAAATTTGCAATTTTTAAAATAGGTGTTTTAAAATAGGTGGTGGACAATAACATGCGTTATTTAAACTATATCAACGGTGAATGGAAAAAACCTGTGAGCGGCGAATATATCGAAAATCGTAACCCGCACAACTGGGAAGAAGTGCTAGGCGAGTTTCCGATGAGCGCAGCGGAAGATGTGTATGAAGCGGTCCAAGCAGCGAAAAAAGCGTTTGCGGTATGGAAAAAGCTTTCTTTTCAGCAGCGTGCATCCTACTTGCTAAAGGCGGCTGAATATTTAAAGGCAAATTTGGAAGAAGTAGGCCGCGATCTAACGCTAGAAGAAGGGAAAACGCTGGTGGAGGGAATCGGAGAAACACAGCGGGCCATCAGCATTCTCGAATACTATGCGGCGGAAGGACGGCAGCCGGTCGGTGAAGTGGTTCCTTCGGCGAACGCGGAAACGTTTCTTTATACGACCCGTGTGCCAGTGGGGCCGATCGGTCTGATTACGCCGTGGAACTTCCCGATTGCCATTCCTGTGTGGAAAATGGCTCCGGCGCTTATCTATGGCAATACCGTGGTCATTAAACCTGCCGAAATTACGCCGAAATCTGTGTACCATGTAATGAAAGCGTTTGAAGCAGCGGGCCTTCCTGCGGGTGTTGTTAACTGCGTGTTTGGCAGCGGTTCGGTTGTCGGGTCAGAGATCGTTGAACATCCGGATATTAAAGCAGTGTCTTTCACCGGCTCAAATACGGTTGGCCTGCGCATTCAAGAGCGCGCAACTGCAAAAGGAAAAAAAGTGCAGCTGGAGATGGGCGGTAAAAACCCGCTTATCGTGCTGGCTGACGCCGATCTGAACAAAGCGGTGAATATCGCTATTAGCGGCGCGTTCCGTTCCACAGGACAAAAGTGTACGGCCACAAGCCGTGTGATTGTGGAAGAAGGAATTTATGATGCGTTTCGTGACTTGCTTGTTGAGCGTACGAAAGCGCTCAAAGTGGGCAATCCTCTGGAAAAAGACACGTTTATGGGCCCGGCTGTTTCTAAAACACAGCGCGATGGTATTATGGCGATGATTGAGGCAGGAAAACAAGAAGCGACGCTGCTTTGCGGCGGTGAGGCGCCGGCCGATCCGGAACTTGCGAACGGCTTCTATGTGCTGCCGACGATTTTTGAAAACGTAAGCCGCGACGCCCGTATCGCGCGCGAGGAAATTTTTGGGCCGGTTATCGCGCTTTTTAAAGTAAAGAACTACGAAGAAGCAGTTGGACTGGCGAACGATACAGAATATGGCCTCAGCTCCGCGATTTGCACGAATAACCTTACCTTGGCGCAACGGTTCGTGGATGATATTGAAGCGGGCATTGTGCACGTGAATTCAGAAACAGCGGGAGCGGAGCCGCAAGTGCCGTTTGGCGGCTGCAAAAACTCCAGCACTGGATCCCGTGAACAAGGGAAAGCAGCGATTGAATTTTATACCCAAGTGAAAACGGTATACATGGATCGGATGTGACATTTTGTATTTCATCATAAAAAATTGACACCTGCAAATATGCAGGGGTATGATCAGGAGAAAGAAAATCTCCCGGAAAGTGGTGTTGTGGTTATGTTCACAGGCAAGACGTATTTTATCGCAGGCCATGCTCGTTTGCCGCAGGGAATGGCGGCACGCAGCATTTTTGATACGTTGACGATTACGGTTGAAGCGGATGCGAAATACCACGTGATTCTGGAAGCGTCCTGTACGCTTGCGACCGAACACGGCCGGGATTTTATCGGTCAATTGCTGCGCGGTTGCAGCCTGCAGGATGGCATTGAAGCGCTGAGCCGGCGCATCATAGACTTTTATCAAGGTAAAGCCCAGAATGCACTTGTCGCTGCTCTTCGTGATCTGCATAACCAGTATTTACTTTATAAAAATAGCGAAAATAGTAAAAAAAATGATTGACAAAAATTTAAGATTACGATACCATTAAAATATAAATGCAGTAGCAAATGACAGAACCTTGCAGAGAGGTTTTCCCTACTCGCATACCGGTTTCTGTCAAGCCTGTGAATGAATTGTTTTATAAGAATTGCATACATGAAACTGTCTAATTTACTGCCCTTCAAGTAATTGGAGAGGTTTCGTAAATGAGAGCCAGTTATACTTCAACCCTTGTTTTTGGGGAGAAGTGTAACTGGCTCTTTGTTTTTATGCGCAACAGGTTCACCCTTCATCCGTCGCGCATAAATAACCCCAAAGGCTGACAGGCCGGACTTGGTCGGACACCGACACGATCTTTTCAGCTGTATGACTCACGTTTTTTATCAAATGGAGGAGGAACGAAACGATGACAATGGCTACCGAGACAAAAAGAGAGATGAAATTTGTGCAAAAACAACCAGGCTATGAAATTATGCCGCATCCTGCCCACAAAAGGCTATATCACATTCAGTTAGATGACCGATTGCTTGAAACGTTTTTTGCCGGCTGCAAAGAGCACAGCGAACAATCCTTGCGCTATGTTCCGTATTCCCGGCAAGTGCTGGCGCACCAGTTCAGAGAATTGTTCGGTCAATCGTTCATGGATAATATCCGCGAAATTCTTCAGGATCGCGAATCAGGCGGCTTCACTATCAGTGTGCAGGGCAAAACGGAAGATGTAGAAGATTTTGTAAAATTTGGGACAGCTTTAACGCACCTGATCGGCATCCCGAACTTTGACGCGATGACCGGAACATTCTATGCGCGTTTTACAGTGAAAGATACAGACAACAGCGACTCTTATTTGCGTCAAGCGTATCGCCTGTTCACACTTCATACGGATGGCACATTCGTAGATGAGCCGACAGACTGGTTGCTCATGATGAAAATGGACGAGAAAAATGCGGTTGGCGGTGAATCTCGTTTGCTGCATCTCGATGACTGGGAAGATCTTGAAAAGTTCAGCAAGCATCCGCTCGCGAATGTGAAAATTACGTATAAAGCACCACCGAGCAAAAATGTGGAGCAAGTTGTGCATCGCGCTACTTTTTATGAAATCAATAACAAGCCTTGCATCTGCTTTATCGACCAATTCGCGTATCCGGAAACGATCGAACAGGCTCTTTATTTGAAAGAGTTATCTGAATCCCTGGAAAATTCTCCGGCAGTGCATGCGTTAAAACTTCCGGTAGGCGATTTGGTGATTCTGAACAATAGCTTCTGGATGCATGGTCGTGCCCCGTTTGAAAAACATCCGGAATTGTACCGTGAGCTGATGCGCCAGCGCGGGTATTTTGCCCGTGTATAAAAGGATTACAGGCAGGCCTCTCTTCTTGCAGGCCTGCCTTATATGGCATATAAATATAAATAATAAAAATAGACAAATACTAGCAGCATCCCATAAATGGGGATAGAGGAGGAACATAGCATGTATGATTTTGCGATTGTCGGCGGAGGGATCGTAGGCTTATCGACAGGGATGGCGCTCATGAAGCGGTTTCCGGGTGCAAAGATCGTCATGATTGAAAAAGAAGCCGATTGGGCCCGGCACCAGACGGGACACAATAGCGGTGTTATTCATTCCGGGATTTATTATAAGCCTGGCAGTTTTAAAGCGCGTTTTGCACGGGAAGGGAATGCAGCGATGGTGAAGTTCTGTGAAGAACACGGCATTGCATATGAAGTGTGCGGCAAGGTGATTGTAGCAACAGAGCCGGAAGAGTTGCCGCTGATGGACAATTTATATAAGCGCGGTTTGCAGAATCAATTGAACGTAACGAAAATTGGCCCGGAAGAATTGAAAGAGATTGAACCGCATGTGCGCGGCCTTGGCGCGATTCGTGTGCCGAGTTGCGGGATCGCGGACTATAAAGGAGTTGCTCGCACGTTTGCGCGAATGATTGAAGAGGGTGGCGGTGACTTGCGCCTGTCCACCAAAGTGGAGAATATTGCCGAGGAAAAAGGCGGCGTCACAGTTGAAACAAATCGCGGCACGATTAAAGCACGCTTCCTGATTAACTGTGCCGGCTTGCACAGTGACCGGGTAGCCAAAATGGCCGATATGCACACCGGGATGAAAATCGTGCCATTCCGTGGTGAATACTATGAATTGATTCCTGAAAAACGCCATCTCGTAAAACATTTAATTTATCCGGTGCCTAACCCGAACTTTCCCTTCCTCGGTGTTCATTTTACTCGTATGATTAATGGGGAAGTTCACGCTGGGCCGAACGCAGTATTAGCCTTCAAGCGTGAAGGTTACACCAAAAAGGATATCAGTTTGAAGGATCTGTTTGAGGTGTTAACCTATTCAGGCTTCTGGAAAATGGCAATGCCAAATATGAAGGAAGGTATCAACGAAATGGTTCGCTCTTTCAGCAAACAGGCGTTTCTGCGCAGTTTGCAACGTCTGATTCCAGAATTGACTGAGAAAGATATTGTCCCGACCCATGCCGGGGTGCGGGCACAGGCGATCATGCACGATGGAAGCATGGTGGACGATTTCGCCATTTTTTCAGGTAAACGCTCGATGCATGTATGCAATGCCCCTTCACCAGCAGCCACAGCCTCTATCAAAATCGGTGAAGAGATCGCAAATCGTGTGCCGGATCATATGATAGACAATATAAAGAAAACGATAGCCCCGGCCGTTCTGGTATAGTTCGATGAATACGGCCACGATGTCAATTCATTGCCACTGTACCTGTCCTCTCGTATCGCGCCCGAATCTGAGATTTTATCGTCCCTGCGGGAGTAATGGTACATTTGATAAAAATATCTACATATAAACCCGAAAGGCAAAAAGCCGGAAATCGGGCGCGCAGGAAGTTTATCCTTTGCGCCCGCTGGTGCATACATTATTCTTCATCCCATACTTTTACCGCAACCATTTTATCACCGTTGCGTAGATTTTTTGCGTGCTCAAGCCCTTCGATAACTTGCCCGAATACAGTATGCACGCCGTCGAGGTGCGGCTGTGCTTCATGCACGATGAAGAACTGGCTGCCGCCGGTGTCTCGTCCTGCGTGTGCCATGGAAACAGCGCCTGGGATGTGTTTATGTGGATTCCCTTCTGTTTCGCATTTGATCGTATAGCCCGGGCCGCCTGTTCCTGTGCCGTACGGGCATCCTCCCTGGCTTACGAAGCCTGGAATGACACGGTGGAACGTAAGTCCGTTATAGAAGCCGGAATTGGCGAGCTTTTCAAAGTTTGCAACCGTACCCGGAGCGGCTTCAGGAAAAAATTCGATCGTAATTTTGTTGCCGTTTTCAAGTTCAATGCTACCTTTTTTCTTTGCCATGTTTGTTCCTCCTTATTGGTTCGTTCGCTCTATTCTATCATAGGACGTTTTAAAGCCTCAATGTGCGTATGCTTGTTTCACATTATAAAATTTTCGTGTGGACAGCGGAATATCAATTGGCTATACTAAAAATACAACTGAATTATACAAATCCTTCGGGGCAGGGTGAAATTCCCGACCGGCGGTGATAGAGGCTACGAGCCTCTTCAGTCCGTGAGCTGCGGCTTTTTTGGCCAATGCTGACCCGGTGCAAGTCCGGGACCGACAGTATAGTCTGGATGGGAGAAGGATGGATCAGAGCACGCCAGGTGTTGCTTTCTTGTAGTTTTTTGTATGCATTTTATTTGCTGCTGTATTGCCTTTGCTTCGTGGAGCAAGGCGAAGATGCTGCGGTACAAATGTCAAAGTATTCAAGGTGATGTATACAGCTTTCCTTTTACAAGTTTGCTGTATCTGACTAAAGAAAACAAAGATTGTTCCTGGCCTAGACTAGATCTACCTTTTTGTGAAAAAGCCCTGAAAACGGTTGAACCGTCTTTCAGGGCTTTCTATATGTATGGCTTTTTCGAGGAAAAAGGACGAGGCATAAGTACGCGAGTTGCTCACAGTATGGCAACGGGAGAATTCAGATAAGTCAAAACGCTTTTGTTGCATAGATAAGGCAAGCAGAGCGCGCAATCCATCTCTCTTTTCTTACCCCAGGGAAATTCCGTGAAAAGAGATGGTATTGTGCGTTTTTGTTTTTGATGGAAGGAGAAGCGATGATGGAACACAGAGAGTACATGGAGCTTGCGCTTAAACTTGCGGCGGCGGCACGCGGGCAGACAAGCCCGAATCCCATGGTCGGTTGTGTGCTTGTAAAAAACGGGGAAGTCGTTGGTATGGGTGCCCATTTAAGGGCTGGGGAAGCGCACGCGGAAGTGCAGGCGCTGCGCATGGCGGGCACGAAAGCGAAAGGCGCCACTGCCTACGTAACGCTGGAACCGTGCAGCCATTATGGACGAACCCCTCCCTGCGCGGATGCGCTTATTGAACATGGTGTGCAGACGGTGGTTGTCGCCATGCTGGACCCGAACCCGCTGGTGGCGGGCAGAGGAGTAGCCAAACTTAAGGAAGCAGGAGTAAACGTCCTGACGGGTATATGTGAAGCGGAAGCGAAACGGCTGAACGAAGTGTTTATTACCTTTATTACAACAGGCCGGCCGTTTGTTACCGTGAAAACTGCGATGACGCTTGACGGAAAGGTGGCGACATATTCCGGAAGCAGCCGCTGGATTACAGGTGAGGAAGCGCGTCGGGAAGTGCACCGTATGCGACACGAGCACGACGCAATTCTTGTAGGAGTTAATACGGTGCTAGCCGATAACCCGCAGCTTACAACCCGGCTTTCACCTGGCGGCAAAAATCCGATTCGTGTCATCGTTGACACGACGCTGCGCATTCCGATGGATGCAAACGTGTTAACGGACGGACAGGCTCCGACCTGGATTTTTACGACGGAACACGCGGACAGGACGAAGCGGGCGCAGCTTGAAGAGAAGAGGATCCGCGTTTTCTCCACCGGGGACGGCCCGAAAGTCGACATTGACTGCTTGCTTGCGACCCTCGGCGAACAGCAGGTTTCTTCGTTGCTGGTTGAAGGCGGCAGCCAGATAAACAGCGCGTTCTTACACGCGCGGGCGATCAATAAAGTCGTTGCCTACGTCGCGCCGAAGCTGGTAGCGGGCCAGAATGCTCCCACGCCGTTCGGCGGCCTGGGAATTGAAGAAATGGCGGATGCCATTTCACTTATGGATGTCTCGTTCGAAAAAGTGGGGAACGATATGAAAATTTCTGGATATCCGGTCTGGAGGTAAGCGTATGTTTACTGGGATTATTGAAGAAATTGGAACCATTCGCCGCATTCAAAGAGGGAACCGTTCCGCCGTCCTGGAAATTGCGGCTGAAAAAGTGCTGACAGATGTGAAATTGGGTGACAGCATTGCTGTGAATGGTATTTGCTTAACGGTTGTTGAGTTTTCTGGCCGCCATTTTACGGTGGATGTAATGCCGGAGACGCTTGACAGGACAAGCTTATCCGCTCTTGGCCCGGGTTCTCCGGTCAATCTAGAACGGGCGCTGGCCGTAGGGGATAGACTTGGCGGCCATTTCGTCTCCGGTCATGTTGACGGGACAGGCGTTATTGTCGACAAGCGTCCATACGATAATGCCATGTTGTTTGAGGTGCGGACTGGAGAGGAGCTTTTGTGGTATATTATTCCAAAAGGTTCCATTGCTATTGACGGGATTAGTTTAACCGTCGTTGATGTAGCGGGAGATGGCTTTACGGTATCCATTATTCCGCACACGCTGGAGGAAACGATCTTGCAATACAAAGGAAAGGGCGACCTCGTCAATTTGGAATGTGATATGCTTGGCAAATACATTGAACGGTTCATCGCTCGGCGCGACTTGCGTGATCGGGAAAAACAACCGACGCTTACGAAGGATTTTCTCGTCGAACATGGGTTTTGTTGATTGAGCGCTGGAAAGGAGTGGGGAATATGTTTCATTCAATTGAAGAAGCGATTCAAGATTTGAAAAACGGCAAACCGGTAATCGTCGTGGATGACGAAGATCGCGAGAATGAAGGCGACTTTATTGCGCTGGCGGAAAAAACAGACGCCGCGATGATTAATTTCATGGTTACGTACGGTCGCGGTCTTGTGTGCGTGCCGATTACAGAAGAGCGCGCCGCTGAGTTGAAACTTGAGCTGATGGTAGACAGGAATACGGATGCGTACGGGACCGCGTTTACCGTCTCCATCGATGAGAAAACAACCACTACTGGCATTTCCGCGCATGAGCGGGCACAGACGGTGCAGGCGCTGCTTGACCCGGCCAGCAAACCGGAAGATTTTCGCCGTCCCGGCCACATTTTCCCGCTTATTGCAAGAAAAGGCGGCGTATTGCGTCGGGCCGGCCACACGGAAGCGGCTGTTGATTTGGCGCGTTTATGCGGCGCGTATCCGGCCGGTGTTATCTGCGAGATTATGAACGAGGACGGAACGATGGCGCGGGTGCCTGATCTGGTGCGGATCGCTGCAAAGCACGGACTCAAAATGATTACGATTGAAGAATTAATCCGTTATCGCATGCGTTTCGACAAGCTCGTAAGGCGTGAAGTCGAAGTGGAGCTGCCCTCTGAATACGGACATTTTCGCATGGTAGCATATACGAACGATACAGATGATAAAGAACATGTGGCACTGGTTAAAGGAGACATCCATCCAGATATACCGACGCTTGTAAGGGTGCATTCCGAATGTCTCACTGGCGATGTGTTCGGTTCGTTCCGTTGCGATTGCGGTCCACAACTTCATGCGGCGCTCAGACAGATCGAAGAAGAAGGGCGCGGCGTGCTGTTATATATGCGCCAGGAAGGGCGCGGCATTGGCCTTATTAACAAACTGAAGGCGTATAAACTGCAGGAGCAAGGGCTTGACACGGTGGAAGCAAACGAAAAGCTGGGTTTTCCCGCCGACTTGCGGGAGTACGGCATTGGCGCGCAGATTCTTGCCGATTTGGGGCTGGGACAAATCCGCCTTCTGACTAATAATCCCCGCAAAATTAAAGGCATTGAAGGCTATGGCCTGTGTGTAGTGGAGCGCGTGCCGCTGCAGATGGAGGTGGTGGAAGCGAACGAACGGTATTTGCGCACGAAGAAAAGCAAGCTCGGCCATTTATTGAATTTATAATCGCTTTGCATTTGAACCATAAAGATATAGTAGAAAAATGGAGGAATGATGATGGCAAAAGTATACGAAGGAAATCTTGTGGGAACAGGGCTTAAAATTGGCATTGTCGTTGGACGCTTTAACGAGTTTATTACAAGCAAGCTTTTGACCGGCGCATTGGATGCGCTGAAGCGTCATGGTGTGGCTGAAGACGATGTGGAAGTTGCTTGGGTACCGGGAGCTTTTGAAATTCCGCTCATTGTCAAAAAAATGGCAGAATCCAGCAGGTATGATGCTGTCATTGCGCTTGGCACGGTGATTCGCGGCGCTACACCACACTTTGATTATGTATGCAACGAAGCAGCGAAAGGCATTGCGTCCATCGGACTGACCACTGGCGTACCTGCGATTTTTGGTGTGCTGACGACCGATACGATTGAGCAGGCGATCGAGCGCGCTGGCACAAAAGCAGGCAACAAAGGTTGGGAGGCGGCGGCCACAGCGATTGAGATGGCCAACCTGACAAAAGCTTTTGCATAATGCGGATAGCTAAATAATGTGCCCCTGTTTTCGCAACGGAAAGCAGGGGTTTTTTCACGAAAACGGGAAAACGGCAGAATTGTGCAGATGACAGGCATATGGTAGAATGAGTTGCAGCTTGATACGGTAAGGGGGAGCGGCGTTGTTTTATTTTGACTGGGATTCGTTGCTTTATCGAGTGATTGCGTTTGTGATCGCGTTTTCTGTTCATGAGTGGGCGCACGCGTATGTTGCTTATAAATTGGGAGATCGTACGGCAAAAAACGAAGGACGTCTGACGCTCAATCCAATTAGCCATGTTGATCCGTTCGGGATGCTGCTGATTCTATTCGGGCCGTTTGGTTGGGCGCGTCCGGTGCCGGTAAACATGTTTCATTTCCGCGGCAACCGCCGTTTAGGCATGGTATATGTAGCGGTCGCGGGACCGTTGACCAACTTGATTTTAGCGTTTTTGTTTTTGCAGCTACATGTATATTTGCTTACGAGTGGTGTGATGAATACGTGGCCGACATGGGCTGAAACGCTTGCGGTAAACACGGTCGCTTGGAGCTTTACTATTAATGTAGCTTTGTTTGTGTTTAATATGCTCCCGTTTGCTCCGTTGGACGGTTCGAAATTTTTGCGTTATATTATGCCGCGTCGCTATGATGCTTTCTTTGAGCGAATGGAGCCGTACGGCATGTTTGTTCTGCTCCTGCTTATTTTTATTCCTGGTCTTGGCTCGATCATTTTGTACACACCATTTGAATGGGTGCGAAACATGCTGGTTTCCTTTGTACAGTAGAAAGGTGGACGATCGGTGGGAGTCGATATCAAACTTGATACGTTTGAAGGGCCGCTGGATTTGCTGCTTCATTTAATTGAACGGGCGGAAGTCGATATTTACGATATTCCGGTTGTAGAAATTACCGATCAGTATATGGAGCATTTATATATTATGCAGGAGTTGCAGCTTGATATCGCGAGTGAATTTCTTGTTATGGCGGCGACGCTGCTCGCGATTAAAAGCAAAATGCTTTTGCCTCGTCGCGAAGAACCGGTGTTTGATGAATGGGGCGCGGAGGTTTATGAAGAGGAAGGCGACCCACGGGAAGAGTTGGTGCAGCGCCTTTTGGAGTATAAAAAATACAAAAAAATCGCGGAAACATTCCGTGATCGGGAAAAAGAGCGGAGCCGTGTGTATACGCGACCGGCGGAAGATTTATCTCGATTCATTCCGGAAGATGAGAACCCGATCGCCAACGTGACGATTTACGATCTGGTAGATGCGCTTCAGAAAGCGCTAAAGCGAGTGAGCCGCAAGGAGCGTGCGGTGAAAGTGCAACGCGACGAGATTTCGTTGCGCGATCGCATAGAGGAAATCGAGCGGTTGCTTGCGGTAGCTGGCGGAAAAATATACTTCTCTCAACTTTTAGAAAAAGGAAACTCCAAAATCGAGATCGTAACGACATTTCTTGCGATCTTGGAAATGATGAAGAAGCGAATCGTTGTTTGCGAGCAGGACGGATTATTTGAAGATATTACAGTATCGCGGATGCAGGAGGATGCGGTATGATTGACATAGAACGGTTGAAGGCGATTGTGGAAGGGCTCCTGTTCGTAGCCGGGGACGAAGGAATTGAAGCAAAGCAGCTTGCTTCGATTCTCGATCTGGAAATCCATGAAGTAGTTGCCCTTATGGATGAAATGAAAAAAGACTATAAAGAACAGAATCGCGGTTTGCAAATTGTCGAGATTGCACAGGCGTACCAGTTTACGACGCGTCCGGAATTCGCGGAGTATTTTGAGAAACTGGCGCATACGCCGTCACACGCAACGCTTTCGCAAGCGGCGCTTGAGACGCTGGCGATCATCGCGTACAAGCAGCCGATTACGCGTCTGGAGCTGGAGGAAATCCGGGGGGTAAAATGCGAGAGCGCAATTAATCGCCTAACGAGTAAAAATTTAATTAAAGAAGTGGGCCGGGCTGATACAATAGGCCGTCCGATTTTGTACGGTACAACCAAAGAGTTTCTTGAATATTTTGGCCTGCGCAGTCTGGATGAACTGCCGCCTCCACCCGAATTCCCTGCGGAAGGCTCCGAAGTCGAAGAAGAAGAAGCGTATCTTTTCTATCAGAAAAATAAAGCAGAACCTACACCCTAAGCGGATACAGAGCGCTTAGGGTTTTATTATTAGTGGTTGCGGGTGATAAGAAGCTAAAATTTGTTTGAACGCTCATAATCTCCTGGATGAGCCATATACATGTACATAGATGGGACAGGACAAACTGTGCAAATGGCAAAGGGGGATCGGAGTGAAAAAGCTCGTTTTTATACTCATTGCTTTTCTGATGATGCTGCCGCAACCGACGATCGCTGCCGGGCCCGCGCTTCCGCCCGTGTCTGCGGAAACCGCCGCACTTATTGACGTCGCCACCGGACGCATTCTCGCGGAAAAGCAAGCGGACAGACGAATGCGTATTGCCAGCCTGACAAAAATTATGACAGCTATTGTTGCGCTTGAAGAAGGGAATAGTCAGGATATTGTCACAACGCCGAATAGCGCATACGGCAAAGAGGGCTCTTCCATTTATTTGAAGCGTGGCGAAAAAATGAAAATGGAAGATATGTTGTACGGCTTGATGCTGCGTTCGGGTAATGACGCTGCCGTGGCGATTGCCGAACATGTGGGGGGCTCTATCGAAGGCTTTGCTCGTCTTATGAACGAAAAAGCGGAATATATTGGCATGCACTCCAGCCATTTTACGAATCCACATGGACTTGATGATAGCGACAATCACTATTCTACAGCGCGGGATATGGCGTTGTTGACCGCGTATGCCCTGCGCAACCCGGAATTCCGCAAAATCGTTTCCACACAAGTAAAATACATTCCGTGGGAAGGAGAGCAATGGGATCGCAAACTGGTGAACAAAAATAAAATGCTCCGCCTGTATAAAGGAGCAGACGGGGTAAAAACGGGATACACAAAACTGGCGAAACGGTGCCTATCTTCTTCCGCTACCCGGAACGGACAACAGCTTGCTGTCGTAGTATTAAATGCGCCGCAGGATTGGGAAGACTCCATGAAATGGTTGGATTACGGATTCAGCCAGTTTTCGCGCACGGAGGTTATACGCGCGGGCGAACGGGTAGGCGAAGATAAGCGGGAAGATGGCGTACTTGCCTATTATACCAAGCAAGCATTCTCCTATCCGCTGTCGCAAGAGGAGAAATCGCGGATAGAAAAGCAATTGGTTCGCAATATTCGAGGGCCGTTCCTTGAGATTAGGCTTGATGGTAAACTCATTGGGCGGGTAGCGCTTACGATCGAACAGGAAACAGTGGCACAGGCGATCGGGAACCGCTTTACATCGAATCTGGAATCGTTCTTCAGGACGATGCTGGAGGGGATGTAGATGGTAAATTATATTTGGGCGGGTATGATTTTTATCGGAATTGTGACCGCGTTTGTAACAGGAAATGTGGACGCGGTCAACAAGGCGGTGTTCGAAGGAGCCAAAACCGGCGTGACTGTTACGTTTGGGTTAATCAGTATTCTTATTTTCTGGATGGGTGTGATGAAAGTGGCGGAAGAAGCGGGCCTGCTGGACAAAATGGCTCGCCTGCTTGGGCCGCTCGCCCGCTGGTTATTTCCTACCGTACCGAAAGATCATCCTGCTTTTGGCTACATTCTTTCAAATATGACGGCCAATCTCTTTGGTCTTGGAAATGCGGCGACGCCGATGGGGATAAAAGCGATGCAGGAGCTGCAAAAGCTAAATCCTGATCCGAAGACCGCCACCCCAGCGATGTGTACGTTGCTTGCTTTAAATACCGCTAGTATGACGCTGATTCCCACTACGATTATCGCGATCCGCATGAATTACAATTCGGCCAATCCGGCGGAAATCGTCGGAACGACCCTTCTTGCCACGTTTATCGCTACTACAGGTGCTATTCTGATCGATCGCTGGTACCAGAGAAAGGAGTGGAAGCGGTAATGTATGCCCTTGTTACACAATTGTCCGTCTGGGCGATTCCGTTCCTTCTTTCATACGTACTTGTATACGCGCTCTATAAAAAGGTACCGGTCTATGACACGTTCATCTTAGGCGCGAAGTCCGGTTTTGGAACTGCCATACGCATTATGCCCCACCTGGTTGGAATGATGGTAGCAATTACGATTTTTCGTGAATCGGGTGCGCTTGATGTGCTGCTTAGGCTGCTCCGTCCTGTGCTTGATCTTGTACATTTTCCAGCGGAGGTTCTGCCGCTCTCGCTTCTGCGTCCCATTACCGGTTCGGGATCGCTTGCGATTACAACTGATCTGATCGCGCAGTATGGTCCAGATTCATATATTGGTCGCCTGGCGAGTACGATTCAGGGAAGCACAGATACGACATTGTACGTGCTTACGGTGTACTTCGGCGCGGTGGCGGTGCGTAACACAAAGTATGCGCTGAAAGTCGGACTCATGTCCGATTTTATTGGCGTGATCGCTTCGCTTCTTGTCGTTTGGTTTGTGTTTGGATAAGTTATATCTTTTCCGGAGCGGGGGTAGTGTAAAGAGATAGCGCTACCCCGCTCCAAAATATACGGGTATAAGAAAGCGCATTCATCACATGCTTGACAAAAGGCCCCCTTATTCATTATATTTTACTTAAGTTATATTTTGCTTAAATCTTCCATCAAGCATGTTACCTTAAGTGGGCATAAGCTTGAGAAGCTAATTTTTTGCTTCTTAAGCTTATGCCCACTTTTATTTTTTTTGAATTTTAAAAATAAAGGGAGGAAATAGGATGATGAATGTATTAAGTGCATTACAAAAAATCGGTCGCTTACTTATGATGCCGATTGCGGTCTTGCCGGCAGCCGCAATTCTTTTGGGAATCGGTGCCATGAAATTTCAAAATCCATTCATGGCACACCTGGCCAAAATTTTTTCGGCAGGCGGAGGGGCGATACTTGGAAATCTGCCGATGTTGTTTGCCATTGGCGTTGCCATCGGTTTGACGGATGGAGCCGGTGTTGCCGGGCTGGCTGCGACGCTTGGTTATTTTGTTCTAACCAATGTGTTGAATGTTTTTGATGTTATTGGGCCGAATGGAGAAAAGATTGTTCATTTAGATATGGGGGTAATAGGGGGGATTATTACTGGTGCTGTGACAGCTTTTTTGTATAGACGATACAAAGACATTCGACTGCCGCAAGCGCTTGGCTTTTTTAGCGGAAGCCGATTTGTTCCGATTGTTACTGCGCTGGTGATGGTTGTTTTTGGTGTGGTGATGGGCTATGTATGGTTGCCGGTGCAAAATGGTATTCATGCACTGGGAATGTGGATTGTTTCGGCAGGTGGAATCGGCATGTTTTTATACGGCTTGTTAAATCGCTTGCTAATCCCATTTGGCTTGCATCATATTTTGAATTCAATTACATGGTTTCAAATCGGGGAATTTACCAATGTAGCAGGGGATGTTTTTCATGGCGATTTATCCAGATATTTTGCGGGCGATAAGACGGCAGGGATGTTTATGACAGGGTTTTTCCCGATCATGATGTTTGGGCTTCCGGCCGCTTGCATAGCTATGGTCAAGGAAGCCAAACCGGAAAAAAGAGCTTTCGTTTCATCCGTATTGCTATCGGCCGCTTTCGCTTCGTTTTTGACAGGGGTTACGGAGCCGATTGAATTTTCGTTTATGTTTTTAGCGCCGCTATTATTTATCATACACGCGATTTTAACGGGTCTTTTTATGGCTTTCACGTATTTGTCAGGGATGCATTTGGGGTTTGGTTTTTCGGCAGGTTTCATCGACTATGTTCTTAACTGGCATTTGGCTACCAAACCGTGGTTGCTGATACCGTTTGGAGCCGCTTGCTTTATCGTGTATTATTTTGTATTCCGGTTTTTCATTCGCATGTTTGATTTGAAGACGCCGGGACGGG
Organism: Aneurinibacillus thermoaerophilus; assembly: GCF_900099925.1. Classification (GTDB taxonomy): domain Bacteria; phylum Bacillota; class Bacilli; order Aneurinibacillales; family Aneurinibacillaceae; genus Aneurinibacillus; species Aneurinibacillus thermoaerophilus. The sequence continues at coordinate 57,801 of NZ_FNDE01000004.1, read as the reverse complement.
ATGAGGTTCCGACTGAATCGGGAACAACGTTCAAAGAAGAGGGCAATGCTTTAGAAATGAAGGAAAGGGCGATGTCTATTCTTCCGTTGATTGGCGGAGTCGAGAACATCAGGAATATTGATGCGTGCATTACCCGTTTGCGGCTAATCGTAGGTGATGATTCCCTTGTGAAAGACGAGGAGTTAAAAAAGTTGGGCGCAGCCGGCGTTATGCGTTTAGGAAAAGGAAATGTACAAATTGTATTTGGAACAGAATCGGAACTTATTAAAGAAGAGATAAAATCACTACTGAATCAAAGCGCAAGCTAAAAATTTTTTATGAAATTTATACCATAAACTTTTGAAGTTAAGCATGAAATGGATAGGGGAGGTTGTTGTGGTGAAGACAGTAGTATCCGGAATTCTAAACCAAGAACGCCAGCAGATTTTAATTGAGGATGGAATAATTACAGCAACCGGGCAACTTTCGAAGACAGATTTGGAAGGCGCTACATTGATTGAGACAAATGGAGAGTTGTATCCGGGTTTTATCGATATTCATGTGCATGGCGGCGGGGGAGCAGATACGATGGATGCCTCGCCTGAGGCATTCCAAACGATTGCCAAAACGCATGCGGCACATGGTACAACAGGTCTCTATTTAACGACTATGACCGAAAGTCCGGAGCGTATTCAGCGAGTGATGGAAACATTGGAGCCTACCTTTCAATCTGAAGGAGCTCAGGTGTTAGGGTTTCATCTGGAAGGCCCGTTTATTAATCCCGATTATCCGGGAGCGCATGCACAGCAACATATTATAGAGCCGAATATTGAACTTCTTGCAGAATGGATCGAACGATCGCGACATCAAGTGAAGATTATAACAGTTGCTCCGGAGCTTCCGGGGGCGGAGGCATTGATTCGCTTTGCCACTGAACAGGGAATCGTAGTATCGATGGGCCACAGTGCCGCTGACCTTTCTGATGCGCAGCAAGGAAAAGCATGGGGGGCACAGAGTGTTACTCATCTTTTTAATGCAATGAGTAGATTTCACCATCGCGAACCGGGGCTTGCTGGATTTGGTTTATCGGATGAGGAGATTTATGTTGAGTTGATTGTCGATTATCGGCATGTCCATCCGTTTGTAGTCAAAGCGATGATGCGAGCTATGGGAGAAGAACGGCTGCTTTTGATTACTGATGCGATGCGGGCGGCGTGCATGAAGGACGGGATATATGAATTGGGTGGACAAATGGTTTTTGTTCGGCAAGGAGTGGCGACTCTTTCCAACGGAACGATCGCGGGTAGTACATTGACCATGGATCAGGCAGTCAGAAATTTGCTCGATGCAGGAACACTGGGAAAACAGGAAATATCCAGGGTCACTTCCCAAAATCAGTCCCGCCTTCTTAAACTTCGCAAAGGGGTGATTGCACCTTCATTTGATGGAGATATCATCGCATTCGATGAACGGTTACAGGTGACGCATACCATTGTCCGCGGAAACTTAGTATTTAGAAAGTAAATTAGGAGGATAGGGAATGGATATTCGGATTTTTTCGACAGCCAGAGAAGGCGCTATTTATAGTGCAACTGTTATTGAACAGATTATCAAGAACCGTGCGTATCCGGTTCTTGGATTGGCCACAGGTTCGACGCCGATTCCTCTTTATTACGAGTTGATTCGAATGCATCAGTGGGGGCTTGATTTCTCCCGCGTGACAACGATTAATCTGGATGAATATGTGGGGATTTCTGCTGATCATCCGCAGAGCTATCGTTATTTTATGAAACGCTATTTATTTGATCATGTGAATATCGATCAATCAAGAACATATATTCCAAGGGGAGACGCGGAAGATCTTGAACAGGAATGCCAACGGTATGATCAGATTATTCAATTGAATCCTATTGATATTCAAATCTTAGGAATCGGCATTAACGGGCATATTGGATTTAATGAGCCGGATGTTTCTCTAAAATCGAAAACGCATATTGTTAAGCTTGCCCATGTGACCATTCAGGCAAATGCCAGATTTTTCGAAAGTCCAGGTGAAGTGCCTGAACATGCCATCACGATGGGGTTGCAGTCGATTCTATTATCCAAACAAATTTTGCTGTTGGCATTTGGGGAAGAAAAGGCGCAAGCTGTGGTAGAAGCTGTGTATGGGGATGTGCGGACAAGTTTGCCCGCCAGTATTCTGCAACTTCATCCTAACGTTACCTTTGTACTTGATGAGGCCGCTGCCGCCTTACTTTTGAAAAGAGAGAAAAACAGGGGATAAACATGCGTGAGGGGATTGATTATGGAACGAAAGATTGTGCAAGTTTTATCTCATAATGTAGTGCTTGCCAAACTCTTATCCGGAAATAATTCCATAGTATTTGGAAAAGGTATCGGATTTAAAAAAAAAACGGGGATTTAATCGATCCGGCCGCTATCTCGCAGGAGTTTCTCTTGCATACGGCAGAAGCGATTGAACATTATCAGCAAGTGATTAAGATGGTAAACTTTCCGATTATTGCAGCAACAGAAGAGGTGATTGCGCTGGCGATTCAAAAATTGTCGGGCCCTTTCTCTGATACAATTCATGCAGCCTTGATTGATCATATTAACTTTGCCATTGAGCGAATTAAAAGAGGGATTTATTTAAGCAATCCGTTCGTTTTTGAAATTAAGTATCTATATCCCGAAGAATATAAAATCGCGGAAGAAGCGGTTGCGTACTTGAATAAGAAGCTTGATGTTACTCTCCCGGAAGAAGAGATCGCATTTTTGGCTACACACTTTCATTCAGCCCGATCTTTTTCTGATAAAAAAGTAGCTTTGGGGATTGCACGGATTGTTTCCAAAATCTTAGATCAGCTAAAAGCCGAAGGGTATAAGATGGACGATTCGTTTTCTATGATTCGTTTTGTATCGCATTTAAAAGCCTTGATTGATCGTGTAAAGTCCGGCAAAACCATAGATAATCCACTTATTGAGAGTATTCGTGAGCGGTATTCGGACGGATTTGCAAAAGCGCGAAAATTAGCCGACATCATTGCTGAAGAGTTAGGCAAGGATGTACCGGATAAGGAGATCGGTTTTTTAACGTTACATTTGGAACGTTTGCCTTATGAATTTCAATAGGTAAAAGATGATTCGTTATCATTCATCGTAGAAAACCGCATGTTCACATAAGAATGGCAGGAGCGGTTTTGCTTTATAGAAAGGAGACAAATCATGTTTAAAAGGTGGTTTGGAGAGAAAGACACAAGAGAAGTCATTATGGCTCCCTTACATGGTGAAGTGGTCAGAATAGAAGAAGTGCCTGATCCCACCTTTTCAAAAAAAATGGTAGGGGAAGGAGTTGCGATTATACCAAAAGAAGGGAAAGTTGTCTCCCCTGTAAAAGGGGAAGTTGTTCAGGTATTTCCGACGAAACATGCTGTTGGCTTGCGTTCAGAAAAAGGAGTGGAACTATTGATTCATATTGGCTTAGAAACCGTCTTTATGCAGGGAGAAGGGTTTGTCGCTTATGTAAGAGCCGGGGATAAAGTAAAAGTTGGGGACCCGCTTCTTGAGTTTTCCATAGATTTGGTAAAAGAAAAAGCGAAAAGTGCGATAACACCGATTGTCATTATAAATCCAGATCGAATGGACCAAATCGAAATGGAATGGCCTAAAGAAGCGAAAATGGGAGAAACGTCCATTATGAAAATGAAAGTGAAATGATGAGAAAAGGAGTTCATTTTACTTATGATCGAAAAGAAAATAATCGTTAATCTTCAACAAGGTCTTCATGCTCGCCCAGCTGCTCAACTTGTAAGTAGAGTAACTTTATTTAATAGCGATATTTCCATTGGTAAAAATGGTAAATTTGTAAATGCGAAGAGCATAATGGGGGTTATGTCGTTGGTGATTGCCAAAGGGGAAGAAGTCACATTGACCGCAAATGGAATCGACGAACAAGAAGCGATTGCTTTTTTGGAGCAATTTTTGCTAGAAGAAAGAGGATGAGCCCAGCTTTTTTTGTTTGCGCGTTGTATCCGGGCGACGGGAAGGGTATGATGGGAAAGGAGGGTGATACATACATGGAACGATTGCAGAAAATTATGGCCCGGGCAGGGGTTGCTTCCCGCAGAAAGTGCGAGGAACTTATTGCGGCTGGTCGCGTGAAGGTCAACGGAGAAGTAATTCGGACGCTCGGTTTCAAAGCCGATCCAGAGCGGGATGAAATTGAAGTGGATGGACAAAAAATCGTGCTTGAAAAACATGTGTATTTTCTGTTAAATAAACCGGTCGGCTATATTACATCGGTCACTGATCCGCAAGGAAGAAAAACGGTGCTGGATTTGATGGAGCATGTTAAAGAACGGATTTATCCGGTGGGAAGGTTGGATTACGATACGTCCGGCCTGCTGCTTCTCACGAACGACGGCGCGTTCGCCAACCGTATCATGCATCCGCGTCATGAACTGGATAAAGTCTATGAAGCAGTCGTGAAGGGAAGAATAGGAGAAGAAGCGCTTATGCGGCTGTGCAAAGGTGTGATGCTGGAAGACGGAATGACAGCGCCCGCGCAGGCGGAGCGGCTTTCCTACGATGAAAGAAACAGAAGAAGTGCCATCCGGTTAACCATCCACGAGGGACGCAACCGGCAGGTGCGCCGGATGTGCGAAGCGGTGGGGCATCCTGTGTTGAAGTTAAAGCGGGTTCGGCTCGGGTTTCTGACGCTGGATGGTGTGCCAGAAGGAAAATACCGCCCGCTAACAAAAGAAGAAGTGGATGGGATTTTGTCTCTTTAACATAGGCAGATGCAGTGCGCTACCAGTTGATTTCGTCGATATCCGCGCGCGCAATGACTTCAAACAAGTCTTGTTTATTCGGCACGATTAAAATCACCTGTTCATCGGTCACATTATATAAGTCGCCCGTAATCTTTTGTCCTTTTACAATTACGGTCACGGTCGCATGACGCTGCAACAAAGCGTTCCATTGCATTTCTGTCGGAATCATCTTATGTCCACTCCTTTTTCTTTGTGAAACATACAGGTAAGATAAATTCAATTCTACAACGAATAAATACATATGTAAATAAATATTTATGCATCATTTTTGTAGTCTTTAATGGAATTGTGTGTCAGTATTATAGACGTATTTGCATCTGACATAAATCAAGGTAAGTTAATTTATGAAGGAAAAGCCGCAGGCATATTTTTGTCCGGGTGTCACATAATGTTCAAAAAATGCGCAACGCAAAGGAGTAAATGTTATAAATGTTATGATGAATGCTAGGATGAATGTTATAATTTGTGTATAGTGATCCCTGATTTGACAATGGAACCAGTAGTTATTGCAGAGTGTAGAGGAGGTTACCTATGGAATCGAGAAAGGTAACGAGACTGCTCGTGCTTGCCGTCATTGTGCTTGCCGTTGGCTGGACATTTTACAGCGCTTATTTTAAAGACGAATCGACTGTGAAGGTAGGACAACCTGTTCCCGATTTCGTAGCTCAGCAGGTCGACGGGGATAAAGTGCGATTGAGCGATTTGAAGGGAAAAGCGGTTGTGTTGAATTTCTGGGGTTCTTGGTGTGAGCCTTGCCGTGATGAGATGCCGGCTTTAAACCGGGCGGCGAAAGAATTTGTAGATAAAAATGTCGTTATTCTTGCAATTAATGTTGGGGAGTCGGAAGTTCCTGTAAAATCTTTTGCGCGTCAGTATCAATTGGATGCGCTACCGCTTTTGATGGACCCGTCCAGAGCTATTACGCGTAAATACCAAATTGGAGAGATGCCGTCTACATTTTTTGTAAAGGCGGATGGAACGCTTTACAAGCATATTGTAGGAGGGCCGATGTCATATCAGACAATTCGGAACAATATGCAGCAGATTGCTCCGTGAAAATTTGAGGTGAAGCCATGTTAGAGAAAGTCAAATGCGAATGTGGACACGCAAACCCGGTGGGCACGATGCTTTGTGAATCCTGTGGCGCGCCGCTTGTTAGCGAAAGCAAGGGGCGAAAGCTTGATATGCGTTATGAAGGGGCAGCTCGACGTTCCCAAACATTTCAAAGAACATTCGTGGATCGCATCTGGAATTTTTTCTCCTCTGTGCGCAATGCGGTCATTATGATTGTGATTACGCTAATCGCTTCAGCTATCGGTACGATTTTTCCGCAGGAGCGCTACATTCCGGTGCCGAAACCGGCGGAGCAGTTTTATCCAGAAGCATATGGATGGTTTGGGCTTATTTACTACAAGCTTGGACTTCATAATTTGTATTCTTCCTGGTGGTATATTGCGCTTTTGCTCGGCATAGGTATTTCGCTTGTCGTATGTAGCCTGGATCGCGTGGTGCCGTTATATCGGGCGCTGAAAAAGCAGCGTGTTAAGCGAGATAGAAAGTTCTTGCAAATTCAAAAAGTAAGCGCTGAGCTGGAACTGAACGGAAGGGACGGAGACGGGCTTCTTGAAGTGCTGGGACGGTCGCTGGAGAAAAAACGCTACCATGTACGCCGCGAACAAAACACTCTGCTGGGGGAGAAGGGGCGCTTTAGCCGCTGGGGGCCGTACATCAACCACGTTGGCCTTATTATTTTTTTAATCGGATGTTTGATGCGTCTTATTCCCGGCTTTTATCTCGATCAATACGTGTGGGTGCGCGAAGGGCAGACCGTGCCCGTACCAGAGACGAATTATTACATAAAAAATGAATCTTTTATTAAAGAGTATTATCAAGATAATGAATTTCCAGAAAAATTGGATTTAGATGGTCTTGTCGTCAAAGAGTACAAAACGAAAGCGGTGCTTTATAAAAACGAGAACGCTGAAATTCCGGGTGCCGAGCCGAAGCTTACGGAAGTTGCGCGGCACGATATCGAAGTGAACCATCCTTTGGAGTATGAAGGATTGCGGCTAATCCAGTCAGGGGAAGAAGAAAACAAGCTTCAGGCATTAAATTTAAGATTGATTGATACTGCAACCGGACAACATCTGGGCGATATAAAATTGGACTTGCTGTCGCCGCCGACGGAAATTAAAGTAAACGATCAGGTGAAAGTGCAAGTGTTGCAGTATTTTCCTGACTTTGCGCTGGATGAGAGAAAGAAGCCAATTACAAAAACGACGGAACCGAACAATCCAGCGTTTATCGTCAATACGATTTCGCCTAAAACACCGAATGGAGAGAAGCAATGGGTTTTCCTCGGCAGCACGCTGACGGCGGACGGTAAACCCCCGGTTGTAACGTATGAGTTTGAAAAGCCTGATCTTGTGGATGTAAGCGGACTCATGGTGCGTAAAGACAAGAGTCTGCCCGTCGTTTTCTTTGGATCCGGTGTCTGCATGATCGGACTGATCATGGGTTTTTACTGGCAGCACCGCCGCATCTGGTTCCAAATTGATGGGGACAAGCTGCTAGTGGCGGCGCATACAAACAAGAATTGGTTTGGCATAAAGAGAGAAATCGTGAAGGTGCTTGAGGAGAACGGATACCAAATATCGGCCGCGCAATTGGAAAAGGAGGATAAAAAACGTGAGTAATCTTATCGGGCTTAGCTACACGATGTTGACTATCGCTTTCATTTTTTATTGCGTTGCAACGATTTTTTTCTTTGTTGCTGTAACCGGGCGTAGCTTTCGCAACCGCACGCCGGAACAGCACGCGCGCCTGTTCGGACGTCTTGGGTACGCGGCAGTGGTCATCGGTTTTCTTTTGCACGCGGTCTTTATCGGTGTCCGTTGGTATGTAGGCGGACACATTCCGACTAGCAATATGTTTGAGTTTATGCAGTTTCTTGGCTTTGCGATGACGCTTGCGTTTCTTGTTATTTATCTTATATATCGCATTCCGCTCATCGGTATGTTTGTAATGCCCATAAGCGTCATCATTATCGCATACGCAGCAGTATTTCCACGCGAAGTGACACCTTTGATTCCGGCGTTGCAAAGCTATTGGCTGCAAATACACGTAACAACCGCGGCTTTGGGTGAGGGCGCATTTGCTATCGGTTTTGCGGGCGGACTGATGTATTTGCTGCGTACGGTGAATGCCTCCGAGAAGTCTGCGTCTGCCGCATGGCTGGAATTCGTAATGTGGGTAGTATTCTCATTGATCGCTTTTATTGTGCTCGTGTTTTACTTTCAGTTCATCGGTTATCAGGCTGTGTTTAAAGCACCATTTCAGACGCCAACAGGCCAGGTTGTCGAATCGGAAATTAAATATCATATGCCGCCGATCGCTGGTCCGAAAGGTGGCCAATTGTTGACGGTGGACAAAATGAAACCTTGGTTTGAGGCGCCTGGTTTTATGAAAGGAAATCAGGCAGCACGTAAATTTAACACGTTTATCTGGTCCGTGGTAGGTGGTACGTTGTTATACGTGGTTACGCGTCTTGCCTTGCGTCGCCGCGTTTCATCATTGGCTGGACGCCTGGTGCGCCATTTGGATCCGGATCTTGCAGACGAAATCAGCTATCGGGCTGTGGCGATTGGTTTTCCTATTTTTACGCTTGGCGCGCTCATTTTTGCGATGATTTGGGCGCATGAGGCGTGGGGTCGCTTCTGGGGATGGGACCCGAAAGAAGTATGGGCGCTAATTACGTGGCTATTCTACAGCGCGTATTTGCATCTCCGCTTGTCTCGAGGCTGGCACGGCAAAAAATCGGCGTGGATGGTCGTAATCGGATTTATTATCGTGATGTTCAATCTTGTTTTTGTCAATCTTGTCATTTCCGGTCTTCATACTTATGCATAGGAAAAATAAGAAAAAATTCGCCTTGCCCAGACATTGTCCGGGTAAGGCGGATTTTTATTCTTCAAAGTCATCCGGGCTCTTATCTTCGAACATCTCTTCCTGTGCTGCATTTTCGGTATGGTGCCACGGGTTATCGCCCATTTCTGAATAATCCCAACCGTCTTCGATGACGCCGCTTTGATAGGCGTTCATAACATTCTGCTGCACAATTTTTTCGCCTTCTGCGTCATAGCCAAATTTTTGTTCCGGCTTTTTCATAAAATCCCCCCCTTCCTCTCCTATAGTGTGTCCATGAAGTTGAAGTATGAAACAAAAACGGATGAGCATGCATAGCCTGTGAGTTTTTCTTATTTTGGGCACGATATAATTTGTACGATTATCGCCATGAATTTGTAAGGTTATGGTCACAATTCACTGCTAAAAATGGTAAAATAAGCAGAAAAGAAAGCTTTGCATGAAAATGCCAACCGAGGTGAGAGTAAATGGAACATCAAGCAAAAGTGCTCGTAGTAGATGATGAAGAACGCATCCGACGTCTGCTGCGCATGTATCTAGAGAGAGAAAACTTCATTATCGAGGAAGCGGAGGACGGGGAAAAAGCCTTGGAAATGGCGCTTGCCAACGACTATGATATTATTTTGCTTGACTTGATGCTTCCGGGAATTGACGGCATCGAGGTATGTACACGACTCAGAGAAAAAAAAGCAACGCCGGTCATTATGCTCACCGCTAAGGGAGAGGAAGCAAACCGGGTGCAAGGTTTTGAATCGGGCACGGACGATTATGTTGTCAAACCGTTTAGCCCGCGTGAAGTTGTCTACCGGGTGAAAGCGCTGTTGCGACGTTCTTCGGCGACCGCGTTTTTAACGACACAGAACAGTTCACACAATGTTATCGTATTCCCTGAATTGTCTATAGATCACGATGCACACCGGGTGACAGTGGCGGGAGAGGAGGTTAGCCTGACGCCGAAAGAATACGAATTGCTGTATTATTTGGCGCGCCACCCCGACCGCGTATTCTCCCGGGAAGATTTGCTTAAGGATGTGTGGCACTATGAGTTTTTCGGAGATTTGCGCACTGTTGACACTCATATCAAGCGCTTGCGTGAAAAGTTGAACAAGGTATCTCCCACGGCTGCCAATATGATCGCAACCGTATGGGGAATCGGTTATAAGCTTGAGGTGCCAAAATAAGTGTTGAACCGTGTTGTTGTCAAACTCTGGTTTACGATTATTGGGCTTGTCGCGGTTGTGTTGACCGTGCTCAGTCTTACGTTGATGTCATTTTTAGACGGTTTTTATGAAAAACAGCGCACGGAAGATTTAAAACAACTGGCGCAAAATATCGCGCACGTTATTCTGGTTTATAAGGATAGGGAAAAAACGCTCAGCATTGCGCGAGAGCTGGTGGATGTATATGATACCCGTATGGTGATTACCGGTTCGCTTGGCAAATACATCAATCAGGATGTAGATCGGCGCGATAAAACGATCCCGGAAGTGAAAGCGGAAGAGTTTTTGAAGCATCCAGTGCTGAGACAGGCACGCAATGACCGGATCGCTGTGACGCGTGACTTTTTTCAAGTGGTGCCGGATAAAGGCAGGGTTCCGCGTTATGAGGAATTCGTGGCTGTAGCGGTGCCTTTGCATTCGCCCGATTTGAACAATGAATTGATTTTATACCAGACGATGGATGAACTGCGTGAAACGACCAATAAGACGACATGGCTCATTTTCTATGCCGCAGTCATAGGCATTATTTTGACTACCTTTTTCGCTTTTTTCTTGTCTACGCGTATTACCCAGCCATTGCATTCAATGAAAAAGGCGGCCGATTTATATGCACAAGGGGATTTTTCAGCACAAATCTCCATTCGTACCAACGATGAAATCGGAGATTTGGCCAGTACGTTTAATCATATGGCCTCACGTTTGAACGATTTAATCGTAGCCCTATCCAGAGAAAAAGAGCAGTTGTCCAGTGTGCTTAAAAGCATGGTGGATGCTGTGATGACGTTCGATCACCACGGACGGATTATTGTTACGAATCCTCCGGCAGAGGCGCTTTTGAAAGCATGGGAGTACGAACAGGGAATGGAGGAAGATAATGATGTAGAAAAGGGCATCAAATTTCTCCCGGATTCCATGCGCTCCATTCTGGAACAAGCCGTGCGCAACGCGGAAGAAGTCGTAACGGATGTCGTTGTGCAAGGTCGCATATACGCCGTTGTGATGGCGCCGTTGTACGACGATGATCAAATTCGTGGCGCTGTTGCGGTGTTGCGCGATATGACACAAGAGCGGAGGCTGGATAAGCTGCGCCAGGATTTCGTCGCCAATGTGTCGCATGAATTGCGCACACCGCTTATGATGCTGCAAGGATACAGCGAAGCGATTATTGACGATATCGCCCAGACGGCGGAAGAAAAGAAGGAACTTGCGCAAATTATTTATGATGAGTCGTTGCGCATGTCTCGTCTGGTCAACGAATTGCTCGACATAGCCCGCATGGAGGCCGGTTATACTCAGCTTGATATCCGGCCGGGTAACTTGCTTCAGCTTGAAGACAAAGTGATTCGTAAATTTAATGGTGTGGCGAAAGAGCAGGGGATTTGTTTACAGATGGATTGGCAGGCGCCGGACAGTATGTTTTATTTTGACGCCGATCGCTTGGAGCAAGTGTTGACGAATCTGATTGACAATGCGATACGGCATACCGGCCAGGGAGGTAGAGTAACGTTAAGAACGTTTATGCAGGATGAGATGTACATCATTGAGGTAGCGGATACTGGAAGCGGAATCCCGGCCGATGATTTGCCGTTTGTGTTTGAGCGCTTTTACAAAGCCGACAAGGCCCGAACGCGTGGTCGTGCCGGTACAGGACTTGGGCTTTCCATCGTAAAAAATATCGTAGAAGGCCACCATGGCACGATTACCGTGCGCAGCAAGCTGGGAGAAGGGACGACATTCTCTATCCAGCTTCCGATTCAGCCTGAGGAAGGAAGAAACAGATGAAGACATTTGCTGAAAGCTCACTGGCCCCTTTCTTAATCCAGGGACTTGAAAGAATGAACATTAAGACGCCGACACCGATCCAGCAGCGCACCATACCGCTGTTGCTTGCTGGGCAAAGCGTGGTCGGTGAATCACAGACTGGAACGGGGAAGACGCTTGCGTATTTGCTGCCGATTTTGCAGCGAATTGATAGCACGTCCGTAGCTGTTCAGGCGCTCATTCTTGTTCCAACGCGCGAGCTAACAGTACAAATTCGCGATGTTTTGGACGAGTTGTGTGCCGGTACGGACATTCGCTTTCAGATTATTATGGGCGGGGTGGATAGTAAGCGGCAGATAGAGAAATTGAAGCAGAAGCCGCATGTGATTGTCGGCTCTCCAGGGCGTATGTATGACTTAATCGAGAAAAAGAAGCTCAAGGTTCACGAAGTGAAAATGGTCGTGATTGATGAGGCAGATCAGATGCTGGAAGCGAACATCATGCCGGAAGTGGAGGCGGTAATAAAGCGCACGCCGCGGGATCGTCAACTGTTTGTTTTCTCTGCGACGATTTCTTCTTTGGTGGAAGAATGGGGAAAGAAATGGTCAGAAGAAGAACCACAGGTGATTAAGATGAAAGGAAAGTCCCGCTTACCGGAAACGATTGAGCATTATTTTATTGTGACTTCGGAGCGGGAAAAGTTTGATATGTTGCGTCGCCTGCTGCATGCACTAAAACCTGATCGTGCTCTTATTTTCGTAAAGAAGCAGCATCAAGTTGGGGAGATTGTCAGCTGGCTTTCCAAAAAAGGAGTAAATGTCGCCGGTATTCATAGTGAAGCAAACAAGCAGGAACGTGAGCAGGCGATGAATGGTATCCGGGGCGGTCGCATCCAATATCTGGTCACCACTGATTTGCTGGCGCGCGGGCTTGATGTCGAAGGCGTCACACATGTGGTTAATTTTGATCTGCCGTTGGATACGGACGGTTACATTCACCGTGTTGGGCGTACCGGTCGTGCCGGAAAGTGCGGTATGGCGATATCGTTGCTTGCGCCGAAGGAGAAGTTCATGGCCGGTAAGCTAGCCAGACAGCTTCGTATCGAGATCCCGGAGCGTGTACTATTTCAGGGACAACTCATTTCCCCGGAAGAGCACCGTGGCCACCCGATGTTTACAAAGAAAAAAAACGTCCAAACGAAAAAAATGCATACGAAAAACGGGGACAATGGCTGAATAGCCGATCTTGTTAGGTCGGCTGTTTTGGATTAACAGCTGCATATGAAGTATGTAGATTTTACCTTTCTTCATCTGGAAAAAGGACTTGCGAGCATCAGCCCGCAAGTTTTTCTTATGCGCACTCAGGAAGCGGAGCGGTCGAACAGGCGGGCCAGTTTTGTTGGAACCGGACGGCTTTTGCGGGTCTTGCTGTCCATGGTTACGCTTGTGACCAATGCATCCGCGACGAGCTCGCCGCGCTGGTTATGTATTTCCTGTTTCAGGACATAACTGGTTCGGCCGAGCCGTTCCGGCTTGGTCGTAATCGTTAGGCGATCGTTTTGCAGGCACTCTTTGCGGTAGTTAATATTAATATTAACCGTTACGGTCTGGATTCCCATCTCAAGAAACGTATCATAGGGCAGTTCGGCTTGTTCATACCATTCTTCCCGTCCCCATTCCAGATACTCAAGATATTTGGCATTGTTAACGTGGCCATTCACATCGATTTCGGTTGAACGTACTACAATTTCAAGCGAAGCTTCCATCCATTTTCCTCCCATTTGTAAACGTTTTTTCTTCTATCTTACCTTTTCTCAAAAGCTGTGCCAACCTGGGTTTTGTATATGGGTTAGATGATAAGAACATAAATTGATCATATTTTTATCAAAAAAAGTTCTTATCTGCTTCACGAGCTTGTTACATTTTTCTTGTAAAGTAAAAAGCGTTGGGAGGTGAGAAACGGAGCATCAACGGACGGTATGCTGCTTCATTAACGATAAATCGTGGGAAATGACATCAAAAGACCAATAAACGAGCAAAACGCCTGTACAATACCACAGCAAATAAATGCCGTCTATTTATAATACGAAAGTTTATAATCATTACTTTAAAGTTTCCATAAAAAATAAAATATAAGCTTCACGCTTCTTCTTCCTAAAATAACCGGTACAAATGTACCGGTTATTTTAATTTTAGAAATCGCTTCCTTTATCCTGGACACTCGGTACATGTTGCATGCGAATTTTATAAACAAACGCTGCGAACTTACAAACAGAAAGCGAAAAATATGGTATACTAATAAAATAGCAACGATTGCGGAGCCGGATTCCGCCTGATTTTTTGCATGCGGAATGGAGGGGAAGAGATAATGAACGGAACAAAAGTACTTGTTGCTGATGATGATACGAATGTGCTGGAGATTATTCGCCTCTACTTCTCACAGCAGCAAATTGATTTGATAGAAGCGCATGATGGAAGCGAGGCGGTTGCGCTTGCGGAGCGCGAGAAACCGGACGCTATTATCCTGGACGTAATGATGCCGAAGATGGATGGGTATCAGGCGTGCCGTGAAATTCGCAAGACGATGGACACGCCGATTATTATGCTTTCTGCTAAAGGAGAAGAATTCGACCGGGTGCTTGGACTGGAATTGGGAGCGGATGATTATGTAACCAAGCCGTTTAGCCCGCGTGAACTTGTAGCACGGATTAAAGCAATTTTTCGCCGGATGCAGCCACGGACAAATGAGGAGAAAGAAGCGGAGTCAGCAAACGTGCTTCAGTTTCAGGATCTTCACATTGACTTGCAGGGGCGCCAGGTGACCGTATCGGGCGAAAAAGTAGCTTTTCGTCCGAAAGAGTTTGATTTGCTGGTGTTTCTGGCACGTTCACCGGGAAGCGTGTTTACTCGGGAACAGTTGCTTGAGCGAATCTGGGGCTATGACTTTTTTGGAGATATCCGGACTGTGGACGTACACGTTAAAAAAATTCGCCAGCATTTGGCGAAGTTGCCGTATGAGTGCATTCATACGGTATGGGGGGTCGGTTACAAATTTGAGGTGGAAGCTTTGTGCTCAGCATAGTGAGAGAATGGTTCGGAATTAATAAAAGTATTTTTCGCAAACTCTTGTTCAGCTACATGATTACGATGTTGCTAGGGCTGGGCGCTCTTGGCCTTTCCATGTCAGTGCTGGCCAAAAATTACATATATGATGGAACAAAAGAAGAATTGCTGCGCAAAGCGAAAAAGGTAAACCTTGCCATTCAAAACGATCCGATGCCGTCCGATCAGACGACGGCGATGCTCGCTTTTTTAGATCAGACATTCGATACGCGTATTTGGGTGTTTGACCGCCACGGGCGAATTATTTCCACTTCGACGCAGGATGAGGTGTTTATTGGTAAATCGGTAGCCCGTTCGATTGTTGAGCAGGTCATGCAGGGTAAGGACGTGGTTCAGGATTTGAAATTTGAAGGGCTCAGCAAGCCGATGCTGTCCGTCGTCGTGCCATGGGGACAGAAGAATGAAGTGTTTGGGGGCATTGTGCTGCATGCGCCGGTAGAAGGCATTGATGAGACAGTCGGCAACATGCGGGAAATGATTGTATGGGCAACGCTTTTCGGTATTTTGCTATCGACGGCGATGGTTTCTTATATTTCCTGGACAATTTCCCGCCCGTTGAAGCGGATTGACGAAGTAGCGCTGGAGATTGAACGCGGGAACTACAAACAGCGGGTAGCGGTAACGACCGAGGATGAAATCGGTGATTTGGCGCGGACGATCAATCGGATGGCCAGTACGCTGGAACAAGTGGAAGTGGAGAGAGTAGACTTCGAACAGACACGTCAGGATTTCTTGGCGAATGTTTCACACGAATTGAGGACACCGCTGACCGCGATGCAAGGCTTTCTGGAAGCGTTGCAGGATGGTCTTGTCACCGACGAAACGTCACGGCAGAAGTATTATGATGTCATGTATAAAGAAACGATGCACATGAGCCGATTGGTCAATGATTTGCTGGAACTTGTACGCCTGGAAAAACAGGAGGTCAACCTTGTGAAGCGGCCGATTGATATGAATTCGTTTTTGAATCGGCTCGTATTTGCTTTTAAAGAAGAAGCGGCCAAACGCAACCTCGATTTACGACTGGAAGTGGTTGATCCGCTGCCGACGATCATTGCTGATCCGTACCGTGTTGAGCAGATTTTTACGAATTTAATCGGCAACGCTTTAAAATTTACGGAGCAGGGACATATCAAGCTTGCGGCACGGGAAAAGGCCGACGGCATTGAAGTGACGGTGGAAGATACGGGCATCGGCATTTCTCAACATGATCTTGATTTTATATGGGAGCGTTTTTTCAAGGTGGATCGGGTACGTTCCCGCAGAGAAGCGGGGACAGGGCTTGGTCTTGCGATTGTCAAAGAACTGGTTGAACTTCATCATGGAAATATTCGCGTAGAAAGTAAGATAGGGGAAGGGACACGCTTTGTCGTATGGCTCCCTTCGGAGAAAAAAGTAGGATAGGCTGCGTTGCTAAAGGAGATGTTGGTGCCTCGGAATGATGGAGCGCGCAAACGTGAAAAAATGAGGGAGGGTATGGAAGGCATGGATATACAGGGTACGCTTGTAGAAGTGCTGGGAATTGAGATAAAAGAAATGACACCAGAACGTGTGGTGGCAACGATGCCGGTGAACAAAACGGTGCATCAGCCGTTTGGACTGTTGCACGGAGGCGCTTCAGTTGTCCTTGCGGAAACGGTGGCCAGCATGGGCACATGGAGTGCAATCGACCAAGAGAATGAAATGGCGGTCGGACTTGAGATTAATGCCAACCACGTGCGCCCGAAGCGGGACGGGCTCGTTACGGCAGTAGCTACGCCGCTCCATAAGGGACGGACAACGATGGTATGGGATATTAAGATTACTGACGAAGAGGATAAACTCATTTGCGTTTCCCGCTGTACTGTAGCGATTGTGAAGAAGAAAAAGGTGTAAGCAAATTAAAAAAATG
Source organism: Aneurinibacillus thermoaerophilus (assembly GCF_900099925.1). Classification (GTDB taxonomy): domain Bacteria; phylum Bacillota; class Bacilli; order Aneurinibacillales; family Aneurinibacillaceae; genus Aneurinibacillus; species Aneurinibacillus thermoaerophilus. The sequence goes on along the minus strand of NZ_FNDE01000004.1, from coordinate 41,072 downwards.
CGCCTCTTTTTCCGTGCGTTTTGTTGACTGGCTGCCAAGAGGGAGTAGCCAGAAGCGCGCGGCAAGAAGAGGCGCATGTATTGTCATGTGCTGTTACAATAGCGAGAAGTTATTTTTCTTCAATCGTAATGGTCTTGATAAATACATTTTCTTTCGGAAAGCTAGGTGTAGGTTCCTTGTGTATGCCTTGCTCAACAGGTGTATTAGCGATCGCTTCCACAACATCTATACCTGCAATCACTTTTCCGAAAATCGTGTAATAAGGTTGCGTATTTAATGTTTCTACTCCAGCACCGCTCCCGATGAAGAATTGGCTTCCATTCGTATTCGGTCTGGAATTTGCCATCGCCACAATCCCTTTTTCATATTTATGCTTGGAAGATAATTCATCTTCGAACTGATAGCCTGGACCCCCGGCCCCGATTTGAGGATTATTTTTTAGATTTTGGACATTCCCTTTTGCTTGCGGATCGCCAACCTGGATAACAAAATCTTTGACGATCCTATGAAAGATAATGCCATCATAAAATTTTTCGCGCGCCAGAAATACGAAGTTGTTCACTGTTTTTGGCGCATCTTTGGCGAATAGTTCAATAGAGAATGAGCCTTTGTTCGTGTCCACATGTGCGATGTATGTTTTGTTCGGGTCAATTTGCATTGCTGGCGGCTTGTCCCACTGTTGGAATGCTCGTTTGTCTGCCTTCTGCGCAGGGGCGGCGTTTTGCTGGTCGTTGCTTTGCTGCTGTGAGCAGGCAGTTATGCTCAAGCCGGCGGCAAGCATAAGTGCAAGCAGAAAAACTCCTTTTTTCTTCATGTTTTTCCCTCAGCCTTTTTTGTTGTATTCCCTTATTTTTGGTATTCTTTCGGCACAACCGGACGCATAATCACCTGGTTCATAATAACGCCTTCCGGTGCGGCTGCCATCTGGTACGCGATATATGCTACTTCTTCCGGTTTGAGCGCATAGGATTTGGGGTCGCTCTGCCCGAAGTATGTTTGCACCGAACCCGGACAGATGACAGATACTTTAATATTGTGCGGCTTTAGCTCTTGCGTTAAAACGTCCGTGAACGCCATCAGACCGAATTTGGACGTGCAGTAACCGCCGCCGCCCGGGAACGTAACCGTGCCGGCCACGCTGGAAATATTGATAATGTGGCCGCTTTGCTGCTTAAGCAGGTGGGGCACTACATACTTGGTACAGAGGAACACGCCTTTCAGGTTCACATTCATCATTTCATCCCACTGCGTTTCTGTCAATTCGTGAATCGGGCCGAAATGGCCAAGTCCGGCGTTATTGATCAATACATCGATCCGTTCTTTTTCACGGACAATTTGGCTAATAAGCCGTTGCACCGCTTCGCTGTCGGTTACGTCGCACGGTGAAGCGATGATGTTGCCACCTTTCGTCTTAGCTTTTTCCGCCAGTTTGTGCAGTAACTCTTCGCTGCGCGCAATGGCATATACGGTGGCGCCTTTTTCCGCGAACAGCAGGCACATAGCCTGGCCAATGCCCTTGCTTGCGCCGGTAATGAGTACAACTTTGTTATGTAAGGATTGAAATTCCATAAGCTCAGCCTCCTTTTTTTTCATTTTATCATACTTTACTTTATCACCGGAAAATTTGCGGAAAAAGGCGATTATTTTGCTTAAAATATGTTAAAATGTTCGTGTTGGGTCGATTACAATGTTAGAGGAGCTGGAGAAGAAGAAATGTTTCGTACCATTTTATTTGATGTTGACGGTGTTTTACTAAGCGAGGAGCGCTACTTCGACGCTTCCGCGCTGACGGTATGGGAGATGCTGTATAGCCCGAAATATTTGGGGCTTTCCGGTGACACGTTTGAGCCGGCGCCGGAGGAGGGTACGATCCGCCGCGTGCGCAAGGAAGTGTTTGATGATGATAAAGTGTTAAATTTCATAAAAACAAGAGGTATTAACGCCAACTGGGATATGGTCTATCTTGTGTTCTCCTACGAGTTGGTGCGTTTGCTGGCGGAGTTGCATAAGACGAAGTCCGCAGAAGTGGAGACGATCTTAACATCGCAAATTCATCGTGAAGCGATCGCCAAAGTGCAAGAGATGGCGAAAGGCGTAGAATTTAAAGTGGACTACGCGTCCTTCGTTGCAGACTTCGAAAAAAGCACGGCAGAAAAACAGGCGCTGCTTCTTTATTTGAACGATTTGGTTCGTGAGAAAACAGGGATTGAGACGGACATTTTCTCGCGCAATAGTGAATTGTGGGATCTTTGTCAAGAGACGTTCCAGGAATGGTATCTCGGTGACCGCCTGGTAGCCCAATCGATCGGTCGTCCAGCGTATCAAGAAGGCAAACGCGGATTTCTTGATGACGAGATTCCGATTGTAGAACCAAAGAAAATGGCGAAAGTGCTAGCCGAATTGAAAAACCGCGGCTATGTGCTCGGCATCGGTACCGGTCGTCCGCGCATCGAAACGGTGGAACCGCTCAAAACGATGGGATTGCTTCAATATTTTGATGAAAACCGTGTGGTGACCGCAAGTGATGTACTGGAGGCAGAGAAGCGTTATCCGGAGCGCGCGCCGCTCGCCAAGCCACAACCGTATTGCTACATTAAGGGCATGCTTGGCATGGATGCGCATGATGAGGAATGCTTCAACCTTGCGCTGCCGATTGAAAACGGGGAAGAAATTTTAGTTGTGGGCGATTCGGTCGCTGACTATATGGCTGCCCGCAGCATCGGCTGTAAGTTTGCCGCCACGCTGACCGGCCTGACGGGACAGGAAGCTCGCGCCAAATTTGAAGAATTGAAAGCTGATTATATTCTGGATGATATGACGCACATTTTAACGATTTTATAATTATGGTGAAGTGAAAGGCGGGCGCACGGGGCGGAGTGCCCGCTTTTTTTGGTGGATAAGAAAGCATATGTTGTTGTAAAGTAAGAAAGCGGCTGTCCTGCTTCCACAAGGAAGCGGGACAGCCGCCTTTGTATCACTGCGGGCACATCTTATAACTTTCAAGACAGGCCGAGAGAAACCAGCCTGTCTTGAAACGGCTTATAGTTCGAGTTGCGTTACGCTTGTAATCTCATTTAGTTCACCTAGCGTGTCCAGTACGTTCGGACTTACTTCCTTGTCGACGGTTAGAAGCATGATGGCTTGGCCGCCTACATCGCGACGTCCTACCTGCATGGTTGCGATGTTCACATCGTTGTCGCCAAGGATGGTACCTACGCGGCCAATGGCACCCGGACGGTCATTGTGATGGACAAGCAGCAGGTGTCCTTGCGGAACGAGGTCGATGGAATAGCCGTCAATTTTAACGATGCGCGGACCGTAGCCATTCAGCAGTGTACCGGACACGGTTCGTTCTTCCTGGCTCGTTTTCAGCGTAACTGTAATCAGGTTGCTGAATCCACTGCTGTATGTTGATTTTTGCTCAGTTACATGAATGTCACGGTTTTTCGCAAGAATCGGTGCGTTTACATAGTTTGCGGCCGAGCCGAGATGATAGGACAGAATGCCTTTCAGCGTCGTGCGCGTCAGAGCCGCCGTATCAATATCATTCAGCTCGCCGGAATAAGTAATGATTACTTCTTTCAAGCCGCCGACCGCAATCTGTGCGATAAAGGAACCGAGTTTTTCGTTCAGTTCAAAGTACGGCTTTACTTTTTCCATGACATTGGCCGGAATAGACGGTAGGTTCACCGCGTTTTTAAATGGCTCGTCATGTAGAATATGCAGAATTTCTTCGGATACGTCGATGGCAACGTTCTCCTGCGCTTCGACGGTAGACGCCCCAAGGTGCGGCGTCACAATGACTTGTGGCAATTTCAAAAGCGGATTGTCCACGGGCGGTTCTTGTTCGAATACGTCGATGGCGGCGCCGGCAACCTTGCCGCTTACAATCGCTTCATACAGCGCTTTTTCGCTGATAATTCCGCCGCGGGCACAGTTAATGATGCGTACGCCGTCCTTCATTTTTTCAAATTGTTTCGTATTAATGAGATATTTTGTATCTTTTGTCAATGGAGTGTGGACTGTAATGAAATCGGCTTGCGTAATCACATCATCGAGCGTGCCGAATTTAACGCCCAATTTGTCGGCACGTTCTTGAGTCAGGAACGGATCGTATGCGATCACGCTCATATTAAACGCTTTAGCACGTTTTGCTACTTCAGCGCCAATTCGTCCCAGACCGATGATGCCCAGCACTTTTTTGTTCAATTCTACGCCCGTGAACGCCCTGCGATCCCATTCGCCTTCTACCAGTTTTTTGTATGCTGGTGGAATACGGCGAGCCAAAGCCATAATCATTGCAAAAGTATGTTCTGCCGTAGAAATCGTATTTCCGTCCGGCGCATTGATGACAACGATCCCCGCATTTGTTGCAGCTGTCAGGTCGATGTTATCCACTCCAACCCCTGCACGGCCGATTGCTTTTAGTTTTTTACCTGCTTCAATAACAGCGGCCGTTACTTTTGTTTGACTGCGCACAAGCAGCGCGTCATATTCTCCGATAATATCGATCAGTTCCGCTTCGGAGAGTCCTGTCTTGCGGTCAACCTGAACGTCTTCCGCCTCCAGCAATTTTTGAATGCCAAATTCACTTAATGGGTCGCTTACTAATACTTTAAACATGTAATTTACACCTCCGCGGCGCTTGACGCCTTTTCCCCCTAGATATATTTTTGTACTAAAAAACCTTTCGTGCTCACTACATTCCTGTAGTGAGGGACGAAAGGCTTTGTTTCGCGGTACCACCCTCATTCGCTACTGTCTCGCAACAGCAGCCTCGACCGGTTCTATACACGAGAACCGCAGCTTGTAACGGAGCATCCGTTCAGACCTACTTCTTTCGGTTCAGCCTGACAACTCAGGAGCGCTCAAACGGCAGGGGATTCACCGGTTCGCAGCGACCACCGGCTCTCTGAAGAATCACGTCTGCAGTTCCTCTCCGTCATTGTTGTTTTACGATATTGTTTGTTGTCTGAAAACAATTTATCACGAAAAAAGGATGGAGTCAAGTGTTTTTGGATTAAAAACTTAACATTCTTTATTAAAAAATTATTAATGTTCGGTTTTAGCCCGAATCTTTATTTTTATTCTACCAAGTTGTCGCTAGGATGTAAAGCTGTTTTATATCTCAAGAGTTTAAAAATGTAGAAAGCAAGTTTTATGATATTATTTGTTTCAGACGTGCGAAAATGGTGCCTGCATGATAAAGTTAAAGATAACTCGCAAGCTTTTCTTATTCATCAAAAAAAGGAGAAAGCACAATGGAGATTCGCAAATTGCGCGGCCATCATTTGTTGTGTGTGTACGGGTTTCAAGGCATGGGGTATAGCCCTTCTTTTATCAAGACGATGCGCGAAATGGTAGAATGTATTCGCGACCCGGAATGTGACATCCGGCTGGAAGTAACTATCGGATTTGATGAAGTATGTGGTGCTTGTCCCCATAAAGGACAAACGAAGTGTGAAGCGGGGGAAGATTCCGACCTTCATGTCAGACGGATGGATGCCAAAGTTATCCGCCATCTACATATTGAGCCGGAAAGAACATACAGTAAAAAATGGCTGGTACAGCGTACCGCGCAAATGGTGAAGCCGGATGATCTTGACTTCTTGTGCCTCGGTTGCTCATGGTTGTCTTACGGAGTCTGCAAGGAAGGCACTCGCCGACTCAAGGAAAGATATGGAGACACGGAAAAAGAATAAACTCCCGCTTAGCGGGAGTTTTCGTATGTACATATCGTTTATTTGTTTTCCGTGTAGCGGGCAAGGCATTCGTCAATAAGCTGAGCCGCTTTCTCTGGACCTTCCCAGCCTTCGATTTTCGTTTCTTTGTTTTCTAGGTCTTTATAGCGCTCGAAGAAGTGTGCGATTTCTTTCAATACATGACCTGGAACGTCGTCAAGCGATTTTACGCCATCCCAGCGTGGATCGTCAACAGGTACGCCTAACAGTTTTTCATCTTGGCCTTTGTCATCGGACATAACAAGCACGCCGATGATGCGGGTGGAGATGACACAACCTGGGAATGTCGGGAATGTGGTTAACACAAGCGCATCCAGCGGGTCTCCATCAAGCGCCAGCGTATTTTCTAGATATCCATACTCGGTAGGATAGTGCATTGGGGAGTATAGTACACGATCCAAGCGGAATACGCCTGCTTCTTTATCGTACTCATATTTGTTCTGGCTGCCAGCTGGAATTTCGACGAACACATCAACGACTTTGTTTTCGAATGCCATGAAAATTCCTCCTTTTTGTTCTGGGTTAGCTAGGTTAGTCCAACAAGGGATTCTGCTTCATTATAACAAGTTCTATGTTACAAGAAAAGCGTGTTGTAAGGAGAGAGAAGTAGGAATGAAACTTTTTATTGGATTTGTGGGAAGCCTGTTGATTGCCATAGTAGCATACCGGAAACGTTCGCTGTCGGCGAGCGGAGCTGTGGCTGTAGTAATTATAGGAACACTGATATACGCATTGAGCGATATGAAATGGTATGGTGTGTTGCTTGCATTTTTCATCTCTTCCAGTTTGTTATCGCATCGAAAGAAGGAAGCGAAGCAGGAGGTGGAGAGTTTATTTGCCAAAACTGGCACAAGGGATTTTATGCAAGTGTTTGCAAATGGTGGAGCAGGACTTGTGGCTATCCTTGGTGCATTTATTGCGGCGATGGAAGAAGGGTGGTATGCGTTTTATATCGGTTCGATCGCGGCGGTAACGGCGGATACGTGGGCAACGGAAATTGGTGTGCTGGCGAAAGGAAAGCCGCGCCATATTTTTACATGGCGCAAGGTAGACCCGGGAACGTCCGGTGGGGTGAGCGGGGCGGGACTTGCCGCTTCGTTTGCAGGCGGGACGTTTATTGGAGGCTGTGCCTGTCTGTTTTCCTTGCTTGCGCAAGAAGGGGTGAATGTCCATTATGTAGTGGCGGGAGCTGTAGGAGGTATGATCGGCAGTCTGATTGACAGCGCGGTCGGCGCGGCTTGGCAGCGGATGTACCGCTGTCAGATATGTGGCAAAGAAACGGAACGCAAGCTTCATTGCGGACGGGATACGATTGCAGTGAAAGGATACGCCTGGTGCACGAACGATGCGGTGAACGCGCTGGCGTCTATAGCCGGGGGGCTGACGGCGCTCATCATAACAGGATAAAAAAGAGACCTGCTCTTCGGAGAGAGCAGGTCTGCCGATTTTTCGATGGTTCGTTATTACAAATAAATTAGAAAAAGAACCATCGAAAAAAATGTCCAATCCCTTGAGAGAGGAGATTGGACAATCCTCTCTGTGATGAAGCATGTTGCTCCGCTTGTCATTGCCCTGTTAGTGGCGGCGTTTTATCATTTGTTCCTGTTCTTCTTGTGATAGAATACCTACCAAATACAAAAGCTTCACTACTTTTTCGATGCGTCCGGTTTTGCGTGTTTTTTTCATGAAGTACGCCTCCCGGCTGAACCATTTTATTAATTTTATTATACTCAATAGTTTTGACTGCGTGCAACATTTAGTTTTTACTCTATTGTGTTTAACCTTTACCATTCAGTCATTATGCGTTTTACAACATCCTTGATATATCAGTATTTTTTGTCTGTCAGGAAAAACTCTCGGGCGAAAAACGGTATGCCTCACCCAGAGGGTATGCCCTGTGAAGAAGCCCATTTTCAGTTTATGACCATGCGCTTTTTATGACATAAATTTTTTGCGCAAAAACCACCACATCCACCAAGAAAGCATGGACAGAAGTACGAAAATAACCAGTGTGGTATAGGGCGAATCTTGAAACGGGAGCGGTACGTTCATGCCGAAAAATCCTGTTATGAAGGTAAGCGGCAGCATAATGGTAGAAATCATGGTCAGGATGTTTAAGTTTTCCGTCGTCTTAGCGCTTACGATAGAATAATACGTATCAAGCGCGCTGTTTACTAAGTCTTTGAACGTTTCGGTCGAGTCGGCGATCCGTTCCAGGTGGTCTTTTAAGTCAATATAGAATGGAATATTCTCTTCTTGAATCGGAAATTGCCAATGACCGTTTATTGTAGCGAATACTCGTTTTTGCGGTAGAATGACGCGGCGGATCAAAATGAGTGTACGCTTAAGCGCGAGGAACTCTTCGGTGACAAGTTCCATATCGTATTCGTACATCTCGTCTTCGATTTCATCAATACGGATGCTTAGCCGGTCAAGAATCGGGAAGTATTCGTCCGTAATGCCGTCAATGATGGAATACAGCAAGTAATCTGCTCCACGGTTCATGTACTCTTTGCTTTTTAAACAGGCGGCCGCAATTCGACCGATGGAAGGCATGGGCCGTTTATGGATGGTTACGATGTAGTTCGGCCCCATAAATACGTTTAGCTCAAGGGTTGTAATCTCTGTGTCGCTTTCCTCATGGTAGCGCAGCGCATGGAATACGAAAAAATAGTAATCTTCGTAATTATCCACTTTTGCGCGCGGACTGTGTTGAAGGCAGTCCTCAATTGCCAGCGGGTGAAAGTTAAACAAATTGGCGATATATTGCAATTCCTGGTTGCTTGTATTAAACAGATCAATCCAGAGCAAGTCTTCGTTGGAATGCAGGAATTCGTTGATTTTATCCAAATCGACATCATGAATCATTTCCTGCTTGGAGTGGTTGTAAAAATACGTTTTAATCAAGAAAATCCCCTCCTTTGCCCTTTAATATATTGATATCATTGAAAGAATAAAAGAAGCCTCTCCCGCGCAAGATGACGCCAGGAGAGGCTTTTGTGCCCACAACAAATAGATGCATGCGAAAAAGCTTCGTATGCTTCCAGTATTCTCCTGGTTGAGCTTCGGCACAGAACAACGTAGAGTCACATGACTCAGCCACCTTAAGTAGAGCCTTAATCCGGCAATACCTGTTCTACCCATTGGCGTCTCTCGACGTTTCCGGGCAGTGGCCTATGTTTGAACTGGAGCCTCGCCTAACGAGAATGCATATGAATCTTTATGACATACTTAGGATATAGACAATTATTGCACTTGTCAATAATCTTTTTAACATCTCCATTTTACATATCTGTTGCAAAACTGGCTGGAGGAAAAGGAGAGAAAGTTTGCTCGTTCAAGAAAATAGCGGGATGAAGCGAGGGATTGAAGAGTTGAGAAGGGATATTAATTAAGATGGTGATAATATGCTGTCCATGAAACCGTGAGAGCCTAACCGGGAAATTGGTCAGGCTCGGATTTACGTTATGAGAGCTTGTTCGATGCAAAAAGCATTTTACTCTTCAACTTTGATTGAATCAGTCGGGCAACCTTCAGCTGCATCGCGAACGTCGTCTTGCAGAATGTCCGGGATTTCAGCTGTATTGGAGTTGTCATCCAATTTGTTGAAAGCCAAGCCTTCATCATCGTAATCGAATACATCAGGAGCGGTTGCGCCACAAGCTCCACAAGCGATACAAGTGTCTTTATCAACCCAAGTTGTCATTCTCTTCTCACCTCCAGAAATTCTGAGAAAAGACGTTGTCCATTTCTCATACCTCATTGTAAACATTGTATTCGTGAATATCAAGATGGTTGAAAAAAAATCGTGAAAGGGCACCAAAAACATCTTTTCTGCTCCACATGGCAGAATGATGGACTATAATTAGATTACAGTAATTACTTACCCGAAATCGGGGGATGAAATTATAACAATGAACATTCAATTTATGGAAGGGCTTTTTCTCCTTGCAGCGTCAAAGTTCCAGGGCGAAAGAACGCCGCAGGCAATCGTACATTTACTGAAAGGGCGGAAAAATAACCAGGTGATTGCAGACGCTGCTTTGTTCGGCGTATCCATGTTGTATGGAGCATTACACGCGTTTTCTGTGGAAGAAGTGAGGAGAATGCTGGACGATTTGATCGCGCGCGGCTGGCTCGGAGTGCGGCCGGGAAAGAAAGCGGGCGTCTTCTGTTTGCCGGCCGGCGAAGCCGCACTAATGAAAAGGGAGGCACGCTTCAGATATGAAGCCTGTTGCAGGTCCGTTTCGTCTGTTCATGAAAAAGTGCGTGCCGCACGCTTCTGGAAAAAACTCTCTCTTTTGATTCAGACGTTTTCATATTGGATTGCGGGAGAGACACTGTTTTATCCGGTGGTGGAACAGCGGGAACTTCAGTACGAAGTCAAGCGTGTAATAAAAACGTACCCGGACAAACTTGAGGCGGCACGCCGTATGAAAGAAGAAATGGTACGCTGGATGGAAGGATTGGCAGAAGAAGAGAGGATGCTTCTTTTGCGTCGTTTGAGCGGAAAGGCAAGAGCGGGACTAACGTATCGTCAGCTGGCCAGTATGCTTGATACGGCGGAAGGAGCGGTTGAGATGCACGTGCTTCGCTTGGCTGCCGAACAGTTGCGCCGCCTTAGTTCCGGAGCCTATCCGATGCTTGCAAAGGTAGCTGGAAGCCGTTCCGACGATGCCGCGCTTACGCAAACAGCCCGCTGGACGAAAGCGTTGCTTGCAGCGGGGTTCTCGCTGGAAGAAATTGTTCGTCAGCGTGGTTTGAAGCCCGGTACGATCGAAGATCACATTGTTGAAATTGCCATTGCCGATCCCGCTTTTGATATCCACCCATTTGTTTCTCCAGAGAAAGTGGAACGCATTCATGCGATTGTACGCGAAAAGGGTACAAAAAAAGTTGGGACGATTAAGCGTGAAGCGGGCGATTCTTACAATTATCTTGAAATTCGTCTTGCTTTGGTACGCGCTTCCCAAGGAGGAAGGTGAAACATCGTGAATGCGGCGGTAGACGAAGCATTGCGCACGGCCTTGAAGCGTTATTTTGGGTATGAAGAATTCAGGCCGGGCCAGTTGGAAGTTATGCGTTATCCGTTTGCGGGCGCGAACGCGCTTGGCATTTTAGCGACCGGAGGCGGGAAATCATTGTGTTACCAGCTTCCTGCGCTGGTGCTTCCCGGAATGACGGTCGTTGTTTCGCCGTTAATTTCACTGATGGCGGATCAGGTGCGGAATTTGCGTTGCCGGGGGATTCGGCACGCTGAATATATTAACAGCGCACTTTCTGCGCGAGAACAACGCTGGAAGCTGGCGCAAGTTATCGAGGGAAAAGTGAAAATCCTGTATGTTTCTCCAGAAAAATTGCAGCAAAACGATTTCATGGAGCAACTGGAACGCGTGCCTGTATCGCTGTTTGTAGTCGATGAGGCCCATTGTATTTCACAGTGGGGACACGATTTCCGCACGGATTACCAGCGTTTGCATTCATGTATCTGCAGGTTGGGCGCACCGCCGGTGCTAGCGCTGACGGCAACCGCTACAAGGGCCGTGCAGCAGGATATTTGCCGTGCGCTTTCGATTCCACATGAACATATCGTGCTTACATCGATTAATCGGGAGAATATTTGCTATGATGTTGCATTTTTGGGCGATGAACGGGAGAAGGAAGCAGCGATGTTGGACAAGTTGAGGACGCTTAAAGGACCTGGACTTGTCTATTTCCGCTCCCGAAGCGCGACAGAACGCGCGCACAAGCTGGCGCAGGAGCAGGGGATTGAGCGCTGTGCTGTTTATCATGGCGGTATGGGAGCAGAAGAAAGGTTGTTGATCCAGCAACAATTCCTTGGAAATGAACTGAATGTAATATTTGCGACGAACGCGTTCGGGATGGGCATTGACAAGCCCGATATCCGGTTTGTACTGCATTATCATATGCCTCCTGACATAGAGTCATATTTGCAAGAGGTCGGGCGCGCCGGAAGGGACGGACAATTAAGCTATGCCTGTCTTCTTTTTACACCGGATGACCATATTTTACCCGGCCAGTTGATTGCCGAGGAATATCCGAACGAGGTACAGATTCGAAATTTCTACGATGCTTTGTTCTCTGCTGATAGGCGGATGAAGGGGGTGTCTGAACAAGAGGCGCTTGCGGCATGGGGGCTGGAAGCGCAACAGCTTTCCATTTTGCTGTATCATATGGAACGTCTTGGATTGTTCAGAAGGTTGCGCCGAACAACGAATGGCTGGGAATGGGAAGGCGCAGATTCGCAACCGAAAAGCTTTCAGTCCCTGGCACAGATCGTTTTCCAGCGGCGTGCGGAGAGATACGAAAAGCTAGCAGAAATGCGACGTTGGGTGTCCAGTTCAGAATGTCGACGGCTTACGATTGGACGCTATTTTGCACAGGAGCATCGCGCGGCTTCGGGCAGTTGCTGCGACCGCTGCGGAATCGATATGACCCTTTATCAAGACGGGGAAGAGAGAGACAATATGTTAGAAGAAGCATGGGACTGGAGACAAGAGTTAGATAGTTTGCTTCCGGTTTCTCATGCGAATGGAAGTGACGAAAGATATGGATTCAAGATATACAAATTTAGATAGCCGGACATTGGCTTTAAATGTGTACATATCCCAGGCGATTTTATTTGCGCTCGGTCTTGCCGGGCTGTATTTTTTCTATATTCGCACCGGGGTGGACTGGACGCGTCCTTTTGCTTTGCAGGACGCAGCGGATGTATTCATATACGGCACATTGGCTGCGGTTTTGGTGATCGTCATAGAGGTTATTCTTATTTTGTTTTTGCCGCGTGATATGTTTGATGACGGCGGGCTTAACGAACTGTTGTTCCGTGATTTGTCTGTTGGGCATATTGCCATCGTATGCGCAGTGGTAGCGATAACGGAAGAGTTCTTGTTTCGTGCCGTTATTCAGCCTGGATTAGGAGTTTGGTGGACGAGCGTTTTATTTACACTCGTTCACGTACGCTATATGAAAAAATGGGTAATGATGACAGTGGTATTTGTCATCAGCGTACTGTTCGGCGTACTATTTGAGAAGACGGGAACCGTTTGGACGGTGGTATGGGCTCATTTTTTAGTAGATTTTGTTTTAGGATGCTTTGTGAGAAAAGGATGGTTTCTTGAGCGAAAGGAAGGAATTAGGACCGAAGGGTCGAATACGGAAGACAAGAATACAAACGGGGAGAATGAAGATGTCGATGAATAGGGAAAGACAAACCTCTACTGATCAGGCGGATTCGCTGCGGAAAATAGTGGCACAACAGCAAGGGGCACAGCTGGAAAAAGTGCCGACAGGAACGCTGCCGCCGCGCAGTACGATTCACAAGAAGCCCCCGTTGAATCTTACTCCTTACTATATCGGGGGAACTGTTCTTTTGTTGCTTGTAGCAGTGCTTTGTTTCTGGTGGTATGCGACAAGGAGTGTGCCGTCCGTCGCGCAACCGCGCCCGGAGGTAGGAAGTCAAACGCCTGCAAAGAAGGAATTGACATCTGTATCCGGAACAGCGGTATCCAAGCTGGAACCATCTCAGCAGGCCTCTCAATTTTCAGAGAAGCTTTCCGGTATGCAATCGTCGAAACCGCTGCCGGCTGCGCCGCCGAACGCGAACCAGGCGCCTAAATCCCCTTCTTCAGCGAAGGCGACTCCCGTCAATCCAAGCCAAACGCCGCCGAAAGCCAAGCCTGCGCAAGCAAAGGCAAAAGTGGAAACAGTCCATGCTTCAAAGAGTGCGCCGCCCTACAAAAAAAGACGGCTCCTGAGGCATAGGGTACAGCCGGGCGATACGTTGTACAAAATTTCCGTCATGTATTACGGAACAGGAAAATACCAGTTTTATTTGGCACGGTACAATGGTATCCGCAATACGAACAACGTATATGCGGGTTCAGTGATTAAAGTGCCGCTGCCTCCCCGTTAAAAAACAGACGCTTTTAGGCGCCTGTTTTTTCATTGAGTGGACAATGCCAGCGAGTTTTTCTCATTTTTGGATACACTACAGCGAAGAGGGAACTTTTATATAAGGAGGGACAATATGCCGCATATACGCAATCCGTTGATCGTACAGGCGGATCGTACACTGCTTCTCGAAGTGCGTCATCCGATGTACAGCGAAGTGCGGGATGCGCTTACTCCGTTTGCCGAACTGGTCAAAAGCCCTGATTATATTCACACGTATCGCTTGACGTCGCTTTCACTCTGGAATGCGGCCGCGCTTGGTTTAAGGGCGGAGACAGTACTCAGCGTGCTGAACAAGTACGCGAAATTTCCGGTTCCACCTTCTATCCGGGAAGAAATTACGCGGACGATGGGGCGTTTTGGGCAATTGCAATTGTTCGTGAGGGGCGGCGAGCTTGTGCTTGCGGCCGCCGAGCCGCGGATTATGGAAGAGATTATGAGCTATGTATCCATCGCTACTCTTGTCGGGCGACAGGTAAACGAATGTGAGGTTATAGTCCCGATCGCACAGCGCGGAATGATTAAGCAAACGCTGTTAAAGCTTGGATTTCCGGTGCAGGATATGGCAGGCTACACCGACGGAGAGCGGGTTACAATGGCCTTATGCGAGAAGAGAGGTTTTCAATTGCGGGACTATCAGAGAGCGGCGGTGGACGCGTTTTATGCCGGGGGAAGCGCCTCCGGCGGGAATGGTGTGGTTGTGCTTCCATGCGGTGCCGGCAAAACGTTGGTCGGTATCGATACAATGGTGCGCTTTGGCATGGCGACGCTTGTGCTGACAAGTAGTACTACTTCGGTTAGGCAATGGAAGAACGAAATTTTAGCTCGTACCACGCTTGCAGAAGAACAGGTCGGAACATACACGAGCCAGGAAAAACAGGTGCGCCCGGTTACGATTAGCACATACCAGATGATTACACATCGGGAGCCGGGCTCGGACGATTTTCCGCACTTGTCGCTGTTTCATAAACGCGACTGGGGATTGATTATATATGATGAAGTCCATTTGCTGCCCGCTCCTGTTTTCCGAATGACGGCTGACATTCAGGCTAAGCGCCGCTTGGGATTAACTGCCACGCTGGTGCGCGAAGACGGGCGGGCGGATGATGTATTTAGTTTGATCGGACCGAAAAAGTACGAATTGCCTTGGCGTCAATTGGAGGAACGGGGATTTATTGCGAGCGCAGTATGCATGGAAATTCGGGTGCCCCTTTCCGCTTCGCTGCGCGCAAAGTATACGGATTCTGGTGAGCGGCAGAAATTCCGGATCGCGGCGGAAAATCCGAGTAAAGTACCGGTCGTTAAAGAGGTGCTTAAGCAGCATCAGGGAGAACAGATTTTAGTCATCGGTCATTATGTTTCACAACTGGAAATGGTCGCGCGTGAAATTCAGGCTCCGCTTATTACTGGAAAGACACCGCAGGAAGAACGGGAGAAGCTGTACCGAAGGTTTAGGTGTGGCGATATCCCTACACTTGTTGTGTCGCGCGTCGCCAATTTTGCCGTCGATTTGCCGGATGCGAGCGTAGCGGTGCAAATTTCCGGCACTTTTGGCTCGCGTCAGGAGGAAGCGCAGCGCTTGGGGCGGATTTTGCGTCCGAAAAAGGATGGCCGGATTGCGCATTTTTATTCGCTCGTTTCCGCGAATTCGAAAGAAGAATATTATGCGCATAGAAGACAGATGTTCCTTATCGAACAAGGCTACCATTATAACTTAAGGATATTAGAATCTTTGCCTTCATAAACCTTCTAAAAATCGCTCGAAATGGGAAGATGTTATGAATGCGAGAAGGAGAGATGGATGTATGTATGATTGCGCGATCATTGGCGGAGGGATTGCCGGGTTGCAGGCAGCCATTCAACTTGGGCGCTATATGCACCGGGTAGTGGTTATCGACGCGAAAGGTGGACGCTCAACTTTGGCAAGGCGATACGGCAACATTCTCGGGTTTCCCAATGGTGTAAGTGGCAGGGAATTGCGGGAGGCCGGACGGGCGCAGGCGCGGGAGATAGGCGTTGAGTTCATTGAAGGAAGGGTAAGCAGTGCACATAGGAGAGGCAAAAAGTTTGAACTTGTCATCGGCAATAATGAAAAAACTGTATCGGCGAAGCGGCTGCTTATTAGCACGGGGCTTACAGACCGGATTCCGGAAGATATCGAAGGTTTAAAGGAAGCGCTCGGTTTGGCTGTTTACGTTTGTCCGGATTGCGACGGTTACGAAATCCGCGGCTTGCGCACAGCTGTGCTAGGCGCGGGGAATACTGGCGCAGCCATGGCTTGCGTGCTGCGTTACTGGACAGATGATGTGACGTATATTAATCATGAACCGGAGAAAAGCCCCGTTTCGGAGCGCTGGAAAGAAAAATGCACAGAAGCGGGCGTGCGAATGGTGAACGGACCTATTCTTGAGGTGCGAAGCGAGACGGAGGACAAACTATCGGGCGTCCGACTGGCGGACGATCGGATGATTGAAGTAGAAAAAGGATTTATCGCTTTTGGTCATAAAGCTGAGTCTGATATCGCCACTATGCTTGGCGTAGAACGGTTGGAAAACGGACATATTCCGGTGGACGGCAGAACGAAAGTAACAAATATCAAGCATGTATGGGCAGCTGGTGATGTGGCGGCTCATTCCCAAATGCTCTCAGTAGCGATTGGCGACGGTGCCCAGGCGGCGATCTGGATTCATAAGAGCCTGCAGGAATGAGAACAGTTTCTGGATGTATACAAAATTTGGATGATGATTCTGGCTCGGACTTTAGATTACAAATAAACTCCCTCCACTGCCAATGGCAACGAGGGAGTTTGTTTGCAATCTAAAACGGGACATAAGGTACTCACTTTATATTTCGTTTTTTTATTTTATCCTATTATCCCGCCTTCTTTTCCTCCTAAAAATGCTGCGAGCGGTTCGGCGAATAAATGCGTATCCAGTACTCCCGCCATATGACCGTGCGGACTGTCGATTTCATAGTACGACGCACACCCTCCTTGCCGATTCATGATTTCTACCACATGACGGCTATACTGCGGCGGGAATAACAAATCCGATGTGCACGGAATCATTAATACGCGCGCCTGAATTCGCCCCAGCGCCTCTTCAAGGGAAGCGAACCCACGGGCAATATCATGCATCATTGCGGCACGTGCGGTGTAAATATAATGATTGGCATCATATAAAGCCATACGTTCAGATACCGCTTTTTTAAACTTTTCTGTAAAAGGAGGGGCTTTGTCATAAGTAGAAATAACATCATGTTTCGCGTGGCGTGGAAAAGTTTCATCATACCATCCATAGTGGAAAGCAGCCAGGTGCATTAACTGGAGTCCCAAGCGCAGCCCATCCTCCGGCTCTTCTCCCGTTGCATACTGCCCGTTTTTCCACTTTGGATCAAGCGTAATCGCGTCGATTGCTGACTGCAAATAAGCGAGCGATGTAAGCACAGGTGTCTGCGCACCGCTGATGACCGCGATGCAGGCATCCATCATTTCCGGATAATGAACCGCCCAATTGAGCGCCTGCATTCCACCAGCGGATGGACCAAGCACCGCCACCAGCCGTTCAATGCCAAGCGAACGGATTAGTTCGCGCTGAATGCCTGCCATATCCCGGTAAGTAAAGCTTGGAAACGAAAGGCCATATTTTTCTCCTGTTTTTGGGTTAACTGTACTTGGCCCGGTTGTAATGACATGCGGATTTTTTAACTGGATATTACATAATGTGTCAGAACATATAACAAAGTATTCATTCGTATCGATCGCTTTATCAGGGCCAATGAGTCCATCCCACCAACCTGGTTCTGTATCTTCCGGACTGTATTTTCCAGCCGCATGGCTTGTCGCACTGAAAAAATGACAGACAAGAACCGCGTTGCTTTTTTCAGCGTTTAATTTACCGTATGTTTCAAATCCGATCGTTACCGGAATACTTTCCCCGCATTCTAAGCGGTAACTTTCCAATGAAAATGCCTGCTTTTTTATGTGTTCCATTGTCATGACGCGCAGCTCCTCCTTTTTTTGGCCTGTTCGCCGGTATAATTTTGTCGTCATTTCTATTATTATACAAGAGATGAAAAATAAGGGGACGCATTATAGAACATTTGCTATCCAAGCCGATGTTGCGGAGAAGTTTGGTGTTTTTTCTTATCTCTTATCTTGTTTATATGTAATATTTTGGTTTTTCCTCTTGTATAGTAGGGTATAGAAAAATACAGGCAAATTCACGATTTCATTTTGAGAAGAGTATGGTAAAATACAGAAGGATAGCGGCAGTTGAAGGGGGAAGACAATCTGGTGGATGACAGAAGCTGGGAAGAGTTCCTCATTCCTTACGAACAGGCAGTTGAGGAATTGAAAGTAAAATTTAGAGGTATTCGCAAAGAATTAAAAAAGAAAAATGAATATTCACCGATTGAATTCGTAACAGGTCGTATCAAAAAAATCTCAAGCATTCTAGAAAAGGCGCAAAAGCTTGGAATTCCGATGGACCGTCTGGAAGAAGTAGAGGATATTACAGGTATCCGGATCATGTGCCAATTTGTACAGGATATTGATCGTGTGGTAGAGCTTGTTCGCCAACGTAACGGCAAAGATATGACCATCGTCTACGAAAAAGACTATATAAAAAACCAGAAGCCGAGCGGCTATCGCAGCTATCATATTATCATTAAGTATCCTGTGCATACATCACAGGGTGAAAAAGAAATATTGGCCGAAATCCAAATACGAACGCTGGCGATGAATTTCTGGGCAACCATAGAGCATTCGTTAAACTATAAGTACGAAGGTAATATTCCCGAAGATATCAAAGAAAGGTTGCGAACAACAGCCGAAGCGGCGTATTTACTTGATACGGAGATGTCGGAAATCCGTGACGAAATCCGAGATGCTCAGCAAATGTTCGAATACAAATCAAATATCGTCTCTCGCATTTTGCAGGGGATTCAAAGTTTGTATCAGCGCGGGTTTGTGGTGGAAGCGACAGAGTTTCAAAACCAGTTCCGCCGGATGCGGGCGCGGGGTGATGTGGTAGAGCTCAGGCAGCTTTCCCGCACCATTCAGGCAAAGTTGCAAGAAGTCGAAACACTCGACTGATGTCGGGTGTTTTTTATCGTATTATCGGATGTTCCCGATTCGTGTTCAACCATTTCCTCGCTTTGTGGAATGATGCCTTGGCCGATGTATCATGGTCGGAATTTCGCCGGATGCTGGAATACAAAGTGGAATGGTACGGACGTACAATCAACAGTGGTGGGAGTGTTCAATTTTTGATAAAAGAATATAGAAAAGAGGGGAGATGATCATACTAAAAAGAAATACATTTTTATGCATACATATAGGAAGGTGGGTAGGCAATGAACCGCGATGAAAGGAAAGAGTATTGTGAAGACGAACCGAATTCGTACGGCGCGGGCATGCTTGTTTCGTTTATCATCGGAGCGCTTATTGCTATCGCAATGGTGTGGGGGATTTCGCGGCTAGAATTATGAAATTCTAGCCTTGCGTTTATGTCTCTGTCTCATATTTTTTCTTCTCCCACCTTGTACCTTGCTTTCACTCCATGTTATCATTAAAAAAGTCGCATAATATTTTTGAACAAAAGAGGATCATGCAACGTATTGTAATACTACCACCGAATTTGCGGAGGGAGGGGTCATAATGCGCGTTGAACGTCTGAATCAGGATAAAATAAGAATCTTTTTAACATTCGATGACCTGATGGAACGAGGAATTGAAAAGGATGATATGTGGCGTGACATTCCAAAAGTGCACGAACTTTTCAATGATATGATGAATCAGGCTCAAGACGAAGTGGGGTTTACGGTTAATGGACCCGTGGCAGTCGAAGTATTCTCCCTGCCGGCCCAGGGTATGGTTGTTATTGTAACGCGCGGCAAGACCGAGGTACATGATGACATGGATGATATGGACTACGATGACATATATGAAATGCAGGTCACATTGGAAGAAAGTGAAGATATTGTGTATGTATTTCAGGACTTCGAGCATTTGATTGCGCTTGCGCATCGCGTTAACGCCAAATTGATTGACGGCGGCAGCGCGTACGCGTACAACGGGCGCTATTACCTTGTGTTCGAAGAAATCGATCTACCTCGAGATGAATACAATGATTTCATAGCTTTGCTATCGGAGTACGGCGAAGCTTCCACCCTAACTAAGCACGTCTTACAAGAATACGGAAAAGTAATTGTAGATGGAGATGCGGTGAAAGTTTTCTGCCGATATTTCAGCTGATTGTGCATAAAAAGCGAAGCGCATGGCATGTTTCCATGCGCTTTTCTTATCTTTATAAAAATAATGAAGGCTGGCACTATTTGTAGGTGCCAGCCAAGTTTTTATACAGTAAGATTATTTTGTAAGTTTAACGGCATTTTTCTCGCCGCGTTTTACGTGCGAGCCAGGTGTCACGATAACTTTTTCACCGGAAAGGTTTGTGAAAATAATCGGTGTAATCGTTGACGGTACTTTGCCTTTGATTTCATTTAAGTTTACACGAAGCAAAGGTTGTCCGGCTTTGACTTTCGCACCCTGTTCCACAAGCGCTTCAAAGCCTTCTCCTTGCAATTTGACCGTGTCGATTCCGAAGTGAATCAGAACTTCGCGACCATTGTCAGCCAGAAGGCCGACCGCATGCTTCGTCGGGAATAGCGTAGTAACCGTTCCGTCTATCGGTGATACGACTTCTCCGTTATCCGGCTCAATCGCGAAACCATCGCCCATCATTTTTTGTGAGAAGACTTGATCAGGTACATCTTTCAGGTCTACCACTTTCCCATCGATTGGCATAATAAATGCAGCTTCTGTGTTTTCGCCCGATAGTGACGCATCTACAGGAAGTGGCGCTATTTCTTCTACATAAACAGGTTCTGTTGGGATTTTACCTGCCATTATATCCTTAATTTGTTCTTTCAACTGGTCGGACTTTGGACCGAAGATGGCTTGAATGTTATTGCCAACTTCGAGTACGCCAGCCGCACCAAGTTGCTTTAGTTTTTCCTTGTCCACTTTTTTAATGTCATTCACAGATACGCGTAAGCGTGTAATGCATGCATCTAAATGCTTGATGTTTTCTTTTCCACCAAGTCCTGCCAATACGCCAGTCGCAAAACGATTTGCGGATGCGTTCTCTTGATTGGTTGTTTCTTCTCCTTCACGTCCGGGTGTTTTTAAATTCCATTTGCGAATGGCAATACGGAACCCGAAGTAGTAAATGACAGAGAATACAAGACCTACCGGAATGACTAACCACCAGTCAGTGCGATTTTGGATAATCCCAAGCAGGATATAGTCAATGACACCTCCGGAGAATGTTAGCCCGATTTTTACATTCAGGAGATGCATAACCATGAATGAAAGACCGGCAAACACTGCATGTATCGCAAACAAAACAGGGGCAACAAATAAGAATGTAAACTCGATTGGCTCTGTAATCCCTGTTAGAAATGACGTTAGTGCCGCAGAACTTAAAATACCACCAACGAGTGCGCGTTTCTCAGGACGCGCTTCATGGTACATTGCCAGTGCGGCGGCCGGAAGTCCGAACATCATGAAGGGGAATTTTCCTGTCATGAATGTACCGGCTGTAAGTTCTACACCGTCTTTCAATTGAGCGAAGAAGATTTTTTGATCCCCATGAACGACCTGGCCCGCTTTGTCCACATATTCACCGAATTCGAACCAGAACGGTGCATAGAAAATATGATGGAGTCCGAATGGAATTAAAGAACGCTCAATTAGACCGAAAACAAAGGCTGCGAGTGTTCGATTCGAATCGATCATGCTGTGCGAGAATGTGTTCAGTGCATTTTGAATCGGCGGCCATACAAAAATCATGATAATGCCCAGCACAAGAGTGGAAGCAGCTGTCACAATTGGTACAAAGCGTTTTCCGGCAAAGAATCCTAAAAATTGGGGGAGTTCAAAGTTGGAGTATTTTTTATACATAAAGGCAGCCAACAGACCGATGATAATTCCACCGAATACGCCAGTTTGTAAGGTAGGAATACCCATCACCATGGCATACCCTTTGCTTTGTGTTATTGTTTCAGGCGTTACATTCAGGAGAACCCCCATTGTCTTGTTCATGACTAGAAAACCGATAATGGCAGCGATTCCGGCTACGCCTTCACCGCCTGCCAGGCCAACGGCAACACCAACGGCAAAAAGCAGGGCCAAATTGCCGAAGATAACATCTCCAGCTTGCTCCATCACCTTGAAAACCATCTGGAAGGCTGGTGATGCTAAGAATGTAAGCCTTTCCAATAATGACGGATTTTGCAGTGCGTTACCGAGACCTAGCAAAATACCGGCAGCAGGCAAAATGGCAACAGGAAGCATGAGTGATTTACCAACTTGTTGCAATACGCCAAAAGCCTTCTTAAACATGCTTATGTTCCTCCTTTTCCTTTACACGGATGCCACCACGCAAAAAAGGGCATGAGCAATAGAAAGTAGGTAGAATATACAGATACTGTTCTATAAAAAAACAGTGATATATTCTACATGCTTTCCATTACTCATGCCTGGTCGAACACAGTAACACGTCATGGATCGTGTAAATGATTTTTAGTGTGAAGTTTTTGAATCCGTTTTCAAAAGCGAACTCGGGCGCTTTATGAAAAATAATATAGTACAGGCTTTCTTTTTTTGCAATTACTTTTTAATGTAATTGACGTAATTGACAGATTTTACGTATAAACTTTATAGTAAACATGTATTATCATTTATAGGAAATTTATCCATGAACGTGGGGTGAAAAACATATAAGAGGGATAAAGTAAGTCTCGTTATAATTGTGGGAGACAGGAAAAAGAAAAGCTGAATACGGGCACATGCTGCTATGAAGATGGATTTTTTAGCTACTTCAATATATGAAAAGTAAGGGTGAGCGTGATGCGAAAAATAGCGGAGGAACCATTCTGTACAGCAGCCGTTGTGAAGCATTCAAAACGGATGAAGGACAGCAGCAAGGAATTGAACAGCTTCGTGCAAAAGGCATTGAAGGGCTTGTTGTTATCGGGGGAGATGGTTCTTTTCGAGGTGCACAAAAACTTTCCGAAAAAGGGTTACCGACAATCGGAATTCCGGGTACCATTGACAACGACATTCCGGGAACAGAGACGACGCTTGGATTTGACAGACAGAAGGAGGCTATTTGGTGAATAAACAAATTACGTTTGACTACAGTAAAGCGCGGGAGTTTTTCACACGGCATGAACTGGAATATATGGAACCGGACGTGCGCCGGGCGCATGACATGCTTCATGGGAAAACGGGGGTAGGCCATGAATATACAGGCTGGGTAGATTGGCCGCACTCCTACGATCGAGAAGAATATAAGCGCCTAAAACAAGCGAGTGCAAATATTCGCGAGAAGGCAGATATGCTGATTGTTATCGGTATCGGTGGTTCCTATCTGGGGGCGAGGGCCGCTTTGGAAATGTTACGCCCAGCTTTCTATAACCAGCTGCCAAAAGAACAGCGGAAAGGACCGAAAATTTATTTTGTCGGCAACCATATGAGTGCGGCGTATACGGCTCAGCTTTTGCAGATGGTACAGGACAAGGAAGTATACGTAAACGTGATTTCGAAGTCCGGTACGACGCTGGAACCGGCCATTGCGTTTCGTTTGTTCCGCAACTTACTAGAGAAGCGCTATGGTAAAGAAGGAGCAAGACAACGGATTATTGCGACGACGGATAAAGCAAAGGGTGCGCTGAAACAACTGGCGGAGCAAGAAGGATACGAAACATTCGTCGTACCGGATGAGATTGGCGGGCGTTATTCCGTGTTAACATCGGTAGGTCTATTGCCAATCGCGGTAGCCGGAATTGACACTGACGACATGCTGAGAGGAGCCGCTGACGCAGTTAAGCTGTACAGCCAGCTAGATATGAACGTCAACGCTGCATACCAGTACGCGGCCATTCGTAATATTTTTTACAGCAAAGGAAAAAGCATTGAGCTGCTCGTAAACTATGAGCCTTCTTTGCAGTATGTTGCGGAATGGTGGAAGCAATTATTCGGGGAAAGTGAAGGAAAAGATGGGAAGGGGTTATTTCCGGTCAGCATGAATTTTACTACCGATCTACACTCGCTCGGACAGTACGTGCAGGATGGACGACGTGATATGTTTGCAACAACCCTCTGGATAGAGACACCGCATACGCAGCTTGCGATTCCGGAATCAAGCGATGATCTTGATGGGCTGAATTACCTTGTGGATAAAACAATGCATGAGGTAAACGAAAAAGCGTGTGAGGGTACAATGCTTGCCCATACGGAGGGCGGCGTACCGAATTTGAAGATTAACATTCCGGAAGCAACACCTTACTATTTTGGTCAACTTGTTTATTTCTTTGAAAAAGCATGTAGCATTAGCGGTTATGTGCTTGGGGTCAATCCGTTTGATCAACCGGGTGTAGACGCATATAAAAAAAATATGTTTGCTTTGCTTGGAAAGCCGGGCGCAAAGTAAGCGGAAGAAAGCAAAATCATTGCGTTCTCTGTGAGCCATGTTTTACAATGCATTCATCAGAATGAGGAGACGAGGAGACAAGGATGAAGTGGTATGGGCAATGGAAAACGTTATGAGATTAAACGTGTATTAAACAATAACTCGCTAGTTGCCCGTGATGAGCAAAAACGGGAAGTAGTTCTGTTAGGCAAAGGCATCGGCTTTCAGAAAGCCAAAGGGGAAATCATTACTAGCCAAGCAGCTATTGAGAAAGTTTTCGTTCTTTCTACAGAAGAAAATAAAGAGCGAGTAATATGCATGTTTTCAGAAGCGGACGAAGATGTAATTCGAGTGGTGAATGAATATGTTCAATATCTAGAAAAAAAGCTGGATAAGAAAATGAGCGATTGGTTTATGTTGGCATTGATGGATCATATTTCATTTGCGGTGAAGCGGTTGCGGCAGGGAATCCAGATTCATAATCCGTTTTTACATGAAGTACGCAGCCTGTATGCCTACGAATATGAACTGGCTCACGAAGGAGTATGTATGCTGGAAGAAGGGTTGAATATGACCATTCCTGATGATGAAATCGGTTTCATTGCTCTGCATCTACACAGTGTTCGCGAAAATCAGAGTTTAAGCAGAATCAATCGTTCCTCTATGTTAATTTCCCGTCTGGTTCAGACTATTGAATCTGAACTGGAGATTGAAATCGATAAAACGTCTTTTGATTATGCCCGTTTGCTTACGCATTTACGGTTTGCCATTCAACGGGCGGAAGAAGGAATTGGCCTCGGTGAGAACCATCCATTGAGCGAATTGTTGCGTAAAGAATATCCGATATGTTATAGTTTAAGTTATAAGTTGGTAAAAATTATGCAGAATGAGCTACAATTAACCGTTCCAGAAGCTGAAGCAAGTTATTTAACCTTACACATTCAGCGAATGATTAATCATGTTACAACTCCATAAAATATCGGTACGTGTGACTGGTTCGACCAGGCATGAGTAAGTTTCCTGCAATTGCGATCCGTTAATCGTAAAGCAGGTGATTTTCTCGTGCTTTTTTATTTTTGTGGGAGAAGAAAGCGGTATCATATTCCGTATTTTTTAGGAGGTTAGTAGCGTTGCATTAAAAACTGTTCGCTCTCGTTTTTATGCAACGCTAGTGTATAGGAGGTATATAAAATGGCAGAAAAAGTATTTACAATAAAAAATCCTTCCGGTCTTCATGCAAGACCTGCAATGATGCTGGTGCAAAAAGCAAGCGCGTTTCCATGTGAAGTCACAATTATTAAAGACGATAAAAAAGTGAACGCAAAAAGCATTATGGGTATTATGTCGCTGGGGATTCGTCAGGGAGAAACTCTTACAGTTGTAACGGAAGGTGAACAAGAACAGGAAGCATTGCAAGCAGTAGGTGAAATCATTGAGTCCGTCTTAGAGTAAAGAAAAGACAGGCGGGAGAGGAAGATATACAGTGATGAAATGGACAGGAATCGCCGCAGCTTCCGGATATGCGATGGGCCCTGCTTTTTTGCTGCATGAAGCCAAAGTAGAAGTGGAACGCCGCGCACTGGACGCGGCTGAAATAGCGGGGGAAATCGCTCGTTTCGAGGAAGAAGTGGCGCAGGCTATTCGTGAGTTGGAAGGCATCCGCGAACAGGTGCGTAAAAAAGTAGGAGATGAAGAAGCGGAAATTTTCTCCGCTCATATTCTTGTATTGCAAGATCCGGAGTACATCGGTGCGGTCAAGGATAAAATCAAGAATGAGTTGTTGAATGCAGAAGCGGCATTGCAGGATGTAACGGACAGCTTTGTTATGTTGTTTGAAAGCATGGACAACGAATATATGCGGGAAAGAGCAACGGACATTCGCGATGTTAGTGGTCGTGTCATGCAACGTCTGGCAGGCATCGAAGGCCAGTCGCTGGCCGATTTTGCCGAACCGGTTGTGCTGCTGGCACACGATTTAACACCATCTGATACTGCGCAGCTGGATCGGGAGAAAGTGGCTGGATTTGCCACCAATATCGGTGGACGTACGTCTCATTCGGCCATTATGGCACGTTCGATGGAAATTCCTGCTGTTGTCGGCTTGAAAGAGATTACGTCTGTCATTCAGCAGGGAGATTATATAATTGTGGACGGAAATGAAGGGGTTGTGTATCAGAACCCTGATGAAGCGACCGCTTCTCTGTATCGGGACAAGCAGGCGAAATACGAGGCTTACCTTGCGGAATTGAAGAAGTTGAAAGATGAACCATCCATCACTGCCGACGGACATCATGTCGAGGTAGTAGCCAATATCGGAAACCTTCATGATGCAATCGGAGCGAAGAAAAACGGGGCGGAGGGCGTCGGTCTCTATCGGACGGAATTTTTGTATATGGGTCGCATCGGATTGCCTTCTGAAGAAGAGCAATATGAGGCATATAAGGCGGTAGCGGAAACATTCGGCGCGCGTCCAGTTGTGATTCGTACATTGGATATTGGTGGCGATAAAGAATTGCCATACCTCGATGTACCGGAAGAAATGAATCCGTTCCTTGGTTATCGGGCCATTCGCCTGTGTCTGGATCAGCCGGGGATATTTAAAACTCAACTGCGTGCCATTTTGCGTGCGAGCGTACATGGAAATGTTAAATTAATGTACCCGATGATTGCGACACTGACAGAATTGCGTCAGGCGAACCAGTTGCTTACGGAAGTAAAACAGGAACTGGATGCTTCAGGTATTCCATATAATCCAAAGATGGAAGTTGGAATGATGGTGGAGGTGCCTGCGGCTGCGATGATTGCAGACCAGCTGGCAAAAGAGGTAGACTTTTTCAGCATTGGTACAAATGATTTGGTGCAGTATACGCTAGCAGCGGATCGCATGAATGAACGTGTATCATATTTAGCGCAGCCGTTCCATCCGGCGGTGTTGCGCCTGATTCGGATGGTGATTCGGGCGGCACACAGCCAGGGGAAATGGGCAGGTATGTGTGGTGAAATGGCAGGTAATCTTACGGCCATTCCGCTTCTGCTCGGCTTGGGGCTGGACGAATTCAGCATGAGCACGAGCTCTGTATTGCCTGCACGTGCCTTGATTCATAAGCTGAACCGTACGGCATTACAATCGCTGGCAGAGCAAGCGCTTGAATTGGGAACAGCTGAGGAGATTATGGCGTTTGTGAAGCGCAACGTACCTGAAATTGCAGAAATTAGAGGATAAGCATAAAAAACGAGACGCGAGATCGTGCTCTCGTTTTTTTCATGTGGTGATGAAGGATATAGGAAAGACAAAACGAAAAAACTAAAAAAGTTTATATTTCATGCTTGCTGATAGATATATGTCATACTGTTTATTTATTTGTAATCAGTAAATAGCAATAAATATAAAAATAAACAGGTGTATTTTTTTAAATATTTGTTTATAAAAAAACATAATTTTTGGTTTTAAAACATACTTTTTTTGATTTCATAGTGAAAAAGCCAGATTTACACCTTCCAAAACGTAAGAGAAAGAGTTATACTGGCTATGTCGTTGTTACCGACTTATGAACAATTTTTGAGGTGGTAAGTTATGGGAGAAAAAGATGTGGTAACCGAAACTTCTGCGAATGGGAGCGCAGAACAGCAGCAAGAGAACCTGAATGTGCTTAAGGCAACACAGACGGTTATTGCTGAAGCCCTTGAAAAAATGGGGTATCCGAAAGAAATGTATGAACTCCTGAAAGAGCCAATGCGCATGCTTACCGTACGTATTCCGGTACGCATGGACAATGGTGAGACAAGGGTATTTACCGGTTACCGGGCCCAGCATAATGATGCGGTAGGGCCGACAAAGGGCGGGGTGCGCTTTCACCCTGATGTAACAGAAGATGAAGTAAAAGCCCTTTCCATCTGGATGAGTTTGAAGTGCGGGATCGTTGACCTGCCTTATGGTGGAGGAAAGGGCGGTATTATCTGCGATCCGCGTGAAATGTCTTTCCGTGAATTAGAGCGCCTGAGCCGTGGTTATGTGCGTGCCATCAGCCAGATTGTAGGGCCGACAAAAGATATTCCGGCGCCGGACGTATTCACCAACTCGCAAATTATGGCGTGGATGATGGATGAGTACAGCCGCATTCGCGAATTCGATTCTCCGGGCTTTATCACGGGTAAACCGATTGTACTGGGCGGCTCTCAAGGACGTGAAACAGCAACGGCGAAAGGGGTAACCATTTGCATCGAGGAAGCAGCTAAGAAAAAAGGCATTGATTTGCAAGGTGCCCGAGTAGTTGTACAAGGCTTTGGAAACGCAGGAAGCTTCCTAGCGAAATTTATGCATGATGCAGGTGCAAAAGTTATCGGTATTTCTGACGCATACGGCGCGTTGTACGACGAAAACGGTCTTGACATCGAATATTTGCTTGATCGCCGTGATTCGTTTGGCACGGTTACAAAACTGTTCAGCAATACGATTACGAACAAAGAGCTACTTGAACTGGATTGCGACATTCTTGTGCCGGCCGCAATCGAGAACCAAATTACTGCTGCAAACGCGCACAACATTAAAGCGAAAATTGTCGTTGAAGCTGCAAACGGGCCGACTACGCTTGAAGCGACTCGCATCCTGACCGAGCGTGGTATCCTGCTCGTGCCGGACGTATTGGCAAGCGCCGGCGGTGTAACGGTATCCTATTTCGAATGGGTACAAAACAATCAAGGGTACTACTGGACAGAGGAAGAAGTAGAGTCCCGTCTGCGTGAAGTGCTTGTACGCGCCTTCAATAACGTGTACAATATTCACGTGACGCGTGACGTAAATATGCGTCTCGCTGCTTATATGGTGGGCGTTCGCAAAATGGCGGAAGCATGCCAGTTCCGTGGCTGGATCTAATTGAAATAGACGGACAAAATCCTCTACAATGTAGATTGTAGGGGATTTTTGTATTTACGAAAAAGAACTCGTTTTTTGATTTCGAATTGCAAAAGATCGGCAAAAAGGTAAATGGAGTCGCAGGAGGGAGAGTAAACATGGAACAGGTCATTATTGTCGGCGCAGGACCATGCGGCATGTCGGCGGCTGCCGAACTGCAGAAAAGAGGCATCGACCCGCTTATTATCGAAAAAGGGTGCGTTGTGAATTCGATTTACGGATATCCTACATTTATGAACTTCTTTAGTACACCGGAGTTGCTGGAGATTGCGGACATACCGTTTATCATCTCTCATGAAAAGCCGACGCGTCAGGAGGCGCTTGCTTATTATCGTGAAGTGGCTGAACGCCGTAAGTTGCGCATTCGTACATATGAAAAAGTGGAGGAGATCAAGAGGCGAACAGATGGAACGTTTGCGGTGCGCACAACCAAGCGAAACGGCGTGCGTGCCGAGTACGGGACCCGCTTTGTCGTGATCGCGACGGGATATTATGATAATCCGAACTATATGAATATACCCGGCGAAGACCTGCCGAAGGTATCGCATTATTTTAAAGAGGCGCACCCATACCACGGTATGAAAGTGGCTGTTATCGGCGGCAAAAATTCGTCGGTGGACGCGGCGATGGATCTGTACCGTGCGGGAGCAGATGTAACATGGATTTATCGCGGAGGGGAGTATTCTCCTTCCATTAAAGCATGGGTGCGGCCTGTATTTGAATCGATGGTAAACAAAGGTTGGATCAAGGCCATGTTTAATACAGAAGTGAAAAGTATTCATGAAGACCACATTGTGGTTGTGCGGAACGGTGAGGAAATAAAGCTTGAGAATGAGGTTGTATTCGCGATGACAGGTTATCGACCGGATCGCACGTTTTTTAACGCGCTAGGCGTTAAGGTGCATGAAGAAACGGGGGAGCCGGAACATAATCCGGAGACGATGGAAACGAATGTGCCTGGCGTCTTTATTGCCGGAGTCATTGCGGCGGGGAATGACGCGAATGTAATTTTTATTGAAAACGGTCGTTTTCATGGTGGGATTCTTGCGCAAGAAATCTCCCGCCGGATGGCCGGGTAGCAGATACGAAGTTACCAGAAGGGAAAAACGAGATGGCACGAACGTTTGGCCATCTCGTTTTTTGCAAAGTTAATTGGTAGTCTGAAAATGTGATTGCAGTGTGCTTAAATATTTCTTTCATCAATATTACGTGGTACCATGATAAAAGGAGAACCGGAAACAAAGGGAGTCGAAAGCTATGTTATCGACCGTGGGAGCTGCGCTTGCTCCTGGTATTGCTATTTTAAGTTATTTTTATCTAAAAGACAAATACGAAACAGAACCGCTTCATATGGTTGTCAAAAGCTTTATCATGGGTATTTTGCTCGTTTTTCCCGTGATGGTTGTGCAGTTTGGATTTCAGGAAGAGCTTCATCTTGGCGTGTTTGCACAGGCTTATTTTTCGGCTGGATTTCTGGAAGAGTTTTTTAAATGGTTTATTATTTATTACACGGTATACAAGCATGTGGAGTTTGACGAACCGTACGATGGAATCGTGTACTCGGTCGCTGTTTCGCTCGGATTTGCTACGCTGGAAAACTTTTTTTACCTGTTATCCCATGGAGTATCGACCGCGTTTTACCGGGCGTTACTTCCTGTATCAAGCCACGGGCTGTTCGGCGTACTGATGGGATACTACCTCGGCAAAGCAAAGTTTTCTCCTGCTTCTAAACAGCGTTGGTTTTTGGTGCTCAGCCTTTTTATTCCTGTGCTTTTGCACGGTACGTATGATTTCATTCTCATGGTTGGGGGAACGGTTTGGCCGTGGCTTATGATTCCGTTTATGCTGTTTTTGTGGATGGTCGCTATTAAACGCAGCCGGGCTGCACTTAACAGGTCTATCGCTGCCGCTTTTGGGCAACACTATGAGCAAGAGGAGGCGGAAAAGATATGACGACAGAACGGGAGCGGTGCAAAGTCACCATTTATTGTCCGGTTTGCGGTGAACGCTACGTTTTGCGCGGTACTCGCGAGAAAAACGGAAAAGTCGAAACAGGGTTTAAACAATGTATTTGCAGCAACAAAGAAAAACTTCATATTCGTTCCGAACCGATCTAAAAGCGAAAGGGAGGATTCTCCTTTTCGCTTTGTTGCATAAATAAGCATCTCTTTCCTCACACTACTACCAAGAACAGGTGCAAAGGCATACAAGGAAAGGTGATGCGGACATGTATTGGAAAATTGCGGGCGTGTTGGCGCCCATTCTCGCGGTCGGGGCTATCGGCGCCGGGATGTGGGGATACCAAGAAAACCAAGAGAAAAATTCAGTGCTCATTAAAGCAGAAAACCAATATCAACGTGCGTTTCATAACTTAAATTATCATATCGACAAACTGCAGGATGAGCTGGGCAAAACAATTGCTGTCAATTCGCGCCAGCAGCTCACCCCGTGTTTGACGAACGTATGGCGTCTTGCTTATTCTGCGCAAAATGACGTGGGGCAACTGCCGCTTACATTACTTCCGTTTAACCAGACGCAAAAGTTTCTTGCCAATGTGGCGGATTTTAGCTACCAAACCGCAGTGCGCGATTTGGAAAAAAAGCCTCTGTCAGACAAAGAATACAAAACACTGCAAGCTTTGTATCGCCATTCTCAAGAAATACAAAGCCAGCTGCAAAAGGTGCAGACCGCCGTCATCGATAAGCATTTGCGTTGGATGGATGTCGAGTCGGCGCTGGCCACTGAAGAGAAGCAAGAAGACAATACAATCATCGACGGATTAAAAGTCGTTGACAAAAGTGTGGGAGGGTACAAAGATGTCGATTTCGGTTCCGGGATTGGCAGCCTGAACGCTGCCCGCAAGCTAAAGATTCAATCGATAAAAGGAACTCCAGTCACTGCCGAAGAAGCAAAAAAGCGAGCGCTTGCGTTTGTCAACATTACGCCCGCGCAGCTTGCGGAAGCGACGGTAGTTGATAATGGCAGCGGCAGAGACTATGAATCGTTCAGCGTGCGTATTGTACGCAAAGGCGATCCCACTCCTGTACATGTGGATGTTGCGAAAAAAGGAGGCAAAGTTGTCTGGGTACTAGACGAACGCGATGTAACGGCGAAAAAATTAAAGATTGAAGAAGCAAAACAAAAGGCGGATCGTTATCTTGCTGAGCGCGGATACCGTTCCATGGAGGCAGTATCGTACGGCCAATATGAAGGACTTGCGGTATTTACATATGTGTATAAACAAGGAGATATACGCATTTATCCGGATACGGTGACGGTTAAAGTGGCGCTTGACAAAGGGGACGTTCTCGGTTTCCAAGGTGAAAGCTATTTGCTTAACCATCGTCCGCGTACACTTGCGAAGCCGGGCTTGACAGAAGCGCAGGCGCGCGCGAAAGTGAATCCGGGTCTTAAAGTGAAGGAAGCAAGGCTCGCCGTAATTGAAAACGAGAGCGGCCAAGAGGTGCAGGCATATGAGTTTTACGGAGGATTAGGTCAAGATCGTTACCGCGTGTATATAGACGCGTCTACCGGAGAAGAAGTGAAAATAGAAAAAATCAAAGCGATCGCTCTTTAGGAGGAATAAAGGCGGATAGGCGCGGCAATACTTGGAAACACAGAAAGGAGTGTTGCGCGTGAGGCGAAGCAAGGATACGGCATATGAGAAGCGTTTTATCTTCTTAGCCGCTTGGGTTGAGAAGTGGCTTACCATAGCGATTGTAGGGGGATGGGTGCTTCTTTTGGCCAGTCAGTTCCTGCTTGCATTCGATTCTGTTCGCTACTTTCTTGTCGATACGGTGAGACTGGAAGGCATTGCATCCCCCTGAGGGCTATGTTACTATGAAAGTAATTGAATAGCATGTTGCCCGCTATCCTTAATTAACACTATCGCTTAGTTTGAATCAAATACAAAAGAAAGAAGCAGGCACGCCCTGCTTTTTTGTTTATTAGCATAATATAAAGCATGTAGCAGGCGTATAGGTAGGGTGAGATGGTATTGTGAAAATTGCGATTGATGGACCGGCTGGAGCCGGGAAAAGTACAGTAGCGCAGCTTGTGGCGAAGCGGCTCTGTGTGCTTTATGTTGACACTGGTGCTATGTATCGAGCTGTGACGCTGACAGCGCTTAAACAGGGGTGTTCAGTAGAGGATGAACATGGCCTACGTGAGCTGCTGGATAAAATGAATCTTACGCTTGAAACGAAGAAGGGCATACAGCGCGTATATGTGGATGGCGAAGACGTAACGGAAGCGATTCGCTCGCCTGAAGTGACCCGGTGTGTATCCACGGTAGCGGCACATCCGCTCGTGCGGGAGAAACTAGTAGAAATGCAGCGAAAAATGGCCAGTACACAGGACGTCGTTATGGACGGACGCGACATCGGAACGGCGGTATTGCCGGACGCAGAACTGAAGATTTTTTTGACTGCGTCGATTGAAGAACGGGCACGGCGCCGTTTTCAGGAGTTGGAGCAGAAGGGGATAACGGTCGATTATAGTCAACTGCTGCACGATATTGCCGAGCGTGACCGTAAAGATAGCGAGCGAAGGACGGCTCCGCTTAAAAAGGCGAAAGACGCTGTGCTGGTCGATACAACGGGGTTAACCATCGAACAGGTGGTTGATCGCATCGTCGAGTTGCACCGAGAAAAAGTTGGGGAGAGAGCGTAACAGTGGGCATTCATTTATATCCTTTCTTTCGCTCGCTTTTTCGCGGGATTTTCGCGAGCGTATATCGCTGGCGTGTAATTGGGCGGGAAAACATTCCGGATGGCGAAGGGATCGTGTTGTGCGCTAACCATATCAGTAACTGGGATCCAGTTCTGCTCGGCTGCGGCATCGAACGTCAGGTGCATTTCATGGCCAAGCAGGAACTTTTTAAGGTGCCGGTGCTTTCCTGGCTTATCAGGAATTTCGGCGCGTTTCCGGTGAAGCGAGGGGCTGGCGATCGTCAGGCGATTCGCAAATCGCTGGAGGTAGTCAATCAAGGAAAAGTGCTCGGAATTTTTCCAGAGGGCAGGCGGAACCGGGCAGGCGCAGGCGATGTGGGCAAAGTGCTTCCAGGTGCGGCTATGATCGCGTTAAAAGCTGGTGTTCGTGTCGTACCGGTTGCGATTATCGGCCCGTACCGCTTATTTCGTCCAATCACAATTATTTATGGCAAGCCTATTGATATAGTTGCCGAGGTGGCGGGGAAAGAAAGCGGGGAACGCACGCAGTACGCCGCTGAAGTCATCCGACGCGAAATTCAGGCGCTTATGGACATACATAAAAAACGTGCGTAATTCGAATTTTTATTTCGTTCAAGCTGTAAGTTGTTTCGCTTACCCAAGGAAGGTGCAGGTTCGCAATTTAGCATGTTTGGCACTAGCGCTCTTATAGATAACTTTGGTAAGCTAAGATAAATATGCTGCTGTTTGTTATAATTGCTTGTTGTTCCTTTTTGGGAAGCAAGAAGCATTTATTGTTATGAATGGCTTTTATTTCAAGGAGGTATGGTCTATGGTAGAGGAAAATCAAATGGGAATGAATGGTCAACAAGGTTTGAAAGGGGTGGAGGTTAATCAGGTATTGACTGGAACCGTAACCCGTGTAGATGAGAAACAAGCCTTGGTTGATGTAGGCTATAAGTATGATGGCATCCTTCCAATCAGCGAAGTATCCAGCCTTCATATCGAAAAAGTAGCTGATGTTCTTTCTGAAGGTCAAGAAATTCAGGTGAAAGTGATTCGCATTGATCAGGGAAAAGACGAGATGATCGTGTCCAAGCGCGCGGTTGACGCGGAAAAAGCTTGGGGCGAGCTGCAAAAAAAATTCGAATCTGGAGAAGTGTTCGGTGTAGTTATTGCTGACGTTGTAAAAGGCGGCTTGGTGGTCGACCTTGGTGTGCGCGGTTTCATTCCAGCTTCACATGTGGAGCGTCACTTTGTGGAAGACTTCTCTGACTACAAAGGAAAAACTCTCTCCGTTAAAGTTATTGAACTAGATAAGGAAAAGAACAAGGTTATCCTTTCTCACCGTGCTGTGCTTGAAGAAGAAGCGAATAAGCAGAAGCAAAAGGTGCTTGAGAGCCTTGAACCAGGTTCTGTTATTGAAGGAACTGTACAACGTCTGACCGATTTTGGTGCGTTTGTGGATGTGGGCGGTGTAGATGGCTTGGTTCACATCTCCGAAATTGCCTGGCACCATGTCGAAAAGCCGGCTGATGTACTGAAAGAAGGCCAGAAAGTCAAAGTAAAAGTGTTGAAAGTGGACAAAGAAAACGAACGCATTAGCTTGAGTATTAAGGCGACGTTACCGGGTCCATGGGAACAGGCAGCTGACAAGTTCAAAGCAGGTGATGTTGTAAAAGGAACCGTGAAACGTCTTATAAGCTTCGGAGCGTTCATCGAAGTAGCGCCTGGCGTAGAAGGGCTTGTTCATATTTCACAAATTGCCAACCGCCATATCGGCACGCCGGATGAAGTGCTAAAAGAAGGCGAAGAAGTTAACGTAAAAATTCTGGACTTCAATCCGAGCGAAGAACGGATGAGCCTAAGCATTCGCGAAGCGTTGGATGAAAAGCAGAAGCAAGAAGTGAAAAAAGAAGTAGCCGCTTACCAGGTGGAAGAAAATGCGCCTGGCAGCATGAGTGTTACTATTGCTGATCGCATGGGCAATATGAGCGACTTGCTTAAAAAATTTAAATCTTAATAGATGACAGAGGGGCGCAATGTCAAGAACTTCACGAAAACGAGAACATGTAGAACATGCGCTGGCGACGGGCCAATCTGAAACCCATGGATTGGATGATGTGAAGTTCGTTCATAATTGCTTGCCTGATCTCACGATGCAACAGGTGGATATAAGGACATCGATCGGCGGACTCGCATTGAGTTCGCCGATTGTTATAAACGCGATGACAGGCGGTGCAAAAGAAACATACAACATTAACCAGTCGCTTGGTATTTTGGCCCGGGAGGCAGGGTTGGCGCTTGCAGTCGGCTCGCAAATGGCAGCCGTGAAAGATCCTTCGCTTGTCGATACATATCGGATTGCGCGCCAGGAGCACCCGCGGGGTCTTTTGTTTGCCAATTTGGGCGCGGAAGCAACACCGGATATGGCGCGGTACGCGGTAGAAATGATCGAAGCGGACGCGCTGCAAATTCATCTGAATGTGATGCAGGAGTTAATTATGCCAGAAGGCGAGCGGGATTTTCGTGGGGCGCTTCGCCGCATTGAAGAGATTGTATCTGTCCTTGACGTACCGGTAATCGTTAAGGAAGTCGGGTTTGGTATGTCGCAGGAAGCGGCCAAACA
The DNA here is from genome assembly GCF_900099925.1 of Aneurinibacillus thermoaerophilus. Classification (GTDB taxonomy): domain Bacteria; phylum Bacillota; class Bacilli; order Aneurinibacillales; family Aneurinibacillaceae; genus Aneurinibacillus; species Aneurinibacillus thermoaerophilus. The sequence goes on along the minus strand of NZ_FNDE01000004.1, from coordinate 4,668 downwards.
GCTTGCAGAATGCGGTGTGGCCGCAATTGATGTTGGTGGGCGTGGCGGTACGAATTTTGCACGTATTGAAAACATGCGCCGGGTACAGCCGCTTGATATGCTGAATGAATGGGGCATTTCCACGGCGGCGAGCCTGCTTGAAGTCGCATCGCTTTCCGAAAAGCCCGATATTGTGGCAACCGGTGGCATAAAGAACGGTCTTGATATTGCCCGCTGTCTGGCGCTTGGCGCTTCTTGTGTCGGCATAGCTGGCGCGTTCCTTCGCTATGCGGTAGAAGGCCGGACGGAAGAAGCGGTCAAATATGTGCATAGCCTGCATGAACAGCTTACGATCATCATGACGGCGCTTGGTGCACCAACCATTGCTATGTTGCAGCAAGTTCCGCTTGTCATTACAGGTGAAACGTACCATTGGGCCACTCTCCGTGGCATTGACTGCGCCGCGCTGGCGAAAAGGAAGAAATAAGTCATCAGACAAAGAAAGGAAGAAAAAAAGCCATCCGAAGCAATCATTCGGATGGCTTTTACTTTTTCTTATAGCATTTGTGTCTTGTTTTTCCCGCTTTTCGGCAATAATACAGACAGAAACGCAAAAAGGGGAATCGACTATGAATCCGGGATATTTATCGTTCGTTTGCTTGTTCTTTATTTTGGTGTTTAGCTGGATGGGTACCATGGACGCTTTGTTTTCGCGTCTGCGCATCCAAGCGCGCACATTTTTTATCCTTCTTGGCGTTTTCTATCTGACGAGCGGCTGGTTTATTCCATTCGGGATGGGAGCATGCAGTGTTGGTGCATTTTTGTTGCCCTTTGTTTTCTTTTTTGCCTTATGGAGCAGGCAGGAACGCGACATACGACAATATTCTTTTACCGCCGCTCTGCTTTGCGGCGTTACGCTGTTTTTGTTCCGGTATATGTTGATGATAGATCCGATACTTCAGGTGGCGGATGAAGTGTATCTTGTTGCCGGCGTGGCTGCTTCGCTTGCACCTTTTATGACCCGAAAACCAGAACAGGCTTTTATAATTATCGGTTTTGGGCTTTGTCTTATGGAAGTTTTGGTGCAGTTTTTCTTATACTCGTACGCGCCTTCCGTTACACTGGGTGGATTCATTTTTCGCGATATGCTTGTTTTATCGCTTCTTGTCGGTATGGCGTTGCATTCTGTTTTATTCTTTTGCCTTCGCATAAGTATGTCCCTCATGCGCAAAGTTCTTGTGAAGAGGGGGCGATAAGAGGTGGATTATGTCATTCCAGTGACGTTGGGGGTGCTGTTTGGGGTAGCCGCCCGCGTGTATATGCTGCGCACGGACTATCGGCAATATCCGACCTATCCGCATGGACGGATCATCCATTTGGCGCTTGGGTTTATTGCCGCGCTTATCGGTTCGGTAGTAATTCCGGCTATTCTGAAGGCCGACTGGACGGCGGTGACATTTCTCGGGTTGGCCGCTCAGCAATTCCGTGATGTACGAAACATGGAACGAAACATGCTGCAACAGTTGGACAACATGGAACTTGTGCCGCGCGGTGTCTCTTATATCGAAGGCATTGCCCAGGCATTTGAAGGACGCAATTATCTTGTGATGCTTACCTCGCTCGTGGTTACATTGATTATCCTTAAAGTATCGGTATGGACAGGGGTTTTGGGGGGCATCCTTATGTTTTTTATAAACGGTTGGCTTATGTCGGGAAAAGTAATCGGGCAAATTGCCGATATTGCTGAAGGGGAAGTGACCCTCGACGGCCCGAATTTATATGTTGATGATATTTATATTATGAATATTGGGCTTAGGTCGGATCGTGAGGAGATTCGCCGACACGGGGTCGGAATTGTTATCACGCCAAAAAACGCCAATAGCCTGATCACTATTTCTAATTTGGGTCAGCGCCAAGCCATTCTGCATGACGTGTCGGCGATTCACGGTGTATATCGTGATTCCGGTGAACCGGCGCTTGTTCCGCTGGCCAAGCGGAATATGAAGAATGGCAAACTCGGTATTTTCCTTCTACCTGAAGAAAAAGATAGAAGTAAAATTTTAGAAACCATATCCCAAGTACCGGTGCTGGACAGTGCGATTCGCCTGCCTCGCGCGGCTGATGTTAACCAACGAGGGAAGGAGGCACGTTAGGCGGTGTCCATTTCACTTGAAAAATACATTCTTGCTATTATTACGACAGATCGAACCCATGTTGGCGGAGGCGCGCCGATTTTTTATGCCAAGCAGGAAAAAGAATTGCAGCAAATTGCGTTTACGCTGGAGAAAATTCTTGATGGGATAGCGCATGAAATCACGCCTGACACGCTAATTATTGTCAAACATTCGTAGCGGGCGTCTTCCCGTTTGTCTTGCCTGTCCTTACAATTCATTCTATGATAGTAGAGATATTGAAAAAGAGAGGTAGTAAGTTATGGCAAATCCTGTAGTAGCAATTGTCGGCCGGCCGAATGTTGGTAAGTCGACGCTGTTTAACCGAATTGTAGGGGAGAGATTGGCGATTGTCGAAGACGTGCCCGGTGTAACAAGGGATCGCCTGTACAGCAAAGCGGAATGGCTCGGCAAATCGTTTTATTTAATTGATACAGGCGGCATCGCCTTTGACGATCATGACGCTCTTATTGATTCCATCCGGCATCAGGCTGAACTGGCGATCGATGAAGCGGATGTCATCATCTTTGTCGTAGACGGTACCGTCGGCATTACCGAGGAAGATCAGAGCGTGGCTCGCATGCTATTTCGCTCGAAGAAGCCGATTGTACTTGCGGTCAACAAGATCGATAACACAAAGCGCTTGCACGATATTTATGAATTTTATTCGCTCGGTGTCGGTGAGCCGTATCCGGTATCCGGCGCTCATGCGACGGGAATCGGTGATTTGTTGGATGAGGTCATAAAGCATTTTCCAGAACATGAAGAGGATGCATACGATGAGGACGTGATTCGCGTTTCGCTTATCGGCCGGCCAAATGTCGGCAAATCTTCGCTTGTAAACGCGTTGCTCGGGGAAGAACGTGTGATTGTGAGCGATATTGCAGGCACGACGCGCGACGCGATTGACACGCCGTTTATGTTTGAAGGTCAGGAATATGTATTAATTGACACAGCCGGTATGCGTAAACGGGGAAAAGTGTATGAATCGACGGAGAAGTACAGCGTGATGCGCGCGCTCCGCGCGATGGAACGTTCTGATGTTGTGCTCGTTGTGCTCAACGGGGAAGAAGGGATTATCGAGCAGGACAAAAAAGTAGCTGGGTATGCGCATGAAGCAGGGCGCGGCGTTATCATTGTCGTTAACAAGTGGGATGCAGTCGAAAAGGATGAACGGACGATGAATCGGTTTGTTGCTGAAATCCGTCAAGAATTTAAGTATTTATCATACGCGCCTATTTTGTTTGTATCAGCGAAAACAAAGCAGCGTGTTCATACTATTTTGCCGAAAGTGGCTCAAGTGGCGGAGCAGCATGCGTTTCGTATCGCCACTCCTGTGCTGAATGATTTAATTCAGGAAGCGACGACAGTAACGCCGCCGCCGAGCGATAAAGGACGCCGCTTGCGCATTAACTACGCGACCCAAGTATCTGTTAAGCCACCAACGCTTGTGTTGTTTGTCAATGATAAAGAATTGATGCACTTTTCCTATCAGCGCTACCTGGAAAACAAGATTAGAGAAGCGTTTCCACTGGAAGGAACTCCGATTCGCATTCTTGTGCGAAACAAGTCCGAATAGGAGAGGAGATAGAGCCGATGATGGGAGCGGTTGTCATTCTACTTTCGTATTTGCTGGGCTCAGTGAGCTTTAGTATTCTTGTAGTGAAAAAAATTGCAAAAATTGACATCCGGGAGCACGGTAGTGGCAACGCGGGCGCGACGAATACATTGCGCGTGCTTGGTAAAGGCCCGGGCATTGCCGTGCTTTTGCTTGATGCGGCTAAAGGCGCGATTGCCTTCGGTCTAGCAAGCTGGCTGACCAAAGGAAACGATTGGGTGATTGTGCTGTCCGGGATCGCTGCGATTGTCGGTCATAACTGGCCTGTATTTTTCGGGTTTCGCGGCGGCAAAGGCGTGGCGACCACCATTGGTACGTTGCTTGCTCTGACCCCTGTTCCAGCGCTTATTGCTGTGGCCGTTACTATAGTTGTTATCGCTATTACACGCTATGTGTCACTCGGTTCACTTGTTTTCTTTACCCTTGTTCCTATCATTTTACTGACACAAGGCGCGTCTTTTGTTTATATTGCCGGAACATTTATGATCGCTATTCTTGGCTACATGCGTCATGTCGGAAACATTAAGCGGTTGCTTCAAGGGACAGAGCGGAAACTGGGAGAGAAGAAAGCGTAAGTCCTGCGGTAATATGTCAAGTTCCTCAAACTACGAAATTGGAAATTAAGATGCCTCATTTATCGAAAAAAGGCAGCACTTAAAAAACCCAGTTTCATAGTTAAAAACTGGAAATATAATGAAGGATTCAATAGAGGGGCTTTTCCTCTATCGATTCACCTTCCTTCCAGGCGTGTAGATTTGATCGTTGCGTAGCAGCGCATCGATCAAACGCACAAGTTTTCTTGCCGTTAAAACGAGGGCTCTTTTGTGTTGATGTTTCGGTACTTCACGATACTTTTTCTGGTAGTAATCCCGAAACTCCGGTTCATACCGTTTTACCGAG
>NZ_FNDE01000045.1 GCF_900099925.1 Aneurinibacillus thermoaerophilus | reverse complement strand
GTACCTGTATCGAAAAAAGTGGGGCGGAACGTATTTCAAATGCGAACTATACGGCGACTCGAACGGACCGGGAACGGACTTTCGGAAGAAGTGGCCGCGACCGATCGGCAGACCGGACTACTTCGGTCCAATCAAACTTGAACAATACGCTAGAGAGCGTGATAACTGCCAGAACTGCCCGGGATTGGAACGATGCCCGAATCAAATCCCTGGATACTTCCCGGTGCTTGATGAAAAGCTCCCAGCCCTCACAAACGTTCCTTGCTCCGAAAAGCAAGCAGAAATGAAGCGCAGCGAGTTATCAGCCCGAATCAAAAGCCAGTACATCAAGCCTCATATCTTGAATAGCACGTTTAAGCAGCTGATAGAAGAAGGAGATCCAGAACGGAAACCAGCACTGCTGGCAGCCATGAAATTCTGCGAAAACTTCGAAGCAGGAAAGACATACCGAGGGTTATATCTATATGGACCGATGGGGCGCGGAAAAAGCTGCCTTGCCGGAGCGATGGCGAACCGATTAGCACAGCGCGGTGTTGATGTCCTGATGGTATATGTGCCGGACTTTATCCGGGAGATTAAGGATGCTATTAAGACAAATGAGGTAGAGGAAAAGGTTGCGGCGATGCGAGAGGCAACGGTATTGATTCTCGACGATATCGGGGCAGAACAATTAGGAACCTGGACACGAGATGAAATACTAGGCCCGATTTTACAGGAGCGGATGGAAGCGCGGCCGACCGTCTACACATCGAATCTCACGCTGCAGCAACTTGAATCGCACCTGGCTAACGTGGCGAAGGAGAAGGATAAAGCTATCGGCGCTCTCAATGCAGAGCGGATTATGGAACGGATTGAACCATTTGTTGATGTAGTACAAGTACTTGGCCGTAACTGGCGCAGGGAGGGGAAGTAAATGAAGAGTTCATGCATATGCGGTGGCACAGGAATCGTATCGGACGAGCGTGCTTATGGGGTAATGTTTAAGCCTTGCTATTGTGAAGCGGCTGAAGAACTGCAGCGCAAAGTTAACGCGGAGTTGGCGGAGATGTTAGTGAATATCCGAGATAAGAAACGGAAGCAATCAGCATGAACAGCTTACTTCCTGATCTTCCACCTATTGAGGAACAAGGAAAGAAGAAACGTGGACGTGGTGTTACTACAGCAGAGAAACCACAAAAGGAATCGAAGCAGAAACCAGCTGGGGAGCGCCCGGGCGTGTGCGAATGTGGCAGTGGAAAATTCAGCTTATCTATAAAGTCTGGTGTAATGACTAGGACATGTAAGAACGAGGAATGTGGTCGTAAAACAGTGGTGTAGAGGAGGTAAAGGTTGGTGAAAGCATTTAAGGTTTATGACATGGATCGAATGGGATATGACGGCGGGGTTAAATATTATCGGAGACAAAGGGATGCAGAACGAGATTTTTATGATCGGGTAAGGAACAACATCAAACACCTTCCATTGGCAAGCAAAAATGATTTTGATGGTGGGCGTCCTTGGAAAATAACGAACAAACATTGGATAAATGGAAACGTCATTTTGGCAGCTTCATTTAACTATTGGGAAGACTCCTGGACTGATTGTGGAACGGAATACGACATAGAACGCAATGAAATTTTCTTAGAAGTTATCGAGGTAATGTAAAATGCATTCTCAAGCAAAACAGTGGTGTAGGGGAGGGATAACATGCGGGAATTTAAGGTACGGGCTTGGGATAAAGAACGCAAAGTTATGGTCTATCCAGATCAAATTTATCCTAAAGGGCAATATCAGATTGTTTTATACGATATATGCGCAAACGCTAACGGACTAGCATTACAACATTTTGATACTAGAACCAAATACGAACATGACGGCGATCAATTTTCCGTTCCTGATTGGGAAGATGTTGAATCATGTTTCATGCAATACACCGGCATAAAGGATCGGAACGGCCGGGAGATTTATGAGGGGGATATTCTGGAATATAAAAAACTATCCTTCCGTGATGATGGGCATGAAAGAGGCTTTGTTGAGTACAACGAGTATGCTGAATGGTCGGTAAATAACTGGCTCCTAAATAGAATTTGCAGACGAGCTGAAGTAATCGGGAACCGATTTGAGAATCCGGAACTATTGGAGGAACAAAATGTCTGAACCTATTCACTTCACGATATACGGAGAACCAGTAGCCCAGGGGAGGCCAAGGGCAGGAAAGATTCAGCGCGGTAGATTGCGCGGAAAGACGATACTCTACGATCCGGAAGAGTCACGCGACTATAAAACATATCTAAAACTTGCTGCATCACAACAAGCGCCAGAAAAGCCGTTGGAAGGACCGTTACAACTTGTCGTACATATCTATTTGTCCATATTGCAAGATGGAAAACACATTGGTTGTTTCGTAATACAGCCTTTAAACGAAAAGGAGGATGCTAATGAAAGAGATTGTTTTTATTGAGAACGACCGTGTTGTTACGGATAGCTTGATGATTGCGGAAACTTTCGGAAAGCGACATGATAGCGTACTTCGAGACATCGAGAAACAAATCGAAAAGCTGCTTGAAGCTGGTGAAGGAGAATTTTCACTCCACAACTTTGCGGAGTCAACTTATACCAACGAACGCGGGCGACAGTACAAGAAATACTTGCTGACAGAAGAAGCATTTGCGCTTGTCACCATGTCATATGTAACGGTTGAAGCAATGAAGTTTAAGGTTAGGTTCATTGAAGAATTCAAACGCATGAAGCAAGAGTTGGAAAAACGGACTCATCGACTACCAACAACATATAAAGAAGCTCTGCTGCAGCTAGTGGAACAAGTTGAAAGAAACGAGCAGTTGGAAGCCAAAACACTCATGCTTGAACAGCAAGTGGCGGAAAGCGCACCGAAAGTAACATACTACGATCTGATTCTTTCCTCTACCGGAACAGTAAATATTACGCAAATCGCGAAAGACTACGGTCTTTCTGGTAAACGACTAAATGAAATTCTTCATGAAGAAGGTGTGCAGTATAAGATGAATGACCAGTGGTTGCTGTACCACAAATACCAGGACAAGGGCTATACCAAGTCGCATACACACATGGACGGTAATGGAAAAGCTCGCTTGCATACGAAATGGACTCAAAAAGGAAGGTTGTTCATTCACCAACTTCTCGACAAGCGCGGCATCACGGCGCTGGTAGACAGGGAACATGCGGAAGCGAATTAAAAAAAGAGCCGGGTGAAAAACCCGGCCAAATAAAATACACCCTTAAGAAATGCAGTGCCCTAGTTGCGATCTAGGGCAAGTTAAATAATAACACAGTAAACGGTACTGATGAAATATAAAACATATGGGAACAGGAAGGGGAACGTTATGGATCAAATCACATATCAACGCAGTGTAATTGCTGAAGAAATGTACGAGTCCGAGCGAGAGAAAATAATCACTCTTTCATTAAAGAATGCTCGTAGACCTAAAAAGAAGGATGCGAACAAACAATCTGATAAGGAGAAGCGAGCATGATTATAAATAAAACGTTATCCAATTTAGGAGGAAATGTAGAGTACGAAATCTTCTTCGGTTTCGAATGTGAGTGCGAAGATGGTGGATTGCTCGAATACGAGAAATTTACCAACCTGACGGAATTATTAGAAGCTGTCAGCCCGGATAAGGTAGAGGAGATCCGAAGCCATTATGATGCAGTAGAAGTGAAAATTACCGGAATTTCCTTCAATACTGCTACGGAAGACAGGGAAGCTGGAGTTAGTGTAATGATTGGTGAAAAGGTACAGGGATGGGTTACTGCAAAATTTGATAACAAAGATGTGGAAAGTTGTCTGCTTGCTAACTTAGAGAAGGTCAAGCGGATTATCGATAATACGTTAAATGAGTATCCAGTTCAATATTAGGAGGTACTCATGCAGCAAATAACCATATTTGAAATCGAAGAACAACCTTTTGTTCCGGATCCCAACAAAACTTACTCTCCAGGAGAATTAAGTGCTATGGGGATTGAATGGACAATGGAGGATGCCCGACGTTGGGAAAATGAAGTATGGAAAGTCTATCATCGGGAATGGAAAAAGAGAAATTTCATTAACTGGTTTAAAGCGATAGATATTTACAAATCGGAGCGTGACGGAAAATGAATGCGGTAATGTTTTCGAGCGCGTCGGATGAATGGCCCACTCCCCAGAGTTTTTTTGACGAACTTAATCGCGAATTTAACTTCACGCTTGACCCGTGCGCTACACATGAGAATGCGAAGTGTCCGGAGTATTTTACAAAAGAAAATGATGGGCTTGCACAGGATTGGTCGGGACATGTGGTATTTATGAATCCTCCATATGGAAGAGAAATCGGTCAATGGGTTCGCAAAGCATATGAGGAAAGTGTAAAGGGTGCAACAGTGGTTTGCTTGCTTCCGGCGCGTGTCGATACACGTTGGTTCCATGATTATATCTATCATCGTGCTGAAATTCGATTTATAAAAGGTAGATTGAAATTCGGGGATTCAAAGAATTCAGCACCGTTTCCGAGTATGGTTGTCATCTTTAATCGGTCGGGGGTGAAGATAAATTGAGCCTTCAAAAGAAGCTAGAAAAAGCAAAGCTGGAAGGTGTACGGTTCGGCATGAACAGAGCATGCGACTACTGGGAGGAAGCGCTACGGCGCACTCCTGGTATTGGACCTAAGAGAGCAAAAGCTATACGTGAAACGGTTGAAAGATTAGCCCAAGAAAAGAAAGACAACAGAGAAAGGGAGAAACAACTTGGAAACAAAGAGAGAACCATGCAGCATATGTGAAGGAAAAGGCCGTATATCCGGTCATGAATGTCCCATACAGCAACAGAAAGGGGTAAATAATCAGAGGAGATTAACCTAACACTCTTCATTACGAAATAGATAAGGAAAAGGTTGCAAAAAAATTCCCTCCCCCTGGATTCCGGCCAAAGGGAGGGAAAACCCTGCGCATACTAGATAAGAAAATTATACCATATAGAGCGGGGGAACGTGAAATGTCCATTGAATTCAAAGAGATTGCAAACATTCTTGACGCTGAAACAGCAACAGTAGAACTGGCAGACGTAAATCAGAAAGATCGCCTTCTGCTCATTAAAAACGGCGTGCTATACGAAGCTGAGCTTCCTAAATACGGGGAGTTAACAGCTGCTATTCATAATAATCGATTGGACAAGTTTAAAGTGGAAGTTTCGGTAACCATCCCGGGAAAAAGAACAAAATAGAAACGTCCCAAAGCAGGAACAACCTGGGGGCATCAACTTTTCAAGCTTCTTTACAGCTTTTATATAGCTGTTTAGAGCTTATTGGTTGGTGTCCTCTTTTTTATTTACCAAGAGGAGGGGAATATATCATGAACATTCTTGCTGTACTTACTCAGACTGGAATGTGTCCAACGCATGGGGAAGCACGGAGGATGGTTTTTCAAGGCGCTGTAAAGGTCGATAAGGAGCTGACAAATAATCCTGATCTTCGCCTTCAGGATGGAATTTATGAGGTGTCGGTAGGTATTAAGAAAAATTGCATTCTCAAAATCTGTGGCGGACAGCTCGCATCATTCTTTCCAAGAAAGGCAGGGAGATAGTATGTCACCACGATTCAGTGACTACTTGGATAAAGAAACACAAAAGCAGCTTAACAAGATGCGCCAGGCGGGGCGGAAACCGGTGAAAGAAAGATTAAAAGATGACCTGCCAACAGTAACGATAATCACCAATAGGCAAAGGGAGCGGAAAGAATTCGAGCGGATGATGCGTGGTCCGGCATATACGCGACGGCGCGGAGCTATCAGACAAATAAGGCATTCTGAATAATATAAAGGGGGATTCTACAGTGGAGCAGCTAAAAAAGGAATATTCAAAAGCGATTAATCAATTGCGTAAGTTGCGCGAAAGCATGGACGAAGAACAGAAAAAGGCAGAAGGCTCTCTTATCGGCGGCATGATAAGTGACTTGCAGTTTGCTCTTGACTGGATGAAAAGTGGTCGTCGTCCAGGGAACAGACGTGGCGTAGAGCGACTGGCAGCTTACCAAAAAGAAAAACTTACCGATCCTATTCTGCTTCAACGTTACTGCCGCAGTATCCCCTATGACCCATATGAAATGATCGGACATAAAAAGGAAGATACCATTACCTTAGATGATAAACAAAGACTTGAATATGCAATGAGCACTCTTACAGCAAGAGAAAAAGAGATTTATTTGATGTCACGGGGCAGTGGGTTAACGCATGACCAGATTGCTCAATATTTGCTTATATCTCCTGGAACCGTAAAAACAACGATTCATCGAGCTGAAAAGAAAATAGCAAAGCAATTACAAGAAGGCCTCTTCCGCCAATGCGGGTAGAGGTTTTTTCTTGTCAACCAAATGCCACCTATATATAGAGAGATAAAAATACCCCAATCTTTAATCATAACAAGAAATTTACATATAAGTCACGGAAAACAAAAAAAACTCTACAAACCTATAAAACTGACGTTTTGAACCATTATCTTCCTCTTTGCAGGTAATACGTTCCTTTTGTTAAACTATATTTGGCAAAGGAGGGGTGTAATGGGAAGATCAAAGAAAAAATCAGACGGTAAATTAAAGAGAATAGGGGATGCTCAAAGAGAAACTTATAAAAAGATTTACGGAGTTAAGCCTTCTGATAGTAAAAGAAAAAGGTGTGGTAATTGTTTAAAACACGTAAATTTAAAAATATGTTCTAAGTATCATATACTGACCAGTCCTTATGAGGTTTGTGGCGCCTTTACACCCGATAGCCGCATTAGATTTTTTAGAGGCGGTAGTACTTCTCCGAAATAGACATTTCAAATAAAAAACTCGAAACTTAATCATATCGAGGTATCAACCAAAGGAGCGTAGCTTATATAGCTGCGCTTTTTTCGTTGGTAGAAAAACGAAAGGGTGAAAAGAAATGTACGATTGCACCGATTGTATGGAGTTCTTTGTTAAGTGTCCATGTTGCGATGAAGAGTTTTGCCCGGATTGCGGGAAAACAGAAAGGGATGAAGATGAGGAATAAAAAAGAGGTGCAGGACAATGCCTACACCAAATAAGGGAACTTTAGAAGAACTTTGCAAGCCTATCAATTCATATATAATTCTACTATTTTCAATATAAATATAGGGTAATAATCGTTCGTCACTTTCTGATACATATCTCCAACAAACGACAAAGGAGAGGATAGATTGCTCGAATTCATTGCAAGAATCAAATCAATCCTTTGGTTACATAGAAAGTGTGGTGGATTATTCCATGGAGAAACAATTATCTGTACGTCATCTACATATAACTATGCCTCATCCTCAATCAGAATGGGAAGACAGCGTAATAGCTTACCGTGAACGAGAAAAGCAACGGTGGGAACAGAAGAAACGGAATATAAGGGGTAAAAAGAAAGGTGCTATATAAATAGCACCAAATAAAGGCTTAGGGCTATAGAATTCAAAAGGACACATGAAGCAAGGGGTTTAAAGAAGGTAGAGACTTAACATCATCCACAAGATTTATCATAGCTCATGCATGTAAAGCTTGTCTTATGGAATGATTTATTTTTTGTGAAATTGTTAGCTCATCTACCAAGTAGTAGAAGGAGAAAGCCGGATATCGTAATGCGATGACCAGCTATTTATTTGGGCGGTGAAAAACATGATTAATGCATGGTGGTTGATCCCGATCATTTTTGTTGTTTGGTGTTGCGGATTTACAACTGGTGCGGAATCTGTAGATGAATATTATCGTGATAGATACCGTCGCTAATAAGCGGCTTTTTCTTTTGTCCATGTACCAGGTTGTACAATGGGAATCCGGTTTTCACACAGTGATTACCGGTTTTTTAGTTGGGCGGGATAATGCGTCAAAGAACCGGCGGAGGGAGCGGGGCGCATAAAGAAGAAAGGCGGTGGAATGATGAATCCGGTAATTGAAAACAACTTTAAGTATCATGCTGCAACAGGCGATAAAGGCGAGCGCCATGACAAGGTACGCGCATTATGTAAGGAATTAGCTTACGAAATCGAACTGCTTTGCCCTCAATCTCGTGAACGTTCAGTCGCTATGACAAAACTCGAAGAAGTTATGATGTGGGCTAATGCTGCTATTGCGCGCAATCAGTAAAAAATATCCTACTTGCTTGTATTTGAGGAAAAAGAGTGCAACAGATAGCCGGAGAGGAAATAAAAGATCCGTCTTGCAACTCCGGCCTATCGTTGATGTCGTAGCGTAAGAATTGGATCACAGCATCCCCCTGAACTGACAGGCGGCTACGACATGAACGATGGACAAATCAACAAAAAACCCCTCTGAAGCCAGAGGGGATAACACAGTGGTTAGGTTTTTAAAAAGTGGGATAAAGGGATGCAGTCGTGAGTTACAACGCCTTTATAATACCCAAAAGTTATGATGAAACTTTTATCATTTCATGAAAACATCATGAAAATTGAATTGAAAACAGATGTCGTTATAAAGCGGCATCTTTTTATTTTGTCTAAACACACAGGAAGGAGCGGAACATATATGGACTTAATCAAATTTGAAGGACATGAGGTAAGAGTATTAAATCAGGATGGAACGGATTGGGACAGCCAACAGGAAGCATGGTTCATTCCAAAAGAAGTAGCGGTGGCCATCGGCGCATCTGAGCCACGAAAATATGCCAGCAAAATTCTAAATCGTAACCCTGATAAATTCGAAGGTTTTCAAGGTGTCACCAAATTGACGACACCTGGGGGAATGCAAGAAGTTACTATCATCAATGAAAACGGTCTGTACATGTTCCTGATGGCCAGCGACTTACCGAAAGCGGTACAGTTCCAGCGGCAAGTAACAGAGCTGCTAAAAAATATCCGGCGCGGTAAAGTCGTTGTTCGTCCTTCCTATGAAATCGAGGACCCGATCGAACGCGCCAAACGCTGGATAGAAGAGCAACAAGAAAAACTCATGCTGCAGCAACGCCTAGCAGAATGCGAACCGAAAGTAACATACTACGATACAATCCTGCAATCCAAAGACTTGCTCAATATCAGTCAGATCGCCAAAGACTACGGATTAAGCGGCAATAAGCTTAACCGTATCCTTAAAGAAGAAGGAGTACAATTTAAAATGAACGGCCAATGGCTGTTGTATCAGAAGCATGCTGAACAAGGCTATACAAAATCAACAACACAGACATATCAAAAATCCGATGGCTCCCAGGGAACGGCGCTACATACAAAATGGACGCAGAAAGGCCGGTTGTTCATTCATCAGTTGCTTGAAAAGCGAGGTATTACGGCACTTATCGACCGTGAAAAGGAGGTACTCACATGAGTATCCTATATGCTATCGGTACAGCTATAACAGCATATATCGTCGTATATACCGTCCTATCTATAATTGGGGCGGTTGTTTTCTTTCTGATATTCCGTAAGGCTTGGAAAGAATGGAGAAAGGGAGAAAGAGAATTTAAGCAAATGGCGGAACAGAACCAAAAGCGGCGCCAAGAAACGAGAGAACGGATGAAAGAATTTGAAGAGCGGTGGGCTAAGCGGAAAAGGGCATAATATTTTGGTTGTACAAGCCCGTATAACGCATTTAAAGAAAATAAATCGAGTAAATGTATCGTTAAATTTGTTTTAAAAGGAAGGAGAATAAACATGTCTGAAAACAAAGCGGTAAAACGTGAGGATTTAATCGGGGCTACTGGCAGCATAACACGACAAATAGAAGTCATTGATGCTAAAGAATACCATATGGGCGGAGTTAAATCAGTTGATGTACGAGTACGAGAGGAAGATACCGGAGAAGAATACTGGACAAGTCTTGAAGATGTAGACTTGGATCAGTAGAATTACCTTCCGTAGATTTGTTAGAATGACCGATCGGCCTCCTTATAATGGATTTGCCAGGGAATCCTGAGTATTAATCCAAAATAGGAGGTATATGTATTATGAAACTTGTTGAATTTGTTAGAGAAAAGCAAGGTCGTATTGAGTTGGTTAGAAGGTTGAAAATGAGTGAAGAACAACTGGCTCAAATACTTCTTAGCAAGGGAACTAAGCGAAAGGTGATGAAGATGTACGGCAAAGATAAGGTCCAGGTTATTATATACGAATAAACTAGAAAAGCTGCTCTCCGGAGTGGCTTTTTCTTATGCCAGTGAGTATATTAATTAAGACGATCATCATTGGAATATCATTCCTAATAATGGGAATAATATATCTTGTTGGGGTAGCATCTAGCGGGCGATGCTGACGATGTTCCGGACGTGAAGCGGGGTATGGAACATAATCTATGCAAAAGATTGAACAAAACACAAGTGTAAGTCACTTCTTTGGAGTGGCTTTTTCTTTTGCTCTGACAACCAAATTTTACAAAACAACTCAACTCAACCCATTTTATTACAGTTTTCTATCCCATTAGAGTCTACTTTATTGGGACGAAAACAAGACGACGGTAAATCAAGGGTTTGTACAGTCCCATTTACATATCCCAAAAACAAAAGGTATAATTAGAGAAAAATAGGGGTATGGAGGGATAAAAATGATTTATGGGTACGCTCGGGTATCAACTGCTGAACAAAATGCTGCAAGGCAGGTGAAGCAATTGAAAGAAGCGGGATGCGAAATTATCTTAGAGGAAAAATTAAGCGGGGCTACAGTAGATCGTCCACAATTACAAAAGTTGCTCGATGACTTGAAGCCAGGTGATATTGTGATTGTCAGCGACTTAACGCGGATCAGTCGTTCTAGTCGCGATTTATTCGAATTAGTTGACATCATCAAATCAAAAGGTGCTTCACTTAAATCGATAAAAGACACCTGGCTTGATACAACGAGTGACAATCCGTATTCAGCTTTTCTTTTGACGGTGATGGCCGGGGTGGCTCAATTGGAACGCGATCTAATAAAACAGCGCCAAGCTGAAGGAATTGCATTGGCAAAAGAAGCTGGCAAATACAAAGGAAGGCCGAGAAAATATGGCGAGAAACATCCTGGTATGAATCATGCTATCGAGCTCTACCAAACAGGAAAGTATACCGTAAAACAAATATGTGAAATAACTCGTGTAAGTCGAAGTGCTTTATATCGAGAACTGCAAGAACGTGAATTAAGTCGCTAAAATGTAGCGGCTTTTTATTTTTTCCTTCCTTTATATATAGCATTGGAGGTGAGGTGTATGAGTAGTGGCTAAACAAAGGGACCCTAGAAGGGATGAAGCGTTTGAAATCTATAAGCAGCATAATGGCGAAATTACAAATCGTGCTATTGCGGAACAATTAAATGTCCCAGAAAAGACTATTGGGGGATGGAAGTCAAAAGACAAATGGAAACAAAAATTAGCTGGTGAAACAGAAGAGTTCAATGGAGTACTCCAATCAGATAAACGGAGTACTCCAAAAAAAGAACGGAGTACTCCGAATAAAGGTGGGGCTCCCTTAAATAATAAAAACGCTCTAAATAATCGTGGTGGAGCTAAAAAAGGAAACCAACACGCAGTCGGAAACAGCGGCGGAGCGCCATTGCGAAATGATCACGCTGTAACACACGGCCTATTCCGTAAGTTCCTTCCGGATGATGAGGATACACAGGAATTAATGGAAGCTATTAATGAACGCGGACCGTTAGAAATGCTTTGGGATGCAATCGTCATTAAGCATACAAACATCATCCGATCCCAGCAAATTCTTTTTGTACAGGATAAGGAAGATGAAACGCGAGTTATCAAAAAGCTTAAGGGCATGGTTCCATCAGGCGGCAGCTCGGATGATGGTGAATCCGGTGGTGGCGCTGGTTTAGTCGAGGAAATTGAATACGAGTACCAGCATGCTTGGGATAAGCAAGCAAAAGCGCTTAATTCTTATGCTCGGGCCATGTCTGAACTGCGTGGGCTCATTAAGGATTATCTTACTCTTAGTGGAGAAGATGATCATCGCCGTCTGCAGCTGACTAAGATGCAACAGAGTATAGATGTTGAGCAAGAAAAACTTAAACTGGCAAAAGAAAAGTTTGAGCTTGAGAAAGCGAAAATAGTTGGCAACAACAAGGATAAAGCTTCTACCATGTCACCAGAAGAAAGGAGAGCAAGAATCGATGCCCTTGAGCGAAAGCGAAGAAATTGAATACTTACGACTTCTTGAAGAGGAAGCGGAGTATATGGCTGGGCAACGTTTAGTCTCTTTTCTTGAATATGAAAGTGATGGTATGTGGAAGTCAGCCCGGCATCTGGAATACCTTTGTGAAAAGCTTGAAGCGGTAGAACGCGGGGAAATCCGGCGCTTAATGGTATTTATGCCACCACGGCACGGGAAGTCGGAGGTAGTTTCCAAGAAATTCCCTTCCTATTTTCTTGGTCGAAATCCGGATAAGGAAGTTATTATCTCCTCTTATTCAGCAGATCTGGCATACGACTTCTCTCGTATTGCCCGAAACACGTTGAAAGAGTGGGGTATGCGATTATGGGGCGTCCAGGTAGCTAAAGATAGCGGAGCAGTTGGTCGATGGGGAATCGAAGGGACGCGCGGCGGATTTACAGCAGCTGGTGTAGGCGGCCCTATTACCGGTCGTGGTGCACATGTAGCGATTATAGATGACCCGTTTAAAAACTGGCAGGATGCTGCGAGTAAAACCATACGGGAAACGGTATGGGATTGGTATCGATCTACGCTGCGTACTCGTTTAGCTCCGGGTGGTGCGATTATCCTCGTTATGACACGCTGGCATGAGGATGATTTAGCTGGTCGATTGTTAAAGGAGATGAAGGAGGGTACCGGTGAACATTGGGAGGTTGTTTCCTTACCGGCAGTAGCAGAAGAAGATGACGCACTAGGGCGGGAACCTGGAGAAGTATTATGGCCAGAACGTTTCCCTCCGCATGAATATGGAGAAATGAAAAAGGCTGTTGGTACTCGTCTTTGGATTTCGCTTTATCAGCAGCGTCCAGCACCAGATGAGGGGCAAATTTTCAAACGCGATTGGTGGAAATATTACAAAGTCATGCCGTCACGGTTCGACGAGGTTATTCAGTCTTGGGATTGCACATTCAAAGATAATAACGACAGTGATTATGTTGTCGGGCAAGTATGGGGGCGCATCGGGGCTGATAAATACTTACTCGATCAGGTACGGGATAAGATGAGTTTTCCTGCGACTATTGAAGCTATCCGATCTTTATCTGCAAAATGGCCAGAAGCTCATGCTAAATATGTAGAAGATAAAGCAAACGGACCTGCGGTTATCGCGACTTTAAAGAGAGAGATAGCGGGGTTGATTCCTGTGAACCCGGATGGTGGGAAAATCGTAAGAGCACAAGCGGTTTCACCATCGATCGAATCCGGAAATGTGTTCCTTCCTGATTCTAGCATTGCACCCTGGATACATGATTTTGTTGAAGAGTATGCAGCATTCCCTAATGGAGCTAATGATGACCAGGTGGATGCTGGTACACAAGCTCTGAATAAGCTTGAGAATTACTCCGTAGAAATTGTAGTTGAATCCTCACGCATGAGCATGGCGGATATCGCTGGAAGTTACTAAAAGAAGGGGGTGAGAACGTGGGATTATTAGAACGAATTTCATCTTTCTGGCGGAGAGGTTCGCCAAATGAAGCGATCCAAACAGAAACACAGGTGCCGGAAAACCAAACGCCCATCACGCACAGTAGCGAAATGGTCGATGAAACATACTACTTGTACAAAATGATGCAGGTAGAAAACGACCGTCGGGCTGTATTGCGTGATGTAGAAAATATGCTGGAAAGCGACCCACTCATCGACGAAACAAACTCCCGGATTGCTCGGAAAGCCGTGCGCGGGGGTATTTTTATTACCGTCACTGGTAGCGGTAAGCACCAAAAGCGTATAGCGACTAAAACAGGGAAAAAGCCGGGACGCGGAAGTGATCTTGCTAACCGCGCACAAGGGATTATCGATCGATTCTCCACACGCTGTAAAATCGACGCAAATGCGGTTTTATGGATATCACGCATGATAAGTGACGGAGATTTATTCTTAAATATCATGGTTGAAAGGGTAGCGGATGAGGTGCGTATCGGTTCTATCCGTTGGGTTCCGGCTATGATTATGAAGCGGAATGAAGACCAGTTCGGGCAGTTCATCGATATCAACCGCGCCTTTTCAGAGATTGACCCGCAAAAGGGCATGTATTATGCCACGGTGATTCCTGATAATGCGGTCCGGCACTTTCCGCTTTGGGCTATCAATCATATTCGCTGGAAGTATCGTGGCGGCCTGTATGGAAATAGTCAGTATAAAGCCATTCGCAAGCTGTCACGGCAAAATGGAACTGCTGATGATGATATGGTAGTACGCCGGAAAACGCGGGCGCCGCTTCGCCGGGTCCACAGCATCGGCAGCAAGGATAATCCAGGTGATCCGAAAGTGGTTGAGAAATATAAACAGGAGCACAAAGACCTTATCATTAACGGAAAATACGTACCGACCACCGACTATTATCACAACGGTATGGGTGATGTTAAAAACCTTGAAGGCGATGGGAATCTGGACAAAATCGCCGATGTGAAATACCTCTATGATAAGCAAAACACCGGCACTATCATTCCGAAAGGTCTTGTCGGGCATGCGGAGGATATCAATCGAGACGTTCTAGATGATCAGAAAGAAGAGTATTACGACACCATCGAGGACATTCGCCACTTGCTGGAATACGGCGATGGTGGTCCATTTAGCGGACTGCGAGCCATTATTGATTTTGAACTGCTGCTTCATGGCATCGATGTGGAAGCGACAGGGTTGACTTATGACATTACGTTCCAGCCGCTACGTACTGAATCACCAAGCGATGTAATTGACCGGACAATAAAAGCCCGGGAAGCTGGTGTGCTCGACCACAGAACTTCTGTTATTAACATTGCTCACATCTTTAATGTAGAAGACCCTGAGCTTATCCTGCAAGCGTTAGAGGACGAAAAGCAGGCTTCTGGCGCGTCAAAAAGCAAGGGTAATGAAATAGCTGATTCTCTTTTTAACGGGAAAAGCGGAGGTTATAGAGCGTTTGTGGATGCAGACGAGGAAGGAGAAGAAGATCCGCCGCACCTAAAAGGCATGGATAAAATCGAAAAAAAGACGCTGAAAATCTGGCAGCAGCGTTTCGCCCGCGAAGAAGAAGCGGTCATGCAGATTGAAATCTCGCTGAGTTCGGTCATGCTTGATGCGGAAGATGGTGAGAAGCAAGAGGTTTATCTCACAGAAGAAGAAATCGCCGCTTTCCTTGAAGCTGTAACTGAAGTACAACAGCAGGACCAGGAAACATACGCGGCTGAGCTTTCTTATGTGTATGTGGCATCCGGTGAGATTGGCGGTCAGCTGGCGGCGGCTACGGTCGGCATTAAGTTTGGCCTGTTTAAAGAGGATATTCTTGAAGATTTGCTCACTCATTCTTCAAAACGTATTGTCAACATCGATGAAACTACCCGGGAAGCCATCAGGGAAGCATTAGGAAAGGGATACCTTTCTGGAAGCAAAAAAGAGCTTATCAAACTGATTCATGAAGCACTGGGTGAGGTTTATGCTAATGCATACCATAACCGTGCAGAAATGATTGCTCGTACTGAATCAATGTGGGCTTACAACCGCGCGGCCGATCGAATTTATGACGAAGTAGAAGACCTAGAAGAATTCGAAGTGCTGGTTACAAAGGACGAGCGAACTTGTAAGAAATGTAAAAAGTTTATCGGGCAGACGTACACAAAAGAAACCGCCCCGGAACTGCCAGCGCATCCGCGTTGCCGTTGTGTGAAGGTACCAAAGTTTAAAGATCAAAAGTAGCGACGCTCTATCATTAAATAGCGTTGCTTTTTTATTGTCAAAAAGAAAGGAGTGTAAAACATTCATGAAAGAGAAAATGATTCTCTTTCTGGATAACCAGGAAGGCGAAGAACAAACAGCAGACGCATGCAGCCCGTTTATCGATAACGTAGTAGCGAATGTGGCTCTTGTAGACAGCGGCGGTGTAGGGTTTATCCCTGGTAAGAAAACATACCGCATGCTTGGTACAAAGGTTGATGTCGTGAATGGCAACAAGCGGATTTACCCGCGTCAAGTCATGACAGATGCCATTAACGATTGGAAGCAGAAACGAAAGGGGGCGATGGGGGAAGCTGGACATCCGCAAGCTTATACAAGAGCGGATGGCACATTAGGATGGCGTTCAGCAATTGAAAATCAGGTTATTAAAATCGTAGACATTCACCTTCCTGATGCAGAGGGGAATGTCTATTTTGATTTTCAGGTGTTGGACACACAGAAGGGGAAAGACTTGCAAGCCATTCTTGATGCCGAAGGCCAGATCGGCTGCTCAATGCGTGCCGGTGGAAAAGGTAAGGTTGCCCGTTATAACGGTGAAGAAGTTACAGTCGCTACATTCATTGATCTCTTTGGTTTTGATATGCTGTTTGACCCCGCGTTACCAAACACATTAGGAAGTGTCATTCCGCTGACAGACAGCCAAATTGAAAGTATGCTAGCGGAATCGGCGCAGAAAAAAGAGAACGAGACACAGACTTTTACAGATGAAATTGAGTCTATTCTCGAAGAAATTGAAGCGGCAGAAACATGGAAGGAACTGCGTGAAATTCGAAAGAAAGCCGCAACCATTCCTATGACCGAAGTGGAACGGGCGGCGGTACTAGCCGCATTCAACGCTAAAAACTGCTTTGTTGACAGTCAGAGCTGTGCTCAAAACTTCTCCGATGCAGTTGATCCTTATCTGAAAAAGATTAAGGAAGCGGAGAAGCTCAGTGATTTAGTCATGATTAAAAATGAAGTCGCGGCCGCTGAATTGGATGAAGTAGACCGCTTAGCATTCAATTCTGCCTATTACAGCCGCTTGTACCAAATCAAAGAACTGCAAGAAGTTCTGGAAGACGAAGCGGCGCTTGAACAAAAGAAAGGGCAAGGAAAAATCGGCTTCACAGATAGCCAAAATAATCCAAAGGGGGAAAACAAAGTGAAGTTCACATTCGAAGAATTAATGCAAATGACAGACAGCGAGCTGCAAAAAATCAAAAAGAATAAACCGGAATATGCAGCTATGTGCGATGCAATCCTCGGTTCTCGTGCGGCTGCAACAGCGCAGGAAAGACTTCAAGCTATGGAAGATGCAGAAAAAGAGCGTAAAGCAAAAGAAGAAGCGCTTGCATTTCTGGACAGCGACGAAGTAAAAGACAAGCTGGAGAAGCTGCCGCCTCATATGCGTGAAGGCATCCGCCAGCGGGTAGACACTACCAATCTGGAAACTGCACAAAAAACTTTCAACGATGCATATGAGTTCGCGTTGCAGTTGGTGCCAGCGGAAAAGTTAGCCATTTTAGGATTTGATATTAATCAGGCTATGAACGACCAAAAACGGGCAACCACAAATATTCAAGTTGGCGAAAATCAAGGATGGAAAGAATTCACAGACAAGGTAAATGAAGCGGCTCAGGATGCCTACCGTGCGTTTGAGGGCTTCCGTGACGAGAATCTTGTCAAATTAAACAAGCCGTATGTGGATGCAATTTTAAGAGAATTTGACAGGCGTCATGCCGCACAGTTGCAAGCTTTTGCCGATAATATGGCAACTGGAACATCCACACAATCTGTACTGAGCAGCGTAGCACTGCACCGTACAATCATTGAACAAATGTTCCAGACCATGAGCGCCATGCAGTTTGTAGAAATGATCCCTTTTGAAGGAAAGTACGTTGATATTCCTATTGAATCTTACAGCCGTTCAAATACACGTCCAACCCGTGTAGGTGAATTTAAACCAATGGCAAAAGGTAAACTGGGCTTGGCGTATATCCGCGCGGTAGCAGCAGCACGTAAGATTGCCGGTGAAATTTCACTGGAAGCACAAACCTTCCCGCGTTCTGGCGGACTTAACTATGATGCACTTGGCCGCCTTTCATACTATATGGGCGGGGATCTGCGTCGTGAGGTATCGCTTGATCTGCATGATGAAATGCTACGAGCTTCTGATGAGTACAATTGCCAACGCGTAACCAATGAAACGCCGGATGTGAGTGGTGATCGCACGAAAATCACGCTGTTGCGTGGTGGTACTGCTGGCAACCCGAACAAATATATTCCAATTGTGCGCCCGCGTACTCGTACCGAGTTGACAGACAGCGGCGAAGTTACAAAAACATACAATGAAATCATTGTAAAAGTAGACGGCACCACTATCGATCTGACAGGGGCTTTTATTGATTACGAAAATGGCGTGATTGAACTGGCTAATCCGCTTCCAGCTGGCGCGGTTACAGTAGACTACAGCTTTGTAACAAATGTGGTTCTCTTTGATCTTACGCCGCCTAATGGTGTTGAAAAAGAGAAACACTTTACAAATCTCGTTCATATCATCGGCGCACAGAAGGCTCTTATGAGTGCGGAGCCTCGCTTCTTTACACCGAACTTTATGACCATGAGCGAAACGATCAGCAATGAAATCTCACAAGCGGAAGTATTCAAAAACATGCTGGGCATTGCCGGAACAGAGCTGCAACCACAAGGTTATGTCGGCAAGATTAAAAATATCGATGCTTACGAACATAATGAGCCGTGGGTTGGCGGAGATACTCGTTTACTGTTGGGCCGCCGCATGGCAACAAAATACGGGGTTGAAACAAGCTTGACAATGAAAGGGCCGTATCCTACTCGCGATGAAAATGGCGAACTAACAGGCGGGGATGAAATCTACTACTTCCTGAATGACGCCGCATTAACTCCACAAAAGCAAGCATTCCGTACAGTCCGTTTCTACCGCAGCCAAAACTAAGGGAGGCGTAAATCATGACACAAAGATTTAATCCTGTAGAAAACGGGCCGATCATCGTTGATGGTCGGCTCATTTCTCCTGGTACGTTTTATGACGTTCCAGAACATGAATTTGTGACAACTGATAATCCGGAAGCGGAAAACCAATTCGTCATTCCTAGGGAAAAGGATATCACAGTGGAAGAAATGAAAAAGCAACTAACCGAATGGGGCGTTGACTTCTCCGGCCACGACAAGAACAAATCAACACTGTACGCCTTCTATGTAGAGGAGGCAAAGAAACGTGTCGCTGGCTAATTTAATTGAGCAGGTACGCAGCCAAATCCGGGACACAAAAGAACCTTATGTATTTGCGCGGGAGGTACCGGCAACGGAAACCTCTCCCGCCGTTCCGGATGAGTTAGAAACGTTTGTGATGCGGGCGGTGCATGATTATAGCCGCTGGCGGCCGTTAAAAGGGAAACCAGGTATGCTCACGCTAATTCCTGAAAAAGTGGATTACGAATTACCGACGGATTTTATCCAAATGGAAACATTCCCGCAAGCGCACCGAATCTTTGGCAAAAATCTTTATTTAGCATCTGCACCATCCATGCCTGGGGTTATCACATACTATTACGATGCGCTTCATACGCCAGAAACTATTCCGGTGTTTGATGAGCCAGCTATTGTATGGTTGGCTTCTTCCATGGCACTACGTGCTATCGTAGGTGACCCGAAAATGCTCCAAGACTACATCTCATACGATCTTGAAGATGTAGTAAGAGTGAACACAGAAAATCTGTCAGAAGCGATAGGACAAATTCTTAAAGCGGCGGATCAGCTTGAAAAGCAATACAATGCTAGGATAGCTACTCCGAAGGAGGAAACATATCCTTCGGCGTTTATGACATTTGGGTGATGCCCGTGCTTCTGCAAAAAATCAAATCTGATTTACAAAAAATATTCACGGAGCATGGAACAATTGCTTTTTTGATCAGGGAATCCAATCCTGTATATAACAAATTAGGCGAAGTGATTTCCTACACTCCCAATAATGTAGAACAAATTATCATTGAGCGTCGCGCCGAGCATAAGTTACTAGGCTCTGCTCGCGGGTGGACGTATCAGGCATTAGCAGAAATGGCTGGGGATATTTCCACTGGCGAAATTAAATTCCTTCTTCCTGCAGATACACAAATACAAGAAACGTCCTTGATAGAGTACCAGGGGCGGCGCTATCACATAGAGACGATAAATCCAAGGCGGGCATTTGGTGAAATCGTCTGCTATTTAGCAGAAGCGGAAAGGGCGGATGGTAATGTTCAATCTGAGTGATATTGCACAAAAGTTTTATGCAATGTCCGAGCCGCTTCATGAAGGCATGGCGGACGGGGTTCATAAAACAGCAGTACGCGTTATGACAAATGCGAAAGGGCGATTGGGCAGCTATCAAGAAGGCTGGGCCATTCTGAAAGATGAAACGGTACAACGTAAATTCAACAATCCGAAAGCCAAAGCAACCGGAACTGACGCGGATGCACCGTTGAAAGATGACGGTCTTTTACAGGGAAGTATAACCCTTGAAACCCGTCGTGCTCAATTGGAATCAGAAGTCGGAAGTCCTATGATATATGCTGCTACGCATGAATATGGGGACGAGGACAGGGGCATTCCTGAACGTCCATATTTACGGCCAGCACTGGTGGAAGAAGTCGAAGCCCACCTTGAAAATGATATACGTGAAGCCATTACCAGGAGAATGAGAAATTTATGATAGTTCGTAATGAAATTGAAATCTCGTATGCGACATTGCGAGATATCATTCATTCTTTTCCTCGGCTCTCCGCCCCTCCGCGAACAGTATTTGAATATGATGTTGAAGCTGTGCGGGCAGGTCCGTTCCCTTGTGTGGGCATTCGAAAAGTGACCACTCCTATTAAAAAAATGATAGACAAGCATGAAGAATACACCCGCACCGAGCACGAGGGTAAACATTACGCTTGGTATGAAACTGGGCGATACACGCTAACATGCACGGTCGCTCTTTTCATGGACGACGGGGATAACGGTGAAGGAATGGCCATTAATCCTATTCCCTTCCTGCGTGAATGGGAACTGTATGTAATGAAAAAAATCAGCAGGCATGTCCGTTTCCTTACCGTCGACGACCCGGTTCCAGGTGAAGCAGTTCATATTAAAACGATGAGTGAACGTTTTGAGCAACACGGGAAGCGGCTGTATTCGGTTAAAAACACAGTACAAATCCGCGGAAAATTACTAGAAGCGGAAGAACTACTTCCACCGCTTAGCGAAAGCAACGGCAATGGAAGCTGGGTTATTCATCAAGACCCATCCATATTTAAGTGAGAGACACCCTAAAAATCAGGGGTGTCTTTTTCTTATAACTTTCTAAATAAGGGGGGCATACTATGCCAGTTTTACGAGGCGGTCAAACAGCAGATGATTTTGAAACACTAGATATTTATTTTGAAGAACAGGTGCCAGAAGTTCCTGAGAAACCGCTTGGTGTTTCTCAAAAGGTAATGGGAATTATTGGATACTTCCAGAAAGGTTCGCCGTATGAGGTTCATACGGTTGTAGGCGAGAAAGAGTTTAAGCAAAAAATGGGGGATTTCATTGAAAAATACACTGGGTCCCGTGCTGCTTATGCCGCACTTAAGCGCGGAGTTCAAAAGCTTATTTTAGTAAATCTCCGTGGAAACGGGGCGGCAAAAGCTAGTATTACGTTGAAGGACAGGGCAGCAGAGGCGCAAGACACATTAATTATTCGTAAAAAAGACTTGGGTGAAATCGGTAATGATTGCACTGTGAAAGTGACGGACGGGGATATTTCTGGTACGTTTACCATTACTTTAACGGTTCCTAATATGAAGCCGGAAATTTACAGTAATCTATCTTCCGTGCAAGAAGCAGTTGATGCAATTAACAAACTTTCGCCAGAATTTGAAGCAGAAAATGCAAATAGTAAAACAGAAGCGCCCAACAACATCCCAGCTGTTATCGAAGCTACCAAACTAGCAGGTGGATCGGACGGCACAATCCCAACAACGACGTCCGCTTTGACCAGTCTTTATAAAGGTGGATTTGATTCAAATACGGGAAATAAAACTGGATTGGAGCTTATGAAAACCTCTATGGAGGTAACAGATATCACATCTGATATCTTTGTTTCTGATGCCTTTAATGAAGAGCTAATTAAGACAGCGGAGAAGAAAAATGCCTTCGCATATTTACCAACCGCCTTAAATACAAGTCCTTCTGCAGCTGCTGTCAAGCGCGAAACATATGATACGGAATTCGCTCATTTATCAATTGGTCACGCCAAGAGCAAATCAAAAGGATGGTATGTACCAGTAGCAGTGTGTGACTGCATTGCACACATCCTTACGCCTGTTCAGGATGGAACTGCCGGCTTTACATTTGCTGATATCGAGTCCCTAGATGTTCCTATCAGTGACGAGGATGTTGAGCTTTTGACCAAATCTAATGTCGTATGCATGAGCCAAATCGTCGATGCCGATGGCCAGTTAAGATATGGTTTACGTAGTGATTATACGTTGTCAAAAGACAAGCGATTGCGACAAACATATCGCCGTCGTGTGACATCGCTAATCGAGAAAGACTACTACATCATACTAGCGCCATACAGAAGTAAACATATCTCTCCAAACGTGCTGGAAGATGTAGAAGCAGTGACACGAAAGTATTTTGACGATGCAAAAACGGTAGAAATTATCCAAGACTATCAAGTATTTTTTACACCACCTGAAAAAATCGGCAACGTAGATGAATTCATCGAAGATCTAACGGTTGATTTATATAACATTGCCGATAAAATCCGCGTTCGCTTGCTAAGTGCGGCTGACGCGATGTAAGCGAAGGAGGAATAAAACATGGCAGCAAAAGATGGCTTGCTAGGTAAAGATTTAAAGATTTCGTATACAAAAACAATAGTCAGCCCATCTGGGGCTCGTACCACTATACCTTTTTCAATCGAGACAGAAAAATTTGACGAAAAACCTATCACCGAAAGAAAGACCAAACATCCCATTGGTGAGCCTTATGAACACACACGCACCATCTGGAAAGGGTGGGAAATCGATCTTGAAGGTGAAATTGTAGATACGACGCCAGATGATCTAATCGAAGAATTGGAGCTGGCCCACCGTCATAACACTCTTATCCCTGAATTAGAGGTCATTACAACGGAAACATACTTGGATGGAACCGTTCGTAAATACAAATACACAGCAGATGGTGGTGTGCGTATTGTAGAGTTTGAAAAGTCCGGTGATGGCGGGGATAATGCTCGGAAATTCAAAATGAAACTAAAAGCGATGAGACGTGACCGTATTTAATTTGGATATAAGAATTAAGTAAAAGAAAGGATTGTGAATTACATGGCAGAAATCACACTCTCTACTGGTAAAATTATCAAAACACGCGAATTAACCGCATTTGACAGTTTCCTAATAAGCTCATTTCTAACCGGATCTATGAGTGAAGAAGCAGCGGAAAGCAAGTCTATTCCAGCTTCTGTTGCTTTTCAAATGGGACAACTTAACGCTATTTTTTCCGTAGAACAAGTTAACGGCAAAGAAATAAAAAAACCAACGAATCAAAAAACGCTTCTTCAAGCCTTTGCTAACTTCACTGGGAAAGAATTTGATGAATTTCAACGAAAATTAAGTGAGGTGGAAAGCGAAGAAAAAAAGAAAGAAAACGCCAATACTGGCGAGAACAGCAATGGTTCATTGAATGCCTCGAAATCGGAAGATGGAGCAAAGGAGCAATAACGTGGCAAGATGCGCTTAATATGCCGCACAGCATGCGAGAAATAGCGTATGAACTGCTGCGGGAAGCGTGGGAGAAAGAGAACGACCTATAGAGGTTGTTCTCTTCTTCTTTCCAATATTTTAGTTAAAATCATAGAAATAAACGGAAATTTATTCTAAAATCTTGGAAAGGGGTGAATGAAAATGAAAAAAATATTTTTAGCGCTTGGCATCATTTGTTCGTCTTTCGTTGTAGCGCTTCCGACTGCAGCCGCTCAACTCAAACCATTACAAACATCTTCTATCTACCAAACTGCACATGTGCAACTATCATTTGAAGGTGAGGAATTTGATTTACCTAAAAAGCTAATCTATGCCCGTGACGAGCTAATGTTTCCGGCAAAATCGTTTCTGGATATGTTCGATGTAAAAAGCACGTGGAATGCAAAGACAAAGACATTCACTGTCATTGATGGAGAAGTCATTTCTACATTTCAAGTCGGTAATAAAATAGCCTATATTGGCGGAGAAAAAATCGAAATGGATGAGCCACCTGTTATCATTAACGGCACGCTTTACGTAGAAGCTGCAGCTCTAATTGTGTCTATTTATTGTATTGCTGATTGGATCGGCCCTAATATATTAGATATTAGAAACTATGTAGAATCTGAAAATGAAAGTCAGAACACCGAATATATAACTGCCGATCCGTTTGATACAGAGGTTAATTATAATTAATAAAATATATTATTATGAAAACACTCAACACTCTCTTAAATATAGAGGGTGTTTTTTTATTGGGATGAGGTGAGCGAAAAAATGAGTATGGTGTTTAACGCTAGTGTTTTGATTAATGCGGTTGACCGTACTTCTCATGTTCTTCGTAGGATAGGGAGAACAGCAGAGCATACGTATAGACAAGTACAAAATTTAAATAGAATGAACATTAGCAGTGCCCCTATTGTAGTTCTTCGCAACATGCAGCAACGCTTAAATGCAACAACCGCCAGCTTTCGAGAATTTAATGCAGCGACTAACGCTATTCAAGCGCACCATACATTTACAAAGATCGAAAAATCTATCGCTCGCACTCGAAGAGAATTGTCTTTGCTTGGATTTGGGAAAACAAAGGCGGAAATTCAAGCGTTAGAAGGCCAATTGTACAATTTAGCGAATGTACGAATGGACAATCTACGCGACCAAATCAAGCTCACCGAACGGGCATTAGAGCAGATGAAGAAAAGCGCAGATGCCTCCAAGTATGCAGAGGAAATCAAAAAGGCAGAGGCGGCACTAGCAAG
>NZ_FNDE01000011.1 GCF_900099925.1 Aneurinibacillus thermoaerophilus | reverse complement strand
TCGCGTATGAGAACTTACTCTGGTCCATGGGCTGCCTGGAAGCTGCTATCTTCCAGCATGGGTTGTCAGAGAGAACAGCCTGCGGGTTAGAAGTACAAACGAGTACCAGGGAAACAGACTTACGAAGTAGTCAAAGCTACAGGAGGATAGAGAGTTTCCCTGAACGATCCTAAGAATCATTGTCCAGAGACATCATGAAAAGTCCAGTCCCATGATCTGGATGTGCGTGGTGTCCCCCTCCCCTTCTTTACAGTTACAGGGGAGGAAAATATATCTTGGTTTTTTGGTTAATAGTCTCTCGAATTCAACTGGAAATTCGTGATTTTGAGGGGCTTAAACATACTATACGAGGAGGAATGATGATGAAATCGTTATATACTGCCATACGAGCTTCCATTCTCTTCATGATTGTCTGCGGCCTCCTGTATCCCTTACTTACAACAGAAGTTGCACAGATTCTTTTTCCCTTCCAAGCGCAGGGGAGTTTAGTTGAAGATAATGGAAAAGTTAAAGGCTCTGTATTGTTAGCGCAAGCTTTTACATCACCTAAGCTGTTTCATCCACGCGCTTCTGCCGCTGAATACGATCCGACCGCTTCCGCTGCAACGAATGCAGCCGTAGCTTCTCCAGATTATATAAAAAGCATGAAGGAAACGGTAGATGCAATAAAAAAAGAAAATCCTTCTCTGCAGAATAAAATCCCTGCTGATCTTGTAACAACGTCTGGTTCAGGTTTTGATCCTGACCTATCACCGGAAGCTGCGAAAGCACAAGTACCACGCATCGCCAAAGCAACCGGGTTAAGCGAACAGCTGCTGCTTTCCTTGATCGACAAGCATACGAAAGGGCGGCAGCTTGGTATATTTGGAGAACCCCGCGTCAATGTATTCGAGTTAAATCGAGATTTACTTGCACAAAGCAAATAACTTACAACAAAGCCGCCTCTACTAATCTAGAAGCGGCTTTTGGAGGTTTTTATACCATGAAAACATCGGCTAAAAAAAGAAGGGAAACGCCAGAAGAACTTCTGAAACGGATTGAAAAAGAATCCAGAGGCTATTTAAAAATCTTTATCGGGGCAGCCCCTGGTGTTGGCAAAACCTATATGATGCTACGCGAAGGAAACGAATTACTAAAAAAGGGCGTCGATATTATTATTGGTATTATTGAAACACATGGCCGAGCTGCAACTGCAGCACAAATCGAGAACCTTCCTATTTTCCCACTGAAGAAAGTGGATTATAAAAACAAACAGTTAAAAGAGTTCGATTTAGAAGGAATTTTAGAAAGGAAACCGCAGTATGTGATTGTCGATGAGCTTGCGCATACAAATGTACCAGGTTCAAAAAATCAAAAACGCTATGAAGATGTCATGGAATTGGTGAAAGCCGGCATAAATGTGATGACTGCGGTTAATATTCAGCACTTGGAAAGTTTAAATGATACTGTAGAGCAGTTAACGGGGATAAAGGTACGGGAACGTATTCCGGACTGGATGTTGAACGAGGCCAATGAAATCCAATTAATTGATACCCCACCGGAAACATTATGCGAACGCTTAAAAGCTGGTCTCATTTATCAACCAGAGAAAATAGAACAGTCACTGAAAAATTTCTTTCGTATTGGCAACTTGAACGCATTGCGAGAAATCGCGTTACGCGAAGTAGCAGATGACGTCGACGAACGTCTCGAATCATATAAACTTGAAAAAGGCATTAATGGAATGAAAGGGGCTAATGAAAAAATTCTCGTCTGTGTTAACTATAGGCCAAATGCAGAACGTCTCATTCGACGAGGATGGCGTATTGCGAGTCGCTTAAAATGTCAGTTATACATTTTAAATATTCCGCTTGTTCCCGTTCATAAAATGGATGGAGCAACAAGAAAGCAACATCGATTGCTTGAAAAACTTGCAAAAGATCTTGATGCCGAATTCCATATTCGCGCACCGGGTGGTCGAAAACCGGAGCAGCTTATTATTGAATTTGTAGAGGAAAAGGGTATTACACAGGTTGTTCTTGGTCAGTCAGCCCGCTCTCGCTGGGAAGAAATTATAAAAGGCTCCATCGTTACTAAAATTATGAAAGGTACAAAACATGTCGATATTTTAATCGTAGCCGATGGGGTTGATCATCGGGAATAAAATTTAGTGATGAACGAATCATTATACCAATGCCCAAGTTATTTTTGTTATCCGGGGAAAGTTTGCAAAAAATAGTATTTTTATTTGAAAATCCACTTCACCTTCCTATTTGGGAAATGTGAAAATTTGGGCTAAACTTATATTTGCCTACAGCATAATCTGAATCGTGACTGTTACACAAAATAAAAAAGGAGTTAGATAGTATGTATCCTCAATCCCCTTATCAAATGTAACCATACTATTCACAGCCTTACCATTCTATAAGTGCTTTAAAAAACGAGACATTAAGCATGATTGAACCCTTTGTAAGATATGGCTTACAGGAAGCGAAATTCACATCGCATGCTCATGCCTTAAGAGAAGTAGCAGCTATTAGCTATTTATTAGGAAAAGGATATGATCCAAGAACAGCTCACCGAATAGTCGAATCATGGGAAGTATCGGATTGAGAGCATACCATTGTCTTTTCGTCGAGTTTTACGCAATAGTTACTTTAAAAAATAAAGTATAATCAAATGCAGTATAGTTTCTTGTTTTTTCACCTTGGGTGAAATTACTATTTTGCAAAACGCTCAATTAAAAACCGGCATCATGGAATTATCCAAGATGCCGGTTTTCTTGTTGCTTTACTTACGAGCAACGGGAATAGCCGCATGCTTCGCAATGTTTGCAGCCTTCTTCCGCCACAAGCGCCGCGGCGCCGCACTCAGGGCAAAGATCAAGTCCTTCGCGATAGACATCGCCGTCTTCATCGCGCTCCGGTGCATTCATCGGTACATCATTTGTGGATGCAACTGATTCATCACTATTTTCTCCGTCAAGATAGAACTCAATCGCTTTCGCCACCGCGTCCGGAATCGAATCTACGCGGTTTGCACCAAAGCCAACCGCACCGGAACCCCCGATCCCTTTAAGGTGCTTAATCAGCAGACGCGCTTTGTTACCGTCCGGCAGTTCACCGAAACGCAAGAAGAGCGTAGACACGCGGCCAAGCGCTTCGGACATCGCAAATACGTCGCTTCCCGCTTTGCCTACATTTACGATTACTTCAAACGGCGCTCCGTCCACTTCATTTACCGTTATGTAGGCTTTACCGAGCGGAGTCTTCATTTTGTATGTCGCGCCTTTTAGCTTAAGCGGGCGGCGGCGGTAATCTTTCGTCGGCGGTACTTCATCTACGTCTTGAACCGGAGCGGCTTTTTCTGCTTTTGATTCCCGAGCCGTTTCTTTCTTTCCTTCTTTGTTTTCATCTTTCGTTGTTAGAACTTGCACGTCACGGCTGCCGTCACGGTAGATAGTGACGCCTTTGCATCCGAGATCGAAAGCGAGCTCATACAATGCTTTTGTATCTTCAATCGTAAAGTTGGCCGGCGCATTTGCTGTTTTGCTGATGGAGCTGTCCACCCATTTCTGGATAGCGGCCTGCACCCGTACATGGTCTTCGGCAGATAGATCCATCGCGCTGACAAAGTAATCCGGTAGCGTATCGGAATTGTTTTCTTCCATCCATTTTTTCGCGATCGGTACATACTGTTTGTCGAAACCAAGGCGGCTTTGACGGTAATATTCGAAGGCATAGAAAGGCTCAATGCCTGTCGAAGTTCCTACCATCGTTCCTGTACTGCCGGTCGGAGCCTGTGTTAAAACTGTCACGTTGCGCATGCCACGCTCCCGTACCGCATTGCGTACTTCTTCATCAAATTGCTTCATGAAGCCGCTCTTAAGGAACAGCTCCGCGTCGAATGCCGGAAAACTTCCCTTTTCCGCCGCGATTTCTGTAGAAGCAAGGTACGCTTCGCGCGCGATAAAGTTATACAGCTTGTCCAAGAATTCGAGCGATTCCGGGCTGCCGTAGCGAATTTTTAAGTGGATGAGCATTTCTGCCAGCCCCATCGTGCCAAGACCGATACGTCGCTCTTTTTTCTGGTTCGCTTCATTTTCTGGGAAATGATACGGCGTTGCATCAACGACATTGTCAAGGAAACGTACAGAATGACGCACTGTTGTTCTGAGATTTTCCCAGTCTACATCGCCGTCTTTCGTGAATTTTGAAAGATTAATCGCAGATAAGTTACATACACCCCATGCAGGAAGTCCTTGTTCTCCACACGGATTTGTACAAATAATGGGGTTAAAGTACCAGCTGTTAGACATCTGGTTATAGTATTCCATAAATACAACGCCCGGTTCGGCTGATTTCCATGCCGACTCAATAATGGTGTGCCACATGTCGCGGGCGCGGACTTTTTTGTACACGCGTACCGGTTTTCCTAGTTCTTCCCACTTTTGCAGGTTTCCATCCCAAATTTCATCGTATTCCGGATCGGTCGTATCCGGGAATTTCAGCTCCCATTCCAAATCTTCTTTAACAGCTTTCATAAAACCGTTACTGATGCAAACCGACAGGTTAGCGTTTGTAATCAGGCCCATGTTCTGCTTGACTGTAATGAACTCAAGCACATCCGGGTGCCAGTCATTCATCATAAGCATTAAAGCCCCACGGCGCGAACCTCCCTGTTCAATTAACCCGGTCGTATAGCTGAACAGACCACCCCAGGACACGGAACCGCTCGAAGAACCGTTTACGCCTTTTACCTGGGCGCGACGCGGACGAAGCGAAGACAGGTTAATGCCGACGCCGCCCCCGCGGGACATAATTTCCGTCATCTGAGTGAGCGTCTCCATAATACCGCCCCTGCTGTCGTGCGGAGACGGAATCACGTAGCAGTTATACAGCGTTAGCTCATCATTCGCGCCAGCGCCCGCCGCGATCCGGCCACCCGGAACAAGCTTCCAGTCATCAAGAAGCGCGCGGAATTTCTTTGTCCATTCTTTTCTCTTCTCCGGTGTTGTTTCCACGGACGCGATCGTCTTCGCCAAGCGATCCCACATCTCTTCTGGCGTACATTCCAACGTCCGCAGCGCTTTGTCCGCTTCGGTCACCACCATCTCCCCGTTACGCAGTCTAACATGAATGGTATCGCCTTCACGCTTTTCTACAACCCCGACTTCTTTTTTCGGGAACTTCGGATCATCTTTCGTCAAAACAAGTACAGTGTCGCCGACCTGTACATTGTCTGGATTCGGATCTTTTAACGCGTAGCGGTCGAGGAAAATTTTTTCACTTAACCCTTCAAGCTTCGTTTTTCCCGCTGTTTCGGTTGTTGCCTCCATTTTTTATCCTCCCATTATGTGAAATATAAATTGACCAAACTTCTCATGTCTGATACATTTGACTAGTGCCCTCTTAGTCTAAACCAACCTTTACTATTACGTCAATATATTGAGTTTATGTTTAGATTTTACCACAATATATAGTTAATTTCCTATCTTTTTGGTAAAAAGCGTTCGACAAATTTTTTTATGTAAAATCTTTTATAAATTTCTATTTCCTCCATTGTTTTACAAGAAACAGGGAGGGTTACAAAGCATACAAAGCATTTTTCCAGTGCATGCAAAAAGGCGAAAAAACAGCAGGGAGCGGTATGACGTTTCGCTATAATATAAACTGAGGCTTTCTCAAAAGGGGAAGTGAGGAAGTTTTCTATTACTCGAAACGCTATATTTAGATTTATTGGCAAAAATGAATATTTATATGTAGGTATTGTTTCATACTAAAGGGGCTGGCTCATGACTTTTGAGACAGCCCCTCCAAGCGGCCGTTACAGGCCGCTTTTTTCTAGCGTTTGAAATTCCATTCGTCACACCCGTATTTCTCGCGCGCCAGTTGTTCAGCAAGCTCCGCTTCCTCAGCCGTTAGCGTATCGTCCACCAATTCTACACCAAACCCCTTGGCAAACCCTTCCCGAAACGCTTTCCGCGCCTCAGCAAGCGTCACCGGAGTCTTACGCACCTGATTAATCGCCACCGCCTTGTCGGCAAAATTTTTTTTAAGACGGTCTCGTACACGCTCATTCGGATGACGTATAATATCGAACAACATATCGATATCTATATCCAGCAAAATTGAGCCGTGCTGCAAAATAACCCCCTTTTGCCTTGTTTGCGCGCTTCCAGCCACTTTCCTCCCTTCCACGACCAATTCATAAGAAGAAGGGGAGTCAAAGCACGCAGCTGAAGATGGGATGGCAAACTTTGCATCGTCCGGATGAACCATATCTGCCTGAAGCCCTAGCAACCGAAACCCTTCCAGCAATCCTACGCTGATCACACGGTACGCGTCGGTTACGCTGGACGGCATGGCCGGGTGGGATTCAGACACTACGACACTGTATGTCAGCTCCTGATCGTGCAGCACGGTGCGACCGCCCGTCGCCCGGCGTACAAAGCCTAGACCATATTCGCGCACTTTATCCAAATCAATTTCCTTTTCTGCTTTTTGAAAATAACCAATCGATACGGTTGCCGGATTCCAGGTGTAAAACCGGAGCGACGGCTTCGTTTTGCCTTCGCTATGTACAATAAGCACCGCTTCATCAATCGCCATATTCATCGCAGGCGAATGTACCCCCGTATCAATAAAACGCCACTGTTCCATTTCTTTTGCCCCTTTCCGATGTTCCTCCTTACTTATTGTAGCATATTCCACAAATTCTCTCGCTTTGTTCTATTGTTTGGAAAACACCGGAAGCCGATTGAATAATTTCCCGTTTGAAAAAATAAAAGTTGAGGTAAGATATGTACATGAAAAAATTCCGAGAGTATCACAAAGGGGGAATTGCGCGATGAGGGATTTGTGTATTTATTGCGGCGAAGAGCTGGTACTCTGGGAACGAAACCGGAGCTATTGCTCCAAATGCCGGGAGGCGGCCGAAGTCGTATACGCCGATGATACGTATTATGATGACGATGAGTTACGTCATGACGACTACTACATTGATGAGTATGAAGAATTTCGCTACAAAAGATAAGCGACGATCGTTAGTGCAACAAAAAAGGAGGCCTGCTGGTCTCCTTTTTATTCTTTTACATATCCTTCATCTTCTGTATAGTCTTCCAGCAAATCTGGATTGCCTAATACAGATACGACGCGGGCGTCATCCAGCATATCTTCGTATTTTTCATGTAGCGGATCCTCTGTATTAACCCCGATATAGTTGCCCTCCATATCCGCAAGCAAAAAGCCTTCAATCTCTTCCACATAGCCGACCGATTCTTCCGATTCCACATACATATCATTATAATCCAGGCGCGCCTGTTCCCCGAAATCAGAAGGGGTATCCGAAGTACCGTATCTCGCCACTTCTTGCATCGCATCTTCCGCATCATAAAACGTGGCATCCCACGTATCATAGGCGTACGCGGCAAACGGCGGGGCAAGTATATCCTCCTCCGCCGGACGACGGCGCGATACAT
Source organism: Aneurinibacillus thermoaerophilus (assembly GCF_900099925.1). Lineage (GTDB taxonomy): Bacteria > Bacillota > Bacilli > Aneurinibacillales > Aneurinibacillaceae > Aneurinibacillus > Aneurinibacillus thermoaerophilus. The sequence goes on along the minus strand of NZ_FNDE01000011.1, from coordinate 80,304 downwards.
ACTCCTCTTCTGCATGCTGCACGCAGCGCAGCGCGGTCGGCAGCACCTCCAGCCGCTCGTACGGGATATCGGCACCGCATACTTCACACATACCGTACGTCCCTTTATCCATTGCCGTAAGCGCTCGCTCTATGTCGTGTATTTCTTCCTCGCTATGTTCATGTAATGCAATGTCTTTGCCTCGCTCAAACGTTTCGCTACCATGATCGGCCGGATGGTTGTCATAGTTGGACAGATCACCCACTGTTTCCTTCATGGCCGCCCGTCCAATACCATATGCATCATCCGCTTCAAGGCGTTTTTTTATATCCTGAAGCTGGGTCTCGAGCATGGAACGAAAATGAGAAAGCTCCCGGTCTGTTAACATCCCAGAGCATCTCCTTCCTGTCTAGAAATGTAAGCCACCCAACCGCGGCCCTTCTGAATCATAGTATCTGCACTCCGACATACAAAATACCACCCGTGCCGCAAAGGCAGGGTGGTATTTCTTACATTACATATCCAGCAACCCATTTATTCCTTTGTGTACCGCAATACAGGCTTGCGCGCGGCGAGCACCTCATCCAAGCGACCGACCACCGTATTATGTGGCGCCTCTTGTACGATTTCCGGCGTCTCTTCCACCTCTTTTGCAATCTGAATCATCGCTTCAATAAATTCATCGAGCGTTTCCTTCGACTCCGTTTCCGTCGGCTCAATCATGAGGCATTCTTCTACGATAAGCGGAAAATAAATCGTTGGCGGGTGATAGCCGAAGTCAAGCAGACGTTTTGCAATATCAAGCGTACGCACGCCCAATTTTTTCTGCCGCTTGCCTGAAAGAACGAACTCATGCTTGCAGATATGATCAAATGGCAGGTCATAATATTTTGCCAATTTGCGCATCATATAATTTGCATTCAAAACCGCGTGTTCGGACACAAGACGCAGCCCTTCCGGCCCCATCGTGCGGATATACGTATACGCACGTACGTTAATGCCGAAATTTCCATAATACGCCTTAACGCGGCCGATCGATTGCGGGCGGTCAAAATCAAGGCGATACATATCGCCTTCCTTGACCACAAGCGGCTTCGGCAAGAACGGAATCAGCTCTTTTTTCACGCCAACTGGACCAGACCCCGGGCCGCCACCTCCATGCGGCGTAGTGAACGTTTTGTGCAAATTCAAATGCACAACGTCAAATCCCATATCGCCCGGACGTGCCTTGCTGAGAATAGCATTCGCATTCGCGCCGTCATAATACAGAAGGCCGCCTGCTTCATGCACAACTTCCGCGATCTCTACAATGTTTTTCTCGAAAAGACCGAGCGTGTTCGGATTCGTGAGCATCAGTGCTGCCGTATCCGGGCCGACCACCTGGCGCAACGCCTCAATATCCACGAATCCATTCTTATCGGAAGGAACGGTTACGGTCGTAAAACCTGCTACGCTTGCGGACGCCGGATTTGTGCCGTGTGCTGAGTCTGGAACAATGACTTTCGTCCGATTCTCACCCCGGCTTTCGTGATAGGCGCGGATAATCATCAAACCGGTCCACTCACCCTGCGCCCCCGCCGCCGACTGAAGCGTAACGGCATCCATACCGGTAATTGCCGCCAAATCCCGCTGTAGTTCATACATCAGCTGTAGCGCGCCCTGTACCGTCTCTTCCGGCTGATACGGATGGATACATGCAAACCCCGGATAACGGGCCACATCTTCATTAATTTTCGGATTGTATTTCATCGTGCAGGAACCGAGCGGATAAAATCCGGAGTCAACGCCATGATTGCGTCTGGAAAGCTCCGTATAGTGGCGCATGAGCTGCAATTCACTTACTTCCGGCAGTTCCGCCGGCTTCTCGCGCAAATATTCTCCCGGAATGACAGACGCAACATCGACTTCCGGCACATCGCACGCTGGAAGCGAATAGCCCACACGACCCGGTTTGCTCATCTCGAAAATCAACGCTTTATCTTTCGCAAGCTCCGTTCTCGGCATTGTTTTAAGCATAGCGCCCTCCCTCCAATCCTTTCACCAGTCGGTCAATTTCTTCTTTCGTTCTTAATTCCGTTACAGCAATGAGCATATGCTGTCCAAGTTCCGGATAATCGCGCGACAAATCAAAACCGCCGATAATCCGTTCCTTCAACAACTCTTTATTGATCTCGCATACCGGACGCGGTGTTTTGATAACAAACTCATTAAATACCGGGGAGCTGTACGCCACTTCGTACCCTTCCAATTTTTCGATTTCCCTTTTCGCATATTGCGTTTTCTGTACATTCAAAAGGGCCATCTCCTGTACACCCTGCTTGCCGAGCGCGGTCATTGCCACCGCCGCCGCCAGCGCATTCAATGCCTGATTCGAGCAAATGTTAGATGTCGCTTTCTCCCGACGAATGTGCTGCTCGCGCGCCTGCAACGTCAATACAAAACCACGGCGCCCGCGTTCATCTTTCGTCTGGCCGACAATCCGACCCGGAATCTGACGCATCAACTCTTTTTTCACTGCGAAATAGCCGCAATGCGGTCCGCCGAAAGCCATCGGAATCCCGAACGGCTGTGCATCACCAACAACCACGTCAGCTCCGAACTCTCCCGGCGGCTTAAGGATGCCCAGCGCAAGTGGATTGGCGCTTACAACGAACAGCCCGCTATGTTTGTGTGCAATTTGCTCAATGCTTGCCAGCTCTTCGATTCCACCCAAAAAATTTGGATACTGTACAAGAACAGACGCCGTATTCTCATCAACCGCTTTCGCAAGCTCATCCAAATCAGTCAGTCCATTTTTCAAGCCAACTTCGACCACTTCCAGCCCCTGGCCTTTCGCGTATGTCCGCAAAATAGAACGGGCTTCCGGATGCACGGCGCGGGAAATGACAACTTTTTTGCGCTTCGTTTTACCGGCCGTCATCGCCGCTGCTTCCGCTAGCGCGGTCGCTCCGTCATACATGGACGAATTCGCTACTTCCATGCCAGTTAATTCGCAAATCATCGTCTGAAATTCAAAGATAGCCTGCAATTCACCCTGGCTAATCTCTGGCTGATACGGCGTATAAGCGGTATAAAACTCCGAGCGGGAAATCACATGGTTCACTACACTCGGAATATAATGGTCGTACGTGCCAGCGCCAAGGAAGCAGACGTAATCGAGCGCATTTACGTTTTTCCCTGCCAGTCGACTCATATATTTGGTTAGCTCCGCTTCCGGAATGGCTTCCGGAATGTCAAGCTCTCCTTTAAAACGCACCTCTTCCGGAATATCAGAGAAAAGCTCCGCCACATCTGAAATGCCGAGCTCCGCCAGCATTTCCTGACGATCGGCTTCCGTAGTTGGAAGGTATCGGTATTTCACGACTTACTCCTCCTCTTTGATAAACGCTTCGTACTGTTCTGCTGTCATCAATTGCTCAAGTTCTTCCGGATTGGACATTTTTACAATAACCATCCAGCCTGCGCTATACGCATCGTGATTGATTGTTTCTGGCGCTTCTTCCAGCGCACCATTTACTTCTACCACTTCTCCACTTATCGGCGAATAAATATCGGATACTGCTTTAACCGATTCGACGGTACCCATGCTCTTGTTCGCTTTCACAACAGCACCTTCTTCCGGCAGTTCGATAAATACGATATCGCCGAGCTGTTCTTGGGCAAAATGCGTGATGCCGACACGTACCCGTTCTTTATCGAGCACCTCTACCCATTCATGTTCGTTGCTGTATTTAAAAGCTGCTTTTACTTTGCTCATACTTACATCCTCCGGGTTTCTTTGTTTATTTTTTGTCTTATATTTTGGGCCGCTTATAAAACGGCGTGCTAACGACTTTAGCTTTGAGGCGTTTGCCGCGGATTTCTACGTCCACTTCCGCACCAAGATCGCTATACTCCCGCTTAATCAGCGCAAGTCCGACATTTTTCTTCAGCGTCGGCGACTGTGTACCGGTGGTTACTTCCCCGATTTTTTCTTCTCCCGCATACACCGGGTAGTGCGAGCGCGGAATCCCCCGTTCAATCATTTCGATGCCAACCAGCTTACGCGGTGCTCCGCTTTCTTTTTGCCGCTTCAACACCTCCTGGCCGATAAATGGAACCGGCTTGTCAACCTTAACCGCAAAACTGAGCCCAGCTTCAATCGGGCTAATGTCTTCGCTTAACTCCTGCCCGTACAGCGGCAAACGGGCTTCAAATCGCAGCGTGTCCCGCGCTCCAAGCCCGCACGGCAAAACGTCATCTCCGCCCACTTCCAGGATGTTCTTCCATAATACGCGCGCATCTTCCGGTTTGACATATATCTCGAAACCGTCCTCTCCTGTATATCCGGTGCGGGATACAAGCGCGCATACACCTGCTAGTTTCACCTCTGGCTTAAAGTGAAAGAAACGGATTTCAGATAAATTGGTATCTGTGAGTTTTTGGAGCACCTGTTCGGCCATGGGCCCCTGTAAAGCGAGCTGGGCCGTTTCATCTGATATATTACGCAAAATCATGTCGCCTTCCGCGTGCTGCTGCATCCAGGCTACGTCTTTCTCGATATTGGCCGCGTTAATGACCAGCAAATAATGATCTTCGCTCAACTTATATACCAGCAAATCGTCGACCGTACCACCGTTCGGATAACACATAATAGAGTACTGTGCTTGGCCTACGGCTAGCTTCGAAGCATCGTTTGTCGTGATTTTCTGTATGAATGCGAGCGTATCCTTCCCTTTCACTTCCACTTCGCCCATGTGCGACACATCAAACAGGCCCGCTTTTGTACGTACCGCTTCGTGTTCTTTTTGAATGCTAGAAAACTGGACAGGCAGTTCCCAACCACCGAAATCAATCGTTTTAGCCCCGTATTCCCGGTACAAGGGGTAAATAGGCGTTCGTTTTAAGGCTGACATCGTGTATAAGACCTCCCTTGTTTGTCGCTGGCTAATTAAGAAAAGCTCGCAGGCATTGCCACTCGCCCTTTTTCCATAAAAAAGGACAGAAATAGGGTATCATCCCCATCTCTGTCCTTTGTACCTGAGAGCTACCCGGCTTCTCAAAGCGCCGGTTTCCCCTTTGGTGGCCCGCTCAAAGCGCGAGCTCTCTCCAGAGGCGCGTCCCGCAGAGGTACTTTTGCCTGAGAGATTGATAAGGTGGGTTTGCTCCTTCGGCGACGCATCAAGCGCGTTCTCTCCCTCTGCTTTCATCCGCACGATATTTTATTATTGGCAAAAATCAAATATGTAATCCTTTTCTATGGTACCATGAATTTTAAAAAATGCAATGCTTTTTTTGATAAAATCTTAACAAAAAACAAAAAACAGCTATAAACATTTGTTTTTAAAACAAAAAAAATAATATATCTCTTCTAAAAACATGAGAAAAGTGGTGTAAACTCGAACATTATCATTCTTTCTTGTTCTCCGTTCCACACGCTTCTCTTCTTTGGAAATAAATAGGCAATGGAAACACCCCACGCGCCTTTCTCTTGTATTACGGTATAAACCGAAATTTGAAAAACTTACTTCTTCAACTCCCTCACCTAACAAAAAATGGAACGCACAAGCCCCGTTTCTTCTGGTGCATCTATTTCTTATTACGTCTCGGCTCGAAGACACATGTATATATAGGTTCCGTCTTGGTTAATACGATGCAATCGCCTTCCACCTCGATCTCAATCGTTCCATATCCCAGAATTTCTTGAATCTCCGGTGGCAGTACTAAATTCCCCTGTTCATCGATCCGGCCAAGCAACGGTTTTTTTTCCATTGATATGTGTGTCCCTCCTTATGGCCTGAAAGTTTCAACTGCTCCCACCCACGCTAATAGTAAAGGTAGGGAGAGCCTGTGCAATTTTAGTTATTCTACCTTTCTTATCCATTATTTCATCTCTTTCTTGCGGATTCAACACCTAAAATATAAGCCTTATATCCTGTTACTATAGAATTATTTTACTAAATCTCAGCGGAGAGCGGAGGAAAAAGTAAATAAAAAACCTTATTATAAAAGTATCCAAAAACCCTTTGTATAAGAAAAAGGAGGGGGGATAGACAGATGTTGTCAAACTGCGCCGCATGCGGCAAAGTATTTATGAAATTTTCAAAACCCGTATGTCCCGACTGCGCAAGCAAAGAGCTGGATACTGCGAAACGCATTCGCGATTATTTAAAGCAGAAAGAAAAACGGAATGCTCCCCTAATCCAGGTTTCTCAAGATCTTGACATTCCGGTTCGTTATATCGAGTACCTGATTCGCCAGAAATACTTTGATCTTGCACGCTACCCAAACTTACAATACCAATGTAAAAACTGTGATACGCTCATCTCATCCGGTGAATATTGTGCAGCATGTGCTGAAACATTGCGTAATCATTTGCTCAGCGTACAAAAAGACAAGACAAAATCCGATAAACAAAACGACGAGTCCCACGAAAATTTCTATAGATCACGGCTATAACTTTCTCGCTTCAGCATACACATGTACAAATACACTCTCTACTATGTGTATGTAACGGATGTGAGGAAATGAAATCGACAATCGCGGGACAGAAAACTTGGTATAATTTTTTATTATTATTTCTGCTCTATATGAATCTCGTGCTTTCTTTCGGTCTCGTGTACTGCGCGCTTGAATGGCTGGGACTTGGGTTTATTCTTGATCATTACGCCTCAGCAGCGCATCAAAACCAATGGTATGACCGGATTACCCGGTCCTTTTATTTTAGCGCGATAACACTTCTCTCCGTCGGGTATGGCGACTTAAGTCCTTTTGGTCTTGCGCGCGGCGTCGCAATGATCGAAGCGATGGTAGGATATGTGCTGCCGGCCGCCCTCGTCATTCGATATGTTATTCCTCCGATCGCTCCCCCTAAACGGTTTCGGCTTCCATCTCACCGCAAGCCGGAAAAGTAAAAAGACGAGGCATGCCAAAGCTTTTGCCCCGTCTTTTTGCTTTAATGAACGTTCAGCTTTTTAAAGTTTCCACCTTTTACGTTATGGATTGAGCCGACTGCAAGAAACGCCGCTTCATCTATATCTTCGATGATCGCTTTAAGCTTTGCTTCTTCCAGACGGGTAATTACGCAGAAAATGACTTTTTTATCGTCCCCTGTATATCCGCCTTCCCCATTCAAATACGTAACGCCCCGGCCCAAGCGCGCGAGCAAGGCCTCACCGATTTCTTCATATTTATCGCTAATAATCCACACCGAACGCGATTCATCCAACCCTTGGATTGTCACATCGATCATTTTAAACGCGATATAATACGCGATCAGCGAATACATAGCGCGATCCCAGCCAAATACAAATCCGGCGCTACCCAAGATAAAAATATTGAAAAACATAACCGTTTCCCCGACAGAAAACGGCATTTTTTTGTTAAACAAAATAGCGACAATTTCTGTACCATCAAGCGAACCACCGTAACGGATCACCATTCCCACACCGATGCCCAAGATGATTCCGCCAAACACAGCCGCAAGCAACGGATCAGCCGTCACTTTCTGAACCGGATGGAGAAGCGTTGTACCTAACGACATCACTGCAACGCCCAGCAATGTGGATATGGCAAACGTTTTTCCAATTTGTTTATATCCGACAAAAAGAAATGGAAGATTAAGAAAAAATAAGAAAATGCCCAGCTTAAGTCCTGTCAAATGTGAAAGAATAATAGAAACACCAACAATTCCTCCATCAATAATATTGTTCGGTACAAGGAAAATTTCCAGCCCGACCGATACGAGAGCAGCACCCAGTATGATAAACAGGGCACGTTTTAAAATTTTGGGTGTCGAAAGTCGTTTGTGCGTGCGCTTGTGTGCTTGAATATACTCCACGAATTTCCTCCTAATACGTAAATTTTTTCACTTATATTATACCAAAACTGCACTCACAAAAGTACATAAAATACAGGCTTTACTCACATGGGTCTGACAAAAAGAAATGGAGGATGAGTGCCGGTAACTTGTATAAATGTTTGCCTTTTTGCGCATGCTACATTTGCGTATGCATCGGAAAAAAGAGGGTGGATTTCATATGACAGACATTCCTGTTTCTTTTCAAAGAGACTGGATTGACGGATTGAAGGCGAGAATGGCAGAAGACGGACCTTGGCACCATAGAGAATTGTACCGCCTGGCATGGGAAGCGGCGCGAGCAAGCGCGGTGCATGACTTCAATGAATTGCAGTGTCTGCGTCATCTGCCACATTTTACGCCCCTGCCGCATCAAATTGAGACGGCGCAAAAGGTCATCTGCGATATGCATGGCCGCGCCCTGCTTGCAGATGAAGTAGGTCTCGGAAAAACCATTGAAGCTGGTCTTGTATTGAAAGAATATATAGTACGCGGTCTGGTCAAAAAAGTGCTAATTCTCGTGCCTGCTTCGCTTGTCGTGCAGTGGGTGCGCGAACTAAATAACAAATTTTTGATCTCAGCGGCGGCGCAACGCAAAGAATACATGTGGACTCAATATGATATTCTTGTCGCTTCGATTGATACGGCAAAACGCCCGCCTCACCGCGATATCGTGCTCAATCAATCGTATGACCTGGTTATCGTGGATGAAGCGCATAAATTAAAGAATAAAAACACAAAAAACTACCAATTTATCCAGGAACTCAAAAAGAAATATTGTCTGTTGTTGACCGCCACTCCGATCCAAAATAAACTTGACGAATTGTACAACCTGATTACGCTCCTAAAGCCGGGTCATCTCGGGCAATCAGCGCAATTCCAGCAAAGCTACGTCCAAGGAAAACGTCAAGTAAAAAACAACGAGATGCTAAAAAAAGAGTTAAAAAAAGTGATGGTTCGCAACCGGCGCGCCGATGGCAAAGTCGAATTTACAGCCCGCCACGTCATCACCGTGCCTATCGAACTGTCGCCGGAAGAAAAGCATTTATACGACAGCGTAACCCGCTTTGTACAAGAACAGTATCATAGCGAAGGCAGCGGGTACAAAAACCCGCTCGCGCTTATTACGTTGCAGCGCGAAATTTGCAGCAGCCGGGACGCGGCGCTTGTCACGCTGGTTAATATGCACAACCGTGCGCCCGAAGATTCGCCATTGCGCCAGGAAATCCGCAGACTGCTGGATATTCTTAAGCAAGTGACCACCCATAGAAAAGCGGAAAAAGTCATCGAAATTATCAAGGAAGCGGATGATAAAATTATTATCTTTACCGAATATCGGGCAACTCAACAGTATTTGCAGCATATTCTCGCCCAGCATGGCGTAACGTCCGTTCTCTTCCGCGGCGGCTTTAAACGGAGCAAAAAAGATTGGATGAGCCAATTGTTTGAACACCGAGCTCAAGCGCTAATCGCTACAGAAGCGGGCGGTGAAGGCATTAACCTGCAATTCTGCAATCGGATTATCAATTATGATATGCCTTGGAATCCAATGCGTGTTGAACAGCGGATCGGCCGCGTACATCGCCTCGGGCAGACGAGAGATGTTTATATCTACAACTTGGCTACCCAAGGAACCATCGAGGAAAAAATTCTCCATCTGTTGTATGAAAAAATCAACCTATTCGAAATGGTGATCGGTGAACTGGAAACAATCATCGACCGTCTTCATTTACAGAAGTCATTCGAGAAAAATGTCATTGATATTCTTCTATCTTCACAATGCGAAGGAGAGTTGACAATTAAGATGGACAATTTAAGCCAGGTCATCCAATCGGTACGCGAATCGGTTCAACCGGCCGTGCCGACAACCGATGCATGGAAAGGAGGGGTGCTACCTTGAACCAAGCCCAGGTCCGTTCTTTTCTTGAGCGATATTTCGCCGCCCATCAAGCCCATTATGTCGAACAGCATCCTGCCTATTTCAAAGTAGAACTTCCAATCGAGGTTGATAAAGATCTGGGAAACCGTCCTTTCTATTGGACGTACGTGGAACGGCTAAACCTTGAGCCGCAGCCAATGTGCATGACGTTTGTCTTCGATAATGCCTCGCTTCCTGAAGGGGTGAACGGGGAGGATATTACCTTCGGCTCACCGCGGTTGCAGCAATTCTTCGCCTCCGCACAACGCCATGGCCGTTATATCCGCCTGTATGAGCACACTGATCCTCCGAACGGCTCTAACTTACATTTTGCCCTAACTCCATGGCTCGGCATCAACTACAAAATTTCCTTTATTTGTGATCGAAAAAAAGATCGGCTCCTTTCGCTCGGAATAAACCTTATACACGGGCAAATCAAAGAAAACTTTTTCGACTATCTTGAGGCGCGTAACATCCTTCCCGTATTGCCGGATTACGCTTATACCATGCGTCCAATTTTCAGCATTGATTCAGCCGTCCAGCATCTTGAGCGGCACGTGCAAACAGCCATTGACGCAGAAGATAAAACATGGGCCTGCGAAGCCCGCTCACGTCTTGCGGCCGAACTTGCGCAAATCGAACACTTTTACGCAAGAAAAACAGCAACCGAAGATGAAAATGAAGAACCTGTATTGAATCATAAAGAAAAACGAGCGGAAGAACTACGCTGGCAATACGAGCCACGGATTGAGGTAGAAATTATTAACGGCGGAGTGTTTTATCTGTCCCATACACCCGCGCCCCCCGCATAAAAACCCGGGCGCGGCATAGTTACGCGCCCGGGTTTTTACCTCTGTCTTGCCTTCGCTTCCGGTGAAACAACATGCCAAACGCCAGCGGCAGCACTCCGAACCAGCGATACATCCACGCTTCTTTCGGCTTTTTTACCCGCTGCTCCTTCGGCGTCTCCAGATACTCGACAAAACGTTTGGTCAAATATCGCACATATTCCTGTGAAGACATGCACACACGCCTCCTCAATATCACTTGTTACTTATAGCGTATCCGTTTCCCCCCGTTTTCAATCGTTCTGCGTCAAAAATCGCCGAAACGCCGGATGTGCCCATAGTTCGTCCACAATCTGAGCCACGCTTTTTCCATCGGTCACAAGCTGGACAGGGGCAAAATCGTACAATCCTTCACGTTCCTGCATAATGCGCCTGACATTCCGCTCTACATCCCCCGCAAGCAACGGCCGGGTCGCATCCGCGTGCAACCGGGCTACAATCGTTTCCGGTGTCGCGCGCAAAGCAACAGCAAGACCATGGCGGACAATCAATTCCACATTTTGCTTCCGGGTTACTACCCCGCCTCCAGTCGTCACTACCTGCGGAATCGAACCGTTCAATACCTGGGCCAACATCTTCGTTTCCAGCGCTCGAAACCCTTCTTCGCCCTGCTCCCTGAAAATATCCCGGATTTCCTTTCCGGTAGCTTCCACGATGCAATGATCAACATCTACTTGCTTCCAGCCAAGCCGCTTGGCGATAGCCTGGCCAACTGTCGTTTTCCCGGTTCCCATAAACCCAATCAGGATAATCTGAGTCGTCAATCTTATACTCACTCCACTTCGTCATGATTCCTGTTTTTTTATCAACCGTACACCATAAACGTGTACGGTGCGCATAAGCAAATGGAGCGCTTCCTACCGCCAACAACCAAAGTTCTTTCGTTCCCCACGGTTCCATTAATACTTTCACAGTTACGTCTCCTATCTGATACTCGCGCTGCGAAAAATCCTGCAAATTCTGAAGCGCTTCCTCTATTCTCAAATACAGCCCTGCTTCTGTAGCATAATGCATCTTCATTCTTTCCTCATCGTTGCGCGGTATTTGCCGCAACATGCTAAAGACAGACAAATGATGCAGTACAATCAAGCATAAAATCTGCGTATAAACAAGCACAATAAAAAAAGCGGAACCGCGCGAATTGCCGAAACTTTTCAGCATTATATCACTCCATTCCGGCAAATTCTACCCTTTTTCCGATAAAAATGCTTCCTTTCCACTCGGCTTCCCCATTTTTCAATTCGAGGTGAAAGCGGCACCCTTGCTGCTCTGCTTCAAAGTCAAACTTTTTCACATACTGAGCCAAAAAAATATACCCATCTTTCATTTTTCGGACGACTTTATTCCCGACCTGTTGATAAACAATATCGTTCCCCTTCTCGTCCTTAAACCATAACTGATTGTTCTTTTTGTGGAAACGATCGCAGCGCCGAATTTCTTCCTCCGCATAAGCGAAAAATCCGCGCGCTTCCGCCTCCAATATGGCCGCCGCTTTTGCTTTTGCAAACTGCCGCTGCGCTTCGACAAAAGACAAAGAGGCTGCGATCAAAACCAGGCAACAAACAACGGATGCAACCAGTGTTTCCATTAAGGTAATCCCCCGATTGTCGCGGACGGTGTTCCAGGCTTGACGGGCACGAAACGGTAACCAGTAAACCGAACATACCTTCTTCCTAAGCGTCTGCTTTCCCACCGTACTTCCACCTCACATTTTTCCACCCGGTTCGTTACCCTGCCCGGGATCAGTCGCATTTCGTAAAGTGTACCGCGAAACTCTTGGCTTGTTCCGGTTATCGTCAGCCCCGCCTTCCATTGTTCAACAAGCGAATACGCGAACAAATAACCTTGCGTTTCATACATTTTCTCTTCCCGTTCCCTCGCGGTGTAATACAGCGCTTCATGGACAAAGAGAATGACTGCGGACAGTAACGCCATTGCCAGCAGAGCTTCGATATACGTAAATCCTCTTTCGCGCACCTTCGCTTCTCCCTTACTTAACCGTGCTAACCGCAACACGACCGCTAGCCATATACACCGTAAGCCGTTTTTTCATACCATCTGGATAAACAAGATAAAAACTACCTGCCTGCCCTACGTGCCCCAGTTCATTAAAAACGATGGTTCCGTTATTAAAATTAGAGTATATCGTAAATCCCCGGGGCACATTAACGATCCTTCTTCCCATCTGCCAACTTCGCCTCACTACATACTGGTTGTAATCAATAGAAAACTCTATCTTGACCTTTCCCCGCTGGCTTAACGCCTCGTTTGCAGCATATATGATATCCACGCTCAACTTTTCCATAAAACACTGTCCTTGAAGTCGCTGTACCATCTGCAAAAATGAAGGCACGGCTAATGAAAGCAATACGGCCCAGATCGCAAACACGATCGTAACCTCGATAAGACTGAAACCTTGTTCATTTCGCCGTCCCGTGTTTATCACACGTCACCGTCACTTTCTTCTCAGCGGATGAAACCTCCACTTTATACTGCCCTTTAGCAGGACATTTTGGCTCCTCATGCAGATATCCTTTCGCCACCAATTCGCCCAGCGCGTTCGCAGCTGGCGGATATTCGTTTCCATTCTCAATCGCATAGGCTTCCAAAGCCGTAAGGATTAACCGTTGGTTTGCTTCGCAACTACGCGAATACGCATTGGCAACAGCGCTTTTGTAATTGGGAAACGCGACCATTAAAAACGCTCCGATAATCGCGACAACAATCAAAAGTTCAATTAAAGTAAACCCGGCTTCCTTCTTTTTTGCGCGTCCCGAAAGCACGGCTCTTTCCTCCTTTGGCTCTATTTCAGTTCGCCCATCATTTGCAACACCGGCAAAAAAAAGGACAAAACAACGATAAGCACAACTCCTCCGACCAACAATAGAATAAGTGGCTCTAACCATCGCATTGTTTTCTCTACCTGTTGTCTTATCTGCCTCTCCATTTGTTCACTATAAAACAATAAACATTCGGCTACCTTCCCCCCTTCTTCCCCGAGTTCAACATAACGCACCAGTTCTGAAGTGAAGCAGCTATGGAATTGCAGGGCACGGCTGAGAGGATGGCCGCGCTTTAGCTCTGCCTCAATCTGCTGCATGATGTTTCTAACGAATAGCCAGGGCGCTTTCGCCTGAAACAGCTGACAAACTTCCAGCACGGAAATGCCCGCCTCAAGCAAAAGCCCACCTTGCAATGCAAAATAGTGAGTGATTTTCAATTTGAGCCAATAACGCAAAATAGGCACACGCAACATGAAAAACATAAGCGACTCTCTCTTCCAAAACAGCCAAATGACGCCCGTCCCCAATGCCGCCCCTCCCATAACGGCTATGCCGGATGCCGGCAAAACGGAGAGCACGCGGATAAACCATCCTGTTAGCGGCGGAAGCGGAAGATGCATCGTATCGTATATGGAGAACAAATGAGGCAAAGTAATATGAAGCAAAAACCAAAGACATACGCAGGATAACACCAGCAAAAGCAAAGGATAGCTGACAAGTTGACACAGCTGATGTTTCCAGATAGCGCGCCGCCTGTAATAACGCGCAGCGAACGCTAAGCTAGAATCGTAGCGACCGTGTTGCTCCCCAGCAGCCACAAGGGAAAGAAATAAAGGCGGAACGTTTATTTGTTGCAAAGCGGCGGAGAGCGATGCACCACTTTCAAGCTTTTTTTGGACACGCAGCAATTCTTCTCGTTTTCTTGGAGTGAAATGATGCAGAATCAAAGAAAGGCTTTCAAGAAGCGGAATACCGGCCGCAAGCAAGTAAGACAAATGCTGGCTCAAATACGCAAGCGAATCATCGGGCCAGCGCGCCCGTCGGAACATACGCTTGATATTGCCCCTGCTCATCTCCCTCCGTCACCCCTTCCGCCAATTTCTGTTCCAGAAGGGATGAAAGAAATACGAATCCACTTTCCTCCAGATATCGACGCATTACGGCCGCAGAACAACGGTTTAAAATATACGGCTGAAACTCTTCATCAATTTGCAGCACTTCGTAGACGCCGACACGCCCCTGAAAGCCCGTGCTGTGGCAGGCCGTACAATCCACAGCTCGACCGTAGCAACGCAGGCATCGTTTGCGGATAAGACGCTGTGCAATCACCCCGGTAAGCGCCGAACTAACAAGGTAAGGTTCAATCCCCATATCCAACAACCTCAAAACAGTACCTACTGCGTCAAGCGTATGAATGGTGGAAAGAAGCAAGTGACCAGTTAACGCGGCTCGCACTGCCACTTCTGCGGTAGGCTTGTCCCTGATTTCGCCAACCAGAATCACGTCAGGATCCTGCCGCAGCACCGCCCGCAGCCCCTCATGAAAGGACAGACCGGCCCGCGGATGAATTTGCACCTGGTTAATACCCGGGATACGATATTCAACCGGCTGCTCCAAGGACACAATGTTCCGCCCACGCTGCTGCAATTCATGCAACATCGTATACATGGTCGTCGTCTTTCCGCTTCCTGTCGGACCTGCAATCAAAACCATTCCCTGCGCCTTCGCAAGCATCCGGCGCACTCGCAACACATCCGTTTCGTTCATGCCAAGCGAAGCCAACGAGCGATACTTCGTATCATGAGGCAAAAGGCGTAGCACGATCTTCTCCCCGTAAATCGTCGGTAATGTAGCTACCCGCACATCGATAGAGCTGCTTCTACCTTCCCGACTTTTTGTCTGAAATGCGAAGCCACCGTCCTGAGGCAATCTGCGTTCGCCAATGTCCATCCCACTCATTAATTTAATGCGCGAAACAAGCGGCGGTCCCCACCCTTCTTCCTTCCATTCCATCTCCTGCAAATAGCCATCGAGACGAAACCGAACCATGATCCCTTCAGGCACTGGTTCCAAATGGATATCGCTTGCGCCATATTCGATTCCTTTTTCGATCAGTTCTGTCACATATCCCGTTACATCTTCAACCATGATTCCAACCTCCTTTTTTTATAAATTATACCATATATTGGTAAATTTTAAATAACTTTCCTAAAATTTTACACAAAAAAAGCCGCCTTGCTTTTAAGACGGCTTACGTATCGCTTATTCAAGTGAATTTACATATTCAATAAGGGCAGAAATTTCTTCGTCGGACAACCCCTTAACATTTCCGTGCTTCCCTTCTTTATTACGCGTAACAAGCACATCGTAAATCGTTTTGGCGCTACCATCGTGCAAATATGGCGCAGTAGCCCATACTCCGCGCAATGTCGGCGTATCAAACAATTCCTTGCTCCGCGGATTGGTGTAGTTGGCGCGCGGATCGCCTGGTGTACCTTTATCAAGCTGGCTTGCTGTACCAACATCATGAAGGAATTGCGTATTAGCTGTCGTCAGCTTGCCTGTCGCATCCACCGCTTTTACGCTATCGGTCATCGTCTCTCCGGCATGGCACGTAATGCAGCCCGCTTTGCCTTCAAACAACACCTTACCCTGTTGCGCTTTCACAGTTAGTGTACCGTCAGGGTTACGGTACGGACTTTTCGGCACCGGAAACGAATCCGAGTACTCCAGATATGCTTTCAAAGCGGTAAACATTTCTTCAACTTTCGGGGGTAATGGTTTGCCCGGATCATACGCTGTCAAACCGCCCATCTCCCCCTGTACGGTCAACAGATAATCCGTAAAATCATCCCGGCTGCCGTCCCACATAAACAATCCGGTACGCATCGCCAGCACATTGCTCGGTACGTTACGCGGACCTTTCGGGGTCATTAGTGTTAATCCGTTAATGTCCCCGTCCGCATGGCAAGACGCGCAACTCATCCAGTTATTCCCCGTAATCGGTGCCGCAAATTTATCGCTATTCGCGCTAAAAAATATGGTTTTCCCTTTCCGGACAAGCGGCGGCAATGAATCTTTGGCAATCAACCGCAACGTTTCAGGCTTTGCTTTCGCTTCCGCATATGCCTCATTCCCGCCCGTTTCAATGCGAGCTAAACTGTGGCTCATTGCATTGTGCACATACAGTTCGTTTCCATCGTTCGACAGCACCATCCCCCGCGGGTTATCGCCCGGAATGCGCCGCACGATTTGAGTCGCCTTACCGCCCCGGACCAAGTCAAATACAACCAAATCTTCGCTGCCCGACATAAGCACGAACGCTTTGCTTGCATCCGGCATAAATGCTACATCGGCCGGATTAGACACGATTATCGTTTCATTTTTTACATCTCGCACATCCATTTTCTCAAATAATTGTTTACGTTCCTGCTTGATTTCTTCATCTTTTTCAAGATCGATAACCGAAATCGCCGGAAAAACAGTTTCCTCAAAATGAATCGGCGTATCTGTATTTGTTACAAGATGCGGTACCCAAGCGGTCTTACCGTCAGGCGCAATCACGAATTGCTCAACCGTATTTGGAAGCCCCTGGCTCTTTTTGCGATCCTCTTTATCCGGAGAAGGAGCTAAAGCGATTATTTTTCCCACTTTTTCTTTGGAAGTATCAACCACGCTAATATGCCCGGACAAATAGTGAACCGTATACAGTTTTTTTCCGTCCGCGGTTAACGCCAGCCCGCGCGGTCGTTCCTCAACTTTTATCGTTTTTGTTACTTCTCGTTTCTCAGGGTCAATGATAGACAATGTGGAAGAACGGTAATTACTAACATATATTTTTCCTCCGTCCGGACTCGTCACGATGCCAAACGGTTCGATACCGACCGGAATCGACGCCGTCACTTTTTTGGCGGCGATATCAATAACATCAACTTTGTTGTCAAACATACACGTAACGTACAACGTTTTTTCATCCGGGCTTAACGCCAATTGACGCGGTTCACGGCCTACCGCAATCTCTGCGGTAACTTTGTTCTGCTTCACATCGATCACCGATACGGTGTTAACATCAATATTAGCCGTGTACAATACATCCCCGGCCCGATTTTTGACAATGCTATTGCTTGAAACCGGGGCATTGCGCGTCACCGTTTCTTGCGTTACAGTCTCTTTCTCGCTGCATCCGCTCAGCATCATTAACAGAACGAACGCGGCGGCAATCCAAATTCTCCATTTCCTCATTTTTTCTGCTCCCGCATTTTCTTTTTCTATAATAATAAACAGCAAAAATAGGAGGATAGCCTCCTATTTGCTTTTCACCTCAACCGGAACAAGTACCGGCGCGATACCATATTTACCGTGACCGGCTTGAATCTGTGGCACGTTATCACCATCTGTATTACCGGACTTGTCGCCTTCTTTATAAAAGTCTCCAGTATCCCAGAATTCGCTCGTCTGCATGCCCTGGTCAAGCGCCGGGCCATCAATTACGCGATCGTAAAAATCGACGTAGCGCGAAATAATGGTCTTGCGATCAAGTGCCGGAATCTTTTCTTTATCGGTTTCTATGTTATGCAGGGAAGCAATACCCATACGTAATGCTCCAGAAACACCGCCTGCGACAACGGCATCATACTCGTATTGATCCCCTGACGTTTTATATGCTTTCACTTTATCGTCCCACATGTATTTATCCATAGCCGCGTAAATTTTCCGTGCTGCCTCACGATATTTTGGATCTTTAGTCGCTAGAAACGCAGCCGTCAAGCCACGGATGGCGCCGGTTTGTGCCTTCAGTGTCGGCGCATCTGCGTCTTTGCCTTTGCCCACTGTCCAACCGTTAGCCACCAATCCTTTTTCATCAATCATCTTGGAAATGATAAAGTCAGCCTGCTTGCGGATCATGTCAAGCGCGGCTTTTCCTTCTTTTGTCTCCAATCCTTTGGCATCGTCCCCGCTGGCGTAGCCAACCGGTAAGCCATCAAACGCACGTTGGAAAATGCGTAACGCTTCCATAGCATATGCGGCATCAAATGTATCCATATGCATGCCCTGCTGCTTACCATCATGTTCAGCAATAAACACGCCTTCCTTATCATTCCAGTGCATCATCTGAATATTTTTGAAGATTTGCAACAACAGGTCACGGTTAATGGAATACGGATCATCCGAGCGAATATCGTTATCTGCGCGGTTATCAATATTTTGCTTCGGCGCAGCCGGGAACGGCTTTCCGTCATATACGGCACGGAATGCCGGATTCGTGTTTGCATTAGCTTCCCGCTGATCTGTCATACCAAAGTATTCAGACAAAGCCCATAACATCAGCCACTGATCCTGTAGCAAGCTGCGCGGATCTTTCACTTCAAGCGACGTAGCTGCCGTATATTCCTTATCTCCGTTTTCCGTAACGGCAATGGCATGCGGCAGGTACACAAGCTGCTTCTTCGGATCATAAGAAGCGCCTTCCGCTTTGCCTAGTTTTCCGGTTTGTGGATTATAAAACAGGGAATCCCGGATATATGCAGCCTTGTTCCACATCTGCTCGGACATGATTAAACCTTGAAGACCATCAGTAGAGTCTCCGCCAAAGGCAATGTTCGGGTTTTCGTCATCTTTATCCGTTTTTGGTTCCACTTCCTCTTCCGTGTCTATCGTGTGCATTGCTCCTAAAAAGTCGCTCGCCCATAGCGCTTGTTTCAAAAAGACGGAGCCATACGCAGCCGGAACCAGCGTTTTATCCATCTTATCGCGATCCCACCGCAGCGTTTTAAAGTCGACCTGATATTTCGGAATGTATGTACCGTTCTCACCGTCGGCAAATTTCGATGTGTCCACAGGCTGAATATAGTGCGGATCGCCTTTGCTGTACTCAATAAACGTCGGATACATGTTGCGCGGAATTTCATCCGGCTTATGTCCTGCAGCATTCGCCAACTCAATAAAGCGCTGCGCCAACATTTCATTCTCTTTCTTGCCCGCCTTCTGCGCCAATTGTTTGATCATTGGCGCGTGAATCATATGAAGACCAAGGCCTGATTTTTCCACAACTTCGTACATCGCCTCTTCCGAATACTCATACGATTCAATTCCGGCCGTGTAATCAAAGACAGTCGGCTGATCAACTTTCGCCGCATCCAGCACATCCAGATCTAAGCCAAGCGCTTCTACCATCGGCTCGCCCGACAGTTCAAATTCCGTATAGGCAAACATATTGCCGGCCGTATCAAAAGTATAATCTTTAACCGGTACGGAAACGTTTTGTTTCGCTTCCTGTTTCTTCGCCTTAGTGTCTTCCCCTGTCATGGCTGCCTTTTCATTCGTACCGCAGCCGCTCATAAATGCAAGCACGGAAGCTAAGCTTATCGACATGACCGTGCGAAACGGGTATTTTTTCTTTCTCTCTTGCAAACCCCTTCACTCCTCTATCCTCTATTATGAAAATGATTCTCATTATCTGATTTTAAGTATAATTGTCTTCCTAAAAAAAGACAAGAAAAAATCATCCCCGCTAAAAAACAGGAATGATTTCCTTTTGCTTGCATTGTATTACTTCACAATCAACACCGGGCAGGTCGCTAGCTGCGACACTTTGTGGCTAACGCTGCCGAGCATCATTTCCTTAAAGCCACTCAGCCCGCGGCTGCCGATCACGATAAGCTGATATTTATTTTTATCCGCGTAATCCACGATTTGCCGTGCCGCATCTCCCTTTAGATAGACAGGCGTTGCCGCCACCCCTTGCGCCTCGGCTTTTGCTTTCGCCTTATTTAGCAATTCTTCGGCTTCTTTTCTCATCGCTTCATTAAAATCAATATCATAATGTTTAGAAATATAAGCCATTTCTCCGACCATATACGGCGAAACGACAACTTCTTTTCCCACATGAAGCAAGCTGAGTTCAACTTGCTCTTCTTTTGCGATGGCAAGCGCCACATCTAGCGCTTTTTCTCCCATTTCAGAGCCATCAATTGCTACTAAAATTTTTTGAAACATACATTACTTCCCCCATTCTGCAAAATCCCTTCCCTATTATTCTAAAACAATGTTACACTGTTTTCCAACAAACAAAAAGGGGAACTATAACAATTTTGTTACGAAACGGAATGCTGCCTGTTCTCTCATCTATCGTTCGATTGCTCCTCCCCTGGCGATAGACAAGATTTGCGATTCTTCCATTTTATAGTCGAATTCTTTCGCTTTATCTGGCTTTGCATTATCATAATGTACCGGAATTTCATGGCGGTAAGACTTCTCCACCTTAGTAACAAAGTCAAGCCGGGAAATTCTCTCAATCGTTTCTTCTAACGTATCTGCGGCGATATACATGGATACATAATTCAACCTACGGGATATGTAATGAATATTGCCAAACTTGCGCAAGTTACGAGCCACTTTGATATTCTTGACATACACCGCAAGCCCGACACGTCGCTCTCTCATTCTCCGACTCTCCTTTTTCGTATAGTATCCATCAGCGATGATTGTTATCAAACACTGAGGCTCTAAAAAATGACAACTTTATAAGTTCCCTTAGTTCTAACTTATACGCTATAAAACCTCACTTGCTTGTATCAAGAATATAATATCATCCATTCTGACATTCCTATCTCTGCCCGCAAAAGCGCGGACATATTAAATCAAATGTACATCAGGCCGCCTGATCTCTCAAGCGGCCCTTGCAAGACAGAAGGAGCAGCCTCCCATCTTTATATCCCCTTTTTAACGGTGCAGCCACAACTACCGCCCGTCCCGCACCCGCCGCTACCACAGCCACCACCCGCCAATTCATACAGCGGATTGTTACTCGGCACTTTAATGCTCGCAGAAACCGCGTCAGCGATGGTGCGGCTGATACGGTACAACAACTCATCCAGGTCATTTTCCGCTTTTTTGAAAGCGGCGACAGTTGCTACTTTTTCCATCTCTCTTTTTTTCTGCCGAATCTCGCGAGTGACTCTATCATAATCTGGATGGTATTTTCCGAATCGCTGCACTTCCTCATACGCTTCCTTCATGCGGTTGAAGGAAGCAATCTTCGCTTCCGCCTCCGGGTCCTGTTCCATCCGCCTGCGGAATTCCAGGTACCGTTTCATTTCCTCAGAGGCCACGAGCTGCTCTCCGATGCGATGCGCTCGTTCCATCACTTCATAAAAATCAAGCGGTGATACAGTCGCTGTCTGACCTGACATATTCTCACCTCGGTATCATTGTACCATGTTGCATATTCTCTGCCTAGTCCTCGTTCCAAAGGGCGGGCAGCTCTAATTTTATTCTCCCTACATTCTCCATATTTATGTTCTCCATCCGCCCTTCCGCATCAAGCGTCAGCCGATACGCTCCGCCTTCTGCGCGTATATCAAGCACGCGGGCGTTTTCTATAGGCCGGTTATTAATTTCCAGCTTTAGTCGGATGCCAAGCGAACGCGCAGTCATAAGCAACGTGCGAAGCGTTGAATGATGATATCGTTGGAAATTTTTGTGCCATATCGTCGGTACATCTTTTAATTCAGGCAAAACATCTTCAAAAGCAGGGAATACAGATTCAATCTTATATCCGTTCTCCGCAAACCCAATAGAATGCGAGGCGTGCGATGGAAACCGTCCCGCTTCACTCGGCTCTTTTGCCGTGCTTTTTTGGTTTATATTTATCTCGCGGAGCGTGAAAGCCTCTCGCAACGCTGCTTCCTGCGACGCATCTACAATAAAATCTTTTTCGCCGATTCTCGCACGCCAATACGGAGCAAATTCCGGCAAAGCGGCTAGCTGTTGCGCCGTTTCTGCATCCGGACAGCGCACGAGCACTACTTGTTCGAGCATGACGCTTGGTTCGCTCCGCATCCATTGCTCTAGTTGCACGCGTACATTATCCGGAACCTCAAGCTGAATTTGCTCAAGCAAACGGATAAGCGCTTCGTTCTCTTCTTCCCCCTTCACCGCCCGCACTGATTGCCGTGTCAGGCGAAACACCCATACTTCCTGCTGCTCTACCAGTTCTGCATACCTGCCAAGACGCCAGCGCACCTCATATGATGCATGCGGCAGCAGAAGCACTTCAAACGTAGGTTGGACATACCCGATACCATAATTCGCTACGGCATTTTCCTCATTGGCTGTCAAATTCATATTCCAGCGCATAGACGCGTCCATTCCTTCTCCCGTCCTAGAAATAAATCCAAAAGCGGTAAGCAAAGCGCATATATTTTCGGCAAACACCTGCCAGTGTTTGGACTGATTGGCCTGGCTTTTCTCCCGCAAAAGCCTATTTTCCGCTGCCTGCAATTCATTCAGGGAAAACGTGTTCACACCTTTCGCTTCCATCCAATCCAAAATGACAGGATTACAAGGCCCCAGCCTGCCTAGCTTTTCTTTCACTTGCTGATAAACACGGCGCTGCACATCCGCTTCCGCGCCATGAAACAGCCGGGCCGCCGCCGTTTCATGGACAATATACTCCAGCCCGGTTTCTGACTCCCGCTCACGCAATAAATCCATCTCAGCAAGCAATTCCAGAAAAAATCGCTCCCGTGCCGCACCGTCTCCACACGCTTCCGGATACAGCGGGGCGAACCATTCTTCCGCATACGGGATAACTGCCTGCCAAACGCGACGCATTTTCATTGTCATCGTTTTCTTTTTAGTAAGCGCGATCGGTTTGTGGCGATGCGTTTGCAACAGGCGGAAAAGCACATGAACAAGCGGCGTAACAGATTGGAACTCTGCATCTACGGATATTGCTTGCGTTTCTGACAGCACCCGCGGCAAAAGCCAAGCGCGCCATGCTCTCTGCACATCATACGGCGCCAAATATACTACTTCCCCCCACAGACGCCGCAGCGTATAAATAAGTCCGCGCCGTCGTAATCCGGTAAGACCCGCGTATGCAACAATCGGCGACACTGCTTTCGCATATTCCTCCATTTGCCTGTACGTCACAATATCTTCTCCAACGCGAAACAAAAAATGCAACCATACTTCTTTTTCCTCTCTGGATAGTACCTGCCAAGTCTTCTCAATGGTGCGCGCGTCCTTTATGTAAGCTGCTATTTCATCAAGCGGCGCCTCCGCCTCCCCGAATGTGAACGGCCATGCATTCTCTTCCGCGAGTCTCCACAACAGCCGCGTATTAAGCTGCTCAAAAACATCCCTTATCTTCATCGTTCCACCTTCGCTATTTATCATTTTTCCCTCTTGCGGGAAACAAATTGATTTGTTATAATTTCAACAACTTTTCCAAATTATTTATACTCTAATATTCAGAATAACCTGTGATGAGGACACGTGATTTCCTTTCCCGTTCCCCAGAGAGCTGACGGTAGCTGCGAGTCAGTGAACGGCAGGAACATCATATCCCCTCTGAGGTGTCATCCGAACATTGCAGTAGGAGCGACCGGCTTTCCTCCGTTATCAGGAACGGCGTATGATGGTACGCTGAATAAGGTGCCGCTGTATGTAAGTATACACATTTCTGGTATGGAGTTAAAACACAGCGGAATCAGGGTGGTAACGCGAGCAATCTCGTCCCTGTATGGGACGGGATTTTTTTATTATTATTGGAGGTGGTTTCCTTGGGAATTACGAAGTTCAACTTGCACAAGTACAGAAAGCTGGCGAACGTCTGAAAGGAGTGATCCATAAGACACCGCTTCACCTTTCGCAAACATTCAGCCGGATGTGCGGCTGCGAAGTATACTTAAAACTAGAAAACTTGCAGAAAACAGGGGCCTTTAAAATCCGCGGCGCCTATAATAAGCTCGTCAGTCTATCTTTAGAAGAAAGGAAACGTGGTCTGATTACCGCTTCTGCGGGTAACCATGCACAAGGTGTGGCGCTTGCCGCCCAAAAATACGGTATCCCTGCAACCGTCGTTATGCCAGCGCATGCTCCAAAGACAAAAATACAGGCAACAGAAGGATACGGTGCGCGCGTCGTGCTGCATGGCGCCACATATGACGATGCCTGCGCCAAAGCTAGGCAAATTGCAGCGGAAGAAGGGAGTACGTTCGTGCACGCGTTTGATGACCCGGATGTCATCGCCGGGCAGGGAACCATTGCGCTCGAAATATTTGAAGCGAATCCTGATTTGGATGTCATTGTCGTCCCGATCGGAGGCGGCGGTCTTATCAGCGGTATCGCCGCAGCGGCCAAGGCGCTCAAACCTTCCGTCAAGATCATCGGCGTTCAACCTGCAGAGGCAAATTCCGGCTACTTATCCTGGAAGGCAGGAAAACAGGTGCTGATTTCACATCCCGTTTCCATCGCAGACGGACTGTCTGTAAAAATGCCGGGAAAACTCCCGCTCGCCATGATGTGCAAATTCGTAGATGATATTATTCTTGTGACCGAAGAAGACATCAAGCAAACCATGCGCTTGCTGCTTGAGCGAAGCAAAGTGTTAGCCGAGGGCGCGGGCGCTGCTGCCCTATCTGCACTTATTTCAGGCAAGCTTTCCCTGCCAAAGCAAAAAGTCGCTTTCGTAGTAAGCGGCGGCAACGTGGATCTCACCCGTCTATCTATGCTCGCCTCCCAGGCGCTCGTAGGATAGAGACTATCTCAAAAGGTCATTTGATCGCAAACGGAATGCAATATTTTCTATGCGTATATATGGTAACGCAAAAGGGTGCCCCATCATTTTTGGGACACCCTTCTTATTTTTTAGTTATAATAAAAAAAACATTCCACTATTAAGGAGATGATGCAAAATGCAGAAAGATCAGGAATCATTGCTAGAATTTATCAGAGATACATTGAAAAACGGTACGGAAGACGAACAGCAAATTCTCTACCTCGCGCGCCAAGCTATCGAATATATGCGTGATCGCAAACGCAAAACTGCTTATTTGTCCGGTTTTCTCGGATTGCAGGGAGAATATCTGGAAGATGGAACATATCGTTTTGAAGTGCCGATCACCCCGTTTATGCTCAACGGTTTAAACATTGTGCACGGCGGTATTACGGCTACATTGGCTGATGCAGTCATGGGCTCAGTTGCAAGCCGATCGACCGGATATAAAGTAGTAACAACCGAGATGAACGTTCACTATTTATCGCCAGGAACAGGGGATAAACTGATCGCTACCGCGTCCGTTCTCAGAAGGGGCAAAACATTGTGCGTGTGTGAATGCAAAATACATAATGACCAAAGCCAACTCGTTCTGGCAGGTACCGGGACGTTTTATCTCATCGAGCCAAGATAGCATTCTTTGCACTCATCCATTGCTGAGCCGTCCATGTAGGTACATGCGGTGTAGCACCGTAGAACAGATGAGGTGATGACACGCCCCTAAACTTGGGTGTTGTCCAAAACGGAAACGGCTCGCGGACGCTAATACCCCAGGTATCTGACCGCTTCAGCCGTGTGGAGTGTCTGTCAAACCGGAAAGTACAGATAGTCCCTGTCCAAATCCAGCGTAAAGGAATGAAATACTACAATTTATTGAGTTTGATAAATCAAGTTTCTAATCTCGTGATCGTTTTCTAATGTTATCGTGTGCTGTCCTTTACTTGTAACATAAAAAGCAATCTCTCTGGTATTACCAACTACTTGATTTTTTGTAATTTTCACCCCGGAACTATGACCTTTAACAACAAATGATTTGTCTTGAGAAATCGTATACGATTGGTTTACTACTATGTTTTTGAAATAGAAATTAAATACTGGCTTGTTTACTGTTACGCCGTTTACTAAAGTCGGCACTGATGATTCAACTCTTACTTCGTATGCATCGCTTAATGATAAAGGAATTACATCCTTTTGAGAAGACACAACTTGGGCAGAATCCTCTACTTTGACATCTGATTTTTCTATGGTCACTTTGTATGCATCACTTAACGACAAAGGAATAGGTGCCTTTTGATTTACAGCATTTGCATCTGGGGATGATGAAGGTGTAGCGATTTCATTAGCACTAACTGATTGACCGCCAAACATCAAAAAAACTGTAAATAATGAAGAAAACATTATCGTTTTTCTCATAAAACCTCCCCTTTTCAAAAATTGTATTTTTTTCAATTTTTATACAAAATATTATAATGTACAATTATATGTTTGTAAATAACTAAAAATGACCTTCCCCTCACTATACAAGTAAAGGAAAGGTCATGGAATCAGTTGTATAAGCAAAAAGGCTTTCGGAAGACCGAACAGCCTTTTTGCTTTATTTTACGCGCTGTGCCGCCGACTCGGGCAGCATCTCTTTTTCCTGCTTTGGAAATTCCACGCCTTCTACTTTCACATTGACCTCGACTACGCGCAAACCTGTCATTGATTCAACCGCATCTTTTACATTTTGCTGTAGATTCCGGCATACTTCATCTATTTTCGAACCGTATGAAACAATAACGCGCAGGTCAATGGCCGCTTCAAATTCCCCGACTTCCACAGATACTCCCTTTTGCACATTCTTACCGCTGACCCTACGCGCCAGTCCCTCGGTAATTCCGCCTGACATCCCTGCGATACCCTCGGTTTCGCTTGCTGCGATTCCAGCGATTACGGCCACTACATCGTCCGCAATGCGTACAACTCCGTTTCCTTTTACATCATCGGTCATGGGAATTCCTCCTTTGTGTACCTAGTTAGTTTTCATTTTATTCTTTCAAATGGGCAATGACAACTTGTTTGCCGAAAGCGTCGTAAAATTTTCTAAAATGCGAGCAAGAATTTTGAAAGTTCCTCCATCTTCTCCCGCCGTACGCGGTAACACACAAACGTTCCGCGCTCCTCTGTTTCCACAAGTCCGCTATCTTTCAAGATTTTCAAATGGTGTGAAACGGTGGACTGGGCCATGCCAACAAGAGAAACGATATCACCGCAATAATATTCCTCCTGCTTTGCCAGCAAATCCAAAATGTTCAGGCGTATCGGATGACCGAGCGCCTTGCACACTTTTGCCATTTCCTCAAACTGATTATCCATAGTTCCCTTAACTCCAATCATTGCCTTTTTGTTCTCTTTTCATTATACACATGTTTTTCTTTCTTATCGTTCAAAATATGGATAACTACGCTCAAACTTTGTAAATGGAGGTTCCTATGAACAGAAAAAAGGGTGCATGGCTTGTCTGCCTTTGCGTGGCGTTCGTTTTGTTATACGCAAGTTTTCCCTGGATTCCACACCAGATTACACACGCTTTTAGCAAACAAACGGTGTATGTCGGCTCGTCTGGGCCAGACGTAAAGGAAATGCAAGGTCGGCTAAAGTTTCTTGGTTTCTATACAGGAAAAGTAGACGGCGTATTTTCATGGCGCACATATAACGCGCTGCGTAACTTCCAATACGAATTCGGTTTAAAAATTGACGGTATTCTCGGACCAAAAACGAAATTGAAGCTGTGGCAAGCGACGAAAAATTGGCGTCCTGGCCCGGGTGAAACCGCTGCTTCATCTCCGTCGCCGAAACCAAGCGAAAAGCTGCCAAAAACCAATATGGCCCTATCAAAAAACGAATTAAAAATTATGGCGAATGCCGTATACGGCGAAGCGCGCGGGGAACCGTACATAGGACAAGTCGCTGTAGCTGCGGTTATTTTGAACCGTACAAAGAGCCCATCATTCCCTGATTCCCCAAGCGCCGTCATTTTTGAACCTGGAGCTTTTACGGCAGTGGCGGACGGCCAAATCTGGCTGACGCCAAACAAAACGGCGGAAAAAGCGGTTCAGGATGCTCTTAACGGCTGGGATCCTACCGGTGGCGCTCTTTATTACTTCAACCCGGATACAGCCACATCACCATGGATTTGGACACGCCCGCAGATTAAAAAGATTGGAAAACACATTTTCTGCAAATAAAAAGCAAAGACAGACGTACCTCGCGAGTTTTTTGCTACTTACATGATAAGAAAAAACGTAGCGGGTGGGAACTTAGTTCCTCACCCGCCTGCTTTATTTTTATTCCTGCATTCTTGAATCAAAGCGGCCGGAATGCTTTTTCATGTCCGTCCGCCGCCATTCCCGCCAGATGGCCGGGAAGACATTGATCAAGTAACCCCAAAATGTAATAAACGATTCGCCCGTTTCTCTCACTTTGTATGGGATGTCTACTTCAGCGAGACGATAACCCTGGCGCACAATATTCATTGTCATTACCTGGGCGTAGTTATAATCATGAATAATGTCCATATCTCGCAACACCGGACGCGAAAAAGCGCGAAAGCCGGTTTGTCCGTCCGTAATCCATTTGCGCAGAAGCAACATCTGCAGCGCGGTAAAAAAGTAATTACCAAGCCGGCGATACAATTTCATGCCGCGCACGCGTCGACGAAAACGGGAAGCGAGCACATAATCTGCCTCGCCTTTCAAAATCGGCGCTACCACACGCGGGATATGATCAGCCGGGTATTCGTCGTCCGCGTCGATCATCACCGCAAGATCGGCACCCAGCCGATATGCTTCTTTCAACCCTTCGCGCACTGCAGCGCCTAATCCTCTGTTTTTGGAAAATGTCATAATATGTTCCGCGCCAGCGCGCTCCGCTGCTTCCACCGTACGGTCAGTCGAACCGTCATTGACAACCAGTATTTCCACTTTTACATCCGGATCAAATGCATGCGGCACTTTGGCAATAACCGTACCTACGGATGCTTCTTCATTGAATGCGGGAATAACGATGATAAGCTTCTTCATCTTCTATCGACTCCTCCGCTTTGAATGCTTCTTTTAGGATCGGTCCGCGCGCGTGATCGGGCAGCGGTACGCCTAGCAAAGCGCTAATGGTCGGGGCAAGCGATACAATGCTGCGAAATTCTTCCACCCGCTTCCCACGCTGAATCATTGGACCATGCATGAGAAACGGTACGAACCGCTCGCCAACATCCAGATGACCGTGTCCGCCAATCCCGTTTCCTTGGCCATGATCCGCCATAACAATAAACGCCGTTTCATCCATTTCGCCGCGCTTCATCAGCCAGGCGTGAAAATCAGCGATAAGTTCATCCGCTTCTTTTATTTTCTCTAGATATTCCGGGTATAGCACACCCCGGCTATGTCCGGTCTGGTCTACAGCAATCATCTGTACAACAAACAAATCAGGATTTTCCCGCTCGTAAATGACTTTGGCCTGCTCCATAATCTTTCTATCAACAATATCGTTGTGCGAAACCGCAGTGAAACTTTCAACATAATCACCGAATGCATCGATCAGATGCGCGCACCCGAACAGCACTCCCTTTTTTCCCTGCTTTTTCAGTACGTCGAATATGCTTTCCACTTTCACTAATAAACTCCATACCATATTGGATTTAATGCCATGTTCGCTCGGATACGTTCCCGTAAACATAGAAGAAAAGCAGGTAACGGTGCGAGCTGGATAAATCGTTTCCATCGTTTCATACACGGTTCCTTCCTGCATCAAACGATGCAAAAACGGCGCATCCGCTTCATAAAGACGCTCTTTGCGGCAACCATCAATAACAACCACAACCACCTTTTTTGCCAGCGGCTTTTTCGGCAAATCAGCCGGATCGGTATATGTTGGGTATTCTACCGGCTTCCAATTAAATAAATATTTGTGAATCATGTATGAAGCTACAAGCAGCGCCGCTGAAAACACCACTAGCTTTCCCAGAAGTGCCGCTGGCTCTGGCACATTATAAATCGCTGAAAAAACAAGAAGCTGAAGAAAAAACTTCGGCACTTGCTCAAAGACATTACCACTGGTGGAGTCCGTATTTTTCAAGAATAGTTTCCAGATACGCAAGAAATTCCACCAGGTTGTACCGATCCGCAAATGATAATACAATGTTCCCCAGAAAAACACGGTGAAAAAAATATACATACCAAGACTAAACAGCAACAGCCCTATATCGAGCACACCAAACAGCCAGGTCGCGGCAAGCAGAGGCAGCCATAAAAACCATCGTAAATACAATGGAAAATCATACGCATAATAAATTACAAACAACGGCAATAAGCAGAGTAGAGCCACAAAAAATTTATCTGTCTGCCAGTCGGTTGCCACATAGTAAAGAAATGCAATGCCCGTTACATATACAGGAGTAAATGTCTTCCCTTCGTTCAACACATTCCAGCAGCGGGCCGCAATAATTTCAAACGCTGACGCTTTTTTCATTGTCGTTCTCCTCTCCCGCAAAGATAAAAGCCGGCTGCGCCGGCTCTCATGCTTCTTTAATCTTTGCCTGACTCTCCTTCGCATACTCCATCCCTTCCGCCGCGTCTTTCCGTTCATTTCTGCCGCGTAAAAGCAGATACAGCCCTAGGAAGTATCCCCAGTAAACCAGGCATTCTTCCAGCGAAGGGGAGGATGCATATCCAAACAACGCTTTAAGGAAAACACCTACATCTCCGGAAATAACAGGCGTATGTCCCGTATCGCGAATATAGTGCTGCTCATCAATCGGATGCTCTGGCATAAACCACGTTAAGTCATATACATGAGGCACGAGCGATCCGAGAATGTTCATATCCTGCAAAATTGAAATCGCCTGCACGATTAATCCAGCGGCAATCAACACAATAAATGCTCCGGTTACTTTGAAGAAAGTTTTAAGCGGAATGCGCATTGTTCCGCGGAAGAACAGAAAGGAGACAACCGCTGCAAGCACGATGCCGCCAAACGAGCCCCACGTTTGCATCGCTTTTCCAATATCGCCACCCGTAATCGCCGCGAAAAAAAATACCGTCTCAACCCCTTCGCGTAAGACGACGAGAAATGCGTGAACTACCATGCCAATCACGTTGCCCGTCGTAATAAACCTATCATATTTGCCCTTCATTTCGCTTGAAATATCCTTCGCTTGCGCCGCCATCCAAAACACCATTTGCGTGAGCAAAAGACCGGAAATGATCATAATCCCCACTTTCATGTAGGTCTGTGCGCCCATCGTAGCGAAGCCATCCAACACTACCTGGAAGACCAAGGCGAGACCAAGCGAAGCAATGATCGCAAGCGCTGCACCTAACCATACGTATTTGGTGAATTCAGGACGGTTGACCCTCTTTAAATAGGAGGTAATAATTCCGACAATGAGCAACGCTTCCAGAGCTTCGCGGAACGTAATTAAAAAAGCCTGCAACTCCATGCTCGCCACTCCCTCAAAATCACTAATCAATAATTATTTTCATTCTCATTATAAGTGGAAGAACGGGTGAAATCAATTATCCATTTCGGATACAATTGCGCCATTCCACTTTCCGATCTGGACGAATCTCATACAAAATAATGCGATGATACGTCGGGTACAGCCAAGGGTTTCCCGTAAAACGTGCGCGTTCCCTGACATATTGCCGCAAGATCGGTTTATGAAAGCCTTCCAAGACCGCATCGGTCATAAACACGGATTCAGGCTGCGCTCTCAGGCTAAGAACCGATGTTTGAAACACAGGCCAGCCGCGCAAACGAACCACCTGTAGCGACGGATGACGATAACGCATCACTCGTTCTTCTTCGTATGTGTACACTACACCTGAAGCCGGCAAATGTAGCGCGGCATAATCCGCAAGCTGCACCATCGGTGACGCCTGCGTCCGCTGATCATGAATCTGTGTCCAGCTCACCGCCGCCATACATGCGGCAAATGCCAGCAAAAAGACTCTCCCTGCTCTCCGCCAGCTTAGGAAACCAAACGCAAGTCCCTGAAGCAAAGGAACAAGCAACGGCAAAATATGGCGCGGTTTCTCTACATTCTGAGCAAAAAACGCCCACCAAAAATACGGAACAATCCACATAAAAAAAAGTCCGGCTTCACGCCAACGTGTACGCGCTGTCCGACGCACTTTCTTTTGCACCATCCACCATCCGACCAGAGCTACCGGCAAAAGAACAAGCACGCCCAGACTTATCCAGTGCTGTCCCGGCCATGGCGCGCCCAGCCCCGCCGCCAGCCACTGGCGTAACATCCAATAGCCAAAACGCTCCATGATATTTCCCCCGGTGTACGCGCCACCCCAATCGGAGAAATGACCGCCAGTAAAAGCGCGCGCAAGCTCCCACAGCCCTTGCATGCTTCCTACGTTCACCGCCATTGCATACACCCATAACAACGACACAAGAGCGGCTCCAAACGCAGCATTCGCCACGTCCATCCACCGCTTTGTATCCCGCCCATATACATATCCGGCCCAAAGCGGTACAGCTCCCAGCATGATATATGACACCCGTACACCGTACAAAAGTCCAAGCAAAATCCCGCTCACCAAAAGAGCCAGTGCTCGTCGCCGTTCGCCAAGCGTTCCATCCAGCGCACGAAGACTGCTTGCGACAAGCAATGTGGCCAGCAATGTACCAAAGCTGTCTGATAACGGCTGCGTCCCGAGCACAACCGAAAGCGGCGCTACAGCCCACAACAAGCAAGCGGCATCAGCCACCCGCTTTCCGCCGCAACGTAAAGAGATGCTATATAACGGGAAAACGGTAAGCGATGCCGCCACGGCGGATAGCGCGGACAGCGCAAGAAAGGGATTGTCAGTCAAACTGCCGAATAAAAACGCAACCAGCATATATATCGGGTAACCGGGAAAATGAGGCTGCATCGCTGCCAAATCATACTCTTGCAGCCCTAACGCAAAATCCACATCATCCCATCCACCCGGTCCTTGCGCCAAAAACGGCAGACGGACAAGCAACGCCAAGAAGGTTATCAATGCTGCGCGCTTCATCGTTTATCCGCGCCGTTTGCGCATCGTCCGAAAAATAATGAATCCAAGTACGATCACGATCACCGCGAGCGGAACCCAGTTTTTCAAGTCACTGATACCAGTGGATGTTTTTTTCGCGTTTGCCGTATTGCCCGGTCCTTCGCCCGGTTTAAAGTGGCCAACTTCTATGTCTTTCAATTGAAACTTGTCCTGTAGCGTTTTATAAATCTCTTCTTTCTTTTCCTTGTATTTGGCCTGATCCGGCTCTTTTATCCCAACGCCGAACAAGCCCGGGTTGCCAAGCGAAGCAAGCGCTTCATCGAACGCAGCGCGCACTTTTTGGTCAAGCGCTTGGTCTTTTTCTTTCACGATCGGGGAAAGTGCTTCGTATGTAGCCCTTGCTTTTGCAAGCAAAAGTTTATTTTGTTCATAATTTTTAAAGTCTTTTTCTACACTCTCCATGCGACGTGCGATGTTCAGCACGAGCACTTGATGATACGCTTTCAGGGCCGCTTCTTTATCTTTATCCTCAAGCGCCTGAATCATCACTTTCGCCGGCTCAGGCCCCATGTGCATGTCCAGTTCTCCCTTAATAGACTGGAATACTTGAATCGCTCCGCTGTAATCCGGAGGATCCTGATTCAATTTTGCCGCCACTTGTTTGTAGTTTTCCGCTACGGCCTCTTCGTTTGGATTGCCGTATGAATACGCCCACGCCGGCACCGGCGCAAGCGTAAACATAAGCAAGCAAACAAAGAGGGCGGAAATGAACGCTGATTGTTTCATAACCATGCCCCCTGCTCTTTATGATATAATTTTTCAATTATTTACCGTAGGATGTAAGCTTGTCAAGCGCTGGTGTCATTTCTTTATAAATTGCTTCCGCTTTTTGCTTATCGCCTGCTTTCACGGCATTCAAATGTTGTTGCGCCTGTTCAAGCAGCTTATCCGCCTTCGCCTTGTCTCCCAGCACTTTCGGTAAATCCAATTTTATCATATCGAGAAAAAGCGCACCTTCTAAAGAAGTAATCACCGCTTTGTCTTGTCCCCAATTTTTGAATGATTCGTCATATTCACTCTTGGCTGTAGCTGTAATTGCACGAATATACGCTGCATTTATTTTGCCACCTTTGATCGTTTTCGGATCGTTGGACAGATCAAACTGTTGGTTAATATAATCCGCAGATTCCTTATCATGCTTTGACAGGTATCCCTGAAGCGATTGGAAGAACGCCCACCCCTCAGCCTGCATCTCTTTCAACTTCTCCTGCTTCTCACCTTCTTGGACGCCTTTTTCAATTTTGTAAGCGTAGCCTTTTTCACCGCCAGAAGCGAGATAGAAACCTTTCATGAGCGATTTATCAACCATTTGTTTGCCGAGATTGTACGCCAGTTTATCACCTTTATCAATAGCGCTGTTCATTTCGGAAAATCCGGTATCAATGGCGCTCAACAGCTGAGTCTGATACGCGTTATCGCGCTTCTCCATCGTGCCTTTCAAAGAAGCTTCATAAACTTCTTTTGCGGTTGCTACCGCTTTTTTCGCTTCTTCTTTATTGTCAAATCTGTCGTCCGCCTGCTTAAACTCGTAACGTGCCGTCAAAAATGCCGTTTTCTGAAGCAGTTTATCGACGATTTGGCCCACTACTGACGCAGGCATCTGTCCCGCTTTACCGGCGGTAAGCGCTGCAGTCAGCTGCTCATCAACCTTTTCTTTATATTCTCCATCCAGCATCTGAACGTGCTGCTTCAGCTTTTCGTCGTATGCTTTCTGCGCCTTATCCCAATCTACCGGCGTTTTGTCTTCACCTTTCTTCACCAAGCTAACAAGTTCTTTTAACGCGGAAGTATAAGCGGTAGCATTAAATTGCCCTTCTTGCGGCTTGTTCGATTCTGTTTTCGTTTCCGTTGCCTGCGCCTGTTTACTCTCCGTCTGCGGCTTAGCTGCTCCCTGTCCAGTACCGCATCCAGATAGTACAAACATCGTCGCGACTGCTATAGTGGTCAATACTTTCCATGCTTTCATTATCGAAATCCCTTCTCCCTCTAGGTGCTTATAAAGATAATACAGATAATACAGTAAAATTTATTATCATTTCATGTTCGCTATATAGTTTAGTGCGAATGATAACTATTGTCAATAAAAAGAAAGAAACTTATTCTCTGTTATAACATTTTTTATCGCCCCATCCCTCTGTACTGAAAACCAGCGCGTTCCCAGACGCTTCTGTTATACAAATTACGAAAATCAAACAACACTTTTTTCTCCATTACTCTACCCAGCTTTTCTGCATCAAGCGCAAGAAATTCGGGCCATTCAGTCAATACCAGCACCGCGCAGGCCCCCTTTGCTGTTTCATACGGATTCTTCCCGTATGCCAGCTGTTTCCTCCACCTCTTTTTCGCATTGATGAGCGCCTCCGGATCATACACCGAGACTTGTGCGCCTTCCTTAAGTAACTGTTCGATAATGGCAACAGCCGGTGATTCGCGCATATCGTCCGTTCCCGCTTTGAACGCGAGCCCAAAAACAGCAAGCCTAATGCCTCTTAAATCAGAAAATTCTTGTTTTACTTTTTCCGCCACATAAAGTTTATGCCGTTTATTGCTTTCGATTACCGCTTCTACAATCGTAAGCGGCGCTTCTGCTTCCCGCGCGGACAAGGCGAATGCTTCCGTATCTTTCGGCAGGCACGAACCTCCGTAGCCAGGTCCTGGCGACAGATACTGGTTCCCAATGCGCGGATCGGCTCCCAACGCCTTCACCACAGCTGTGACATCCGCCCCCATCGCATCGCACAGCCGCGCGATTTCATTTATAAAAGCGACTTTCATCGCCAAAAAGCTGTTGGCGCTGTATTTAATCATTTCCGCCGTTCTGAAATCCGTGATTAAAAACGGTACCCCGGCCTTTACTAGTGGAGCGTACAGCGCTCGCATCGTTTCTACCGCTCGTTCGCTTTCCGCGCCGATAACAATCCGAGCCGGATGGAAAAAGTCTCGCAGCGCTTGCCCTTCTCTTAAGAACTCTGGGTTAGCCACCACATCGCAGGACCATCGACCTTGTGCCGTTTTACGCAGCACATCCTGCACCTTTTCACATGTACCAAGCGGAACTGTACTTTTAATAACGACAACCGTATCCGTCCCGCTATGCCGCCCGATGGTTTCAGCCACTTCCAACACCGCTGATACGTCAGCGGCTCCTTTTTCCATCCCTGGTGTTCCTACCGCAATAAAAACGATATCCGCCCATGTGACACCTTCCACAACGTTTGTTTCAAATGAAAGCCTTCCCTCCGCCACCTGCTGGTGCAGCTCTTCTTCCATCTCCGGTTCGTAAAACGGAAGGTCTCCTTCGGAAAGCAATGCGATTTTCTTTTCATCTATATCGAAACAGCGAATTTTGTTGCCGAAATGAGCCAGACCAGTAGCTACGGCTAGCCCCGCATATCCCGCTCCGATTACAGCTATTTTTTTCATTTTCCGTTTCTCCTATCGATATGTGAAAAATTTTTGCTTTTTTCTTCTTCTTTGTTTTACACTATTGTTTAGGTTATTCATCCGCAAACCAAAAATCAAGGAATCGGTGAAGAAAGCGAGGGAATTTTTTGAATCAGAAAATGTTTTTTGCGCTCGTCATCGCGCTGACAGCGCTAAGCGGCTGGGCACATTACTTCACCCAATCATCCGGCCTGCAATTTGTCACAACCTCGGCGGCCATCATTATGCTGGCTGCGCTTCTCGGCCGCGCAACGGAGAATGTCGCCCACTACGCTGGCGAACGCATCGGCGGCTTTCTGAACGCTACGTTTGGCAACGCGGCTGAACTTATTATCGCCATTTTCCTTATTAAAGAAGGTTTGTTCGACATGGTGAAAGCGAGCATCACTGGCTCCATCATCGGGAACTTGCTGCTCGTCCTTGGACTCAGCGTTATCGCTGGTGGCCTAAAATTCAAAGAACAGCGCTTTAACCCGATTCTGGCCGGCCATAACGCGTCGCTCATGCTGCTCTCCGTAATCGCGCTGTTTATTCCGGCCGTATTTCTTAAACAGTTGAAGCCGGAGCGTATCGACACACTGAGTTTGATTATCGCTGGCCTTCTTATTATCGCTTACATACTGTGGCTCATCTTCTCTATGATTACGCATAAAGAAGAACTGGCCGATCATGCGGTTGAAGAAGAAATCGAGGAAGGACAGCGCTGGGGGAAAGGATTCTCTATTATTATGCTGGTAGTGGCTACCGTCTTCGTCGCGATTACAAGCGAGTGGCTGGTGCATAGTATTGAAGAGGTGGCACACGCCCTCGGCTGGTCCGAAATCTTCGTCGGTGCCTTCGTGATTGCGATTGTCGGTAACGCTGCCGAACACAGCGCAGCTATCTTCCTCGCATTGAAAAATAAAATCGGCGCGTCCGTGGAAATCGCGGTCGGCAGCAGCCTGCAAATCGCGCTATTCGTGGCACCAACGCTCGTTTTTGTTAGCCTTATCTTCGGCAAACAGATGGATCTTATATTCACGGCGTACGAATTAGCCGCCATCGGCGTAAGCGCGTTTATCGCGTCGTCCATCTCCCGCGACGGAAACACCAACTGGTACGAAGGCGTGCTGCTCATTGTCGTGTATGTTATCCTTGGCGCCGCGTTTTACTTTCTATAAAAGGAGTGAGAAAATATGGCAGACGTTATTACCATCAGCGGCAATGTAAAATACAGCATTACCCTTGATCCAAGCGTCTGGATTTTCGATGATCGGAAATTCAAATTAGAGGATTTCTTTGCGAACATCGGCCAAGAAAAAACTGAAGGTGCTGATGATTCTCTTATGAAAATCGGGCAACGGTGGGATCGCGAATTAACGCAAGGTGTCGCCCCAACGCAACAAAGCGAGAAACTGTTCGCAGAAAAGAAAAAAATCGTGGGCGATTACGGTATGAACCTTGGCCCATTCCTGAAAAACGCGGAACCGAACGAAACCGCTTCTACCCTGGTTTGTAAACGGGAAAGCGGTGAAGAAATACGTATTCCTTTAAGCGAGGCATATGAAGCGGTTGTCTGTTTCGCGATCGACGGCAAACCGATCCGCAAAGATGGTCCCGTTTACCTGTATTATGGGGATGGCCGCAACATGGACAATCCCATTAAAGGGATTACCGGATTCGAAATTATATAATCTATACACAAAAACCTGGAAGAAGCATTCCTTTCTCCGGGTTTTTGTGTATATGGAAAACATCTGTATATATCACACCTGTTAATATTTATTTTCTGAGGCAAACAAACTTCTTGTCGACAAAAAAAGACTCCGCAAAAGCGGAGCCAAAAAACAACAACTCTCAACCATTTGAATAAGTTGTCATAAAAAGAATAATATAAAATTCAGCAAGAAACAATAGAAAATTTAGGAAATCCACCTGTTTTTACGCAAAAATCGACAAAAAATTAGCGCTTTGCCTCTAAAATTTTATGCGGCACCCGATGACGTTCCAAAAGTGCAAGAAACGTTTCTTCTTTCTGGAAAGATAATCGACAACTCAACGTGCTAGCAAAATAAAGATGAATCCTTTCCTCTTCTCCAGCCAAAAAACGAAGACGATACACTTCATCCAAATCCTGAAGGCCGAAGAAGTAAGTAAGCCGTTCAGGCGTAAGCTTTGTCGTAAAGGTCCGGCTCAACAACACGCCGTCCTTCCGGTATTCGCGCTGTTCTGCTTTCTGCGCGCCCATCAGCGTCAAGAATGCCACCGCCCTCTCCATTCCGGCAAACTTAACGATTTCCGCGTCATTATATTCGATCTCTACGTCTGTCAATTCATCCTGTAATGCTTGCAACATACAGTAAAACAGCTTGCGAATCACCAGATTGCCGGGAGAAAGCCTGTGATCATCAAAGCGGTATACGTATTGTGCTTCCTGCTGTTTGTTATTCGTAATTCTGTGCAAGTATAAATACTGCACGACGCTTCCCCTCCGCGTTTTACTGCCGTTCTTTAATGCGCTTTAATGCCGC
Organism: Aneurinibacillus thermoaerophilus; assembly: GCF_900099925.1. GTDB lineage: Bacteria > Bacillota > Bacilli > Aneurinibacillales > Aneurinibacillaceae > Aneurinibacillus > Aneurinibacillus thermoaerophilus. The sequence continues at coordinate 41,332 of NZ_FNDE01000011.1, read as the reverse complement.
GTGATCCAGGCGCTTTAACAGCGCCAGCAAAAGCTGTTTAGCCGCCTCATAATCATCGCGATGAATAATGGCTGCGTGGCTGTGGATATAGCGGGCCGGAATGCCGATAACAGCCGATGGAACCCCTTTTCCCGTCAAGTGTACTCGTCCCGCATCCGTTCCGCCCGGAGAAACGAAAAATTGATAACGAATGCCTAACTCTTCAGCCGTATCAATCATAAAATCACGCAACCCTGGCAACGTTACCATCGTCCGGTCCATAATACGCATCAATAGCCCTTTCCCGAGCTTGCCCATCCCTTCCTTGAGACCCGGAATATCCCCGGCCGGACTTGCATCCAACGCAAAGAACACATCCGGTTCGATCATGTTTGCCGCCGTCCCGGCGCCACGCAAGCCAACTTCCTCCTGCACCGTCGCTCCGCCATAAATTATGTTCGGGTGCTTCGCATCTTTCATTTCCTGCATCATTTCCACGGCAAGCGCGCAACCATACCGATTATCCCATGCTTTAGCCATCATCTTCTTCGGATTTCCCATTACCGTGAACGGACAAACGGGCAAAATAGGCTGTCCGGGACGGACGCCAATTTCCTCTGCGTCTTCTTTATTATCCGCTCCGATATCGATGAACATATCTTTTATATCCATCGGTTTATTCTTTCTGCTTTCCGGCAACACATGCGGTGGAATGGAACTGATAACGCCCATGATCGGGCCGTTGTTCGTGATAATCTGTACGCGTTGCGCCAGCAGAACCTGGCTCCACCATCCGCCCAGCGGCTGAAACTGGATAAACCCTTGATCCGTAATGCGTGTTACCATAAAACCAACCTCATCCATATGACCAGCTACCATAATTTTCGGGCCGTTCTCGTCGCCGCGCAGCACACCAAAAATGCTTCCCAAATTATCAAAAACGATCTCATTTGTCGTTTCACTTATGTACTCCTTTATAATGGCACGAACTTCTCCTTCAAATCCAGGAGCACCGCACGCTTCTGTTAACCGTTTAAACAGCGTCATTTGTTTATCCATACAATCTTACCCCTTTACCCTTTTTCGTATCTTTCTTGAGCATACCAGAAAAAAACAAAAAGACCAATTAATCAGCCTTCTGTAAAACAGCCGCCCGGCATTTGCGGGCAATTTCCGGTACGGCAATTCCAAGCAAAATCACAGCTACGCCAAACCATTGCCAAGCGCTTACGCTTTCTTTCAACACCGTATTCGACATAAATACGGCCATGGGAAGCTCTGCAGCACCTAAAATCGTAGCAAGCCCTCCACCGATATGAGGCACGCCGAGCGTAAAAAAAAGCGTCGGAATCACACCGCCGAACAGGGCCAAAAGCAGTGAATACACAAGCAGTCCTTCCGCAAACGCTCCATTAATAAGAAAGACAGGTGGGTAAACCAGAAACGTCACAAGTACCGAACCGGTAAGAATGACAGCGGAACGTGTGTAAGGATGAAGATCTTCTGAAGCTTTTCCGCTAAAAATAACAAACATCGCATACGTAAATGCGGAAAGAAGTCCGTATACCACCCCGATCAGCTTAAGCTCTCCGAATGTCGAGGAAAATATGCCACCAGCCAGTACCGTACCGATGGCAAGCAAAACGAGTGCCCCTATTTTTTCCCAGCCGGGCCGCCTCCGTTCCATTACAGCTTCTGCCAGCACACCGATCCAGGTGAACTGGAATAGCAGGACAATCGCAATCGAAGCCGGGACATATTGCAAAGATTGATAATAAAACACACCGGTCAGTCCGCTCATCACACCGATTCCCATTAGCACAGGCCAATGCTTTTTTTTCAATCTTGGCTTAGAAAATAAAAGCGCAACCGTCCACATGAATGTCATAGCCAAAAACATCTGGCTACCGCTGACTTCCGCTGGCACAAACCCCGCTTGATATGCGAGCTTAACGAATGTTGATAATATTCCGTAACTGCACGCACCGAGAAATACAAGCAGCACGGAACGCCAGTACACCATCTCTACGCCATCTCCTTTCTGCAATGTAGGCTTCTTGTCAACTCTCCACCTATGGCTAACGCTTATAGGTAGGGGGAGTCTGTGCGATTTTAGATAAAAAAACTGCCCTTTTATTGTACTACATTTCTATACAAACAATGACAAACATATCCCGTCCCCGATCAGGGAACCATGTTATCAGGAGGTGCTGGACTGATGAGAAAAGGGATTATCCCGATCGCGCTCGGAACGGCCGTTACGTTGACCGGGCTTAGCATGATGAACCGTCGCCATACGGATATTCAGCCTAACAATTCTTATGCTTGGGGACTGGCCGGCTTTGGGCTTGCTCACATCGTGCTCGGCGCTATCGACGCGGCGCGTGATAACCAAGATGAAGGGAAAGACTTTTTCTAATTGGTAACATCCTTTCTCAATCATTATACCTGTTCAAGCAAAAAAGCCAGCAAATGACTTGCTGGCTTCGCCAATTTCGACAAAAATAGTGTTAACTAAATACCGGTTCAGCAAATTTCGCCAATTTTTCAAAAGAGCTTTTGTCCACATCCGCATGCAAACTATTGCCATGCGAATCCATCGTAACAATGGCAGCAAACCCTTCTACCTGAAGGTGCCACATTGCCTCCGGAATACCAAATTCAAGGAAATCAACACCTTCTACTTTCTTCACGCAATCTGCATAGTACTGGGCTGCGCCTCCGATAGCATTGAGGTATACGCCGCCGTGTTCCTTAAGTCCCTGAAGTGTTTTCGAACCCATACCGCCTTTGCCGATAACAACACGAATGCCGAATTTCTTCATAATATCCGCTTGATACGGCTCCTCACGGATGCTTGTCGTCGGACCAGCCGCTTTGACGTGCCATTCACCGTTCTCATCTTTCAACATAACCGGACCACAGTGATAAATAACGCCGCCATTCAAATCAACCGGACAGTCGTGATCCATCATGTACTTATGGAAAGCGTCACGCCCTGTGTGAATCAGACCGTTAATAATCACCACATCGCCCACTTTCAGGCTGCGCACTTGTTCTTCTGTAATTGGATATTGCAGGACAACCTGACGGCGCTCTTCCGCCTGCACTGGCTGCTCTTGCACACCCTCATTCAGGTCAATTTTTCCTTCTTCTTTATATAACCAGTCCTTAATTGCACCAGTTGCCGGGTCAATCGTTACCCCCTGACGGCGGAACGCCCAACAGTTGTAAGCCACGGATACGAAAAAACTTGCAGGCAGACGATTTATGGCGCCGATTTTACAGCCCAATAACGTTGTTTCACCGCCGAAGCCCATCGTACCGATGCCAAGTGCGTTCGCCTTTTCCATAATGTAGTCTTCCAGTTTCGCAAGTTCCGGGTTCGGATTCACATCATCCACTTTGCGGAAGAGCTGCTCTTTTGCAAGCGCATAACCGGTCGTCCGGTCACCGCCAATGCCCACACCAATAAAGCCGGCGCTACAGCCCTGTCCCTGCGCCTGGTATACGCTATGCAAAATGCATTTACGGATACCATCCAGGTCACGGCCTGCTTTGCCAAGCCCTTCAAGCTCAGTCGGAAGGCTATACTGGATGTTTTTGTTCTCACAGCCGCCGCCTTTCAAAATCAGCTTCACTTCAATTTCGTCTTTCTCCCATTGTTCGAAGTGAATCACCGGCGTTCCCGGTCCAAGGTTTGTGCCGCTGTTCTCACCGGTCAATGAATCGACGGAGTTCGGACGCAACTTGCCGTTCTTTGTTGCGAGTTCAATTGCTTCCTGAATGGCTTTCTTCATTTCAATCTGATTCGATCCTACTGGTGTATGCACTTCGAACGTTGGCATACCAGTGTCCTGACAGATAGGCGATACATTTGTTTCCGCCATTTCAATATTTTGTGCAATCGTAGCTAGAGAAAGAGCCGCACGAGTGCCCGCGTTTTCTTTTTGTCTTGCTTTTGCAATCGCTCTGCGCACATCCGGAGGCAGATTGGTGGATGTTTCGACGATCAGCTTGTATATGCTATCCTTAAACTGTTTCATACACTCCTACCCCTTTTTGTGAAAAATCACTTTCAATTGTTTATTATATCGGACATTTCCCGAAGGGGAAAGGAATTTATCTATGCTGAATCTTTTAGGCTTTTGGGAAAGAAAATATGAAAATCACAGTCCGCCTCGTTTCATTCCCCACCATATCAATACGGCAAGCAAGATAAAGGCTCCCGCTTTTATAAATGGATTCCCTTTTTTTCGAGGCAACCCAACAATCGCTGAAGCAAGAAAACCGCCGATAAGCCCCCCCAAGTGGGCATAATTATCGATAATCTGCGGTGATAAAAAACCGATAGCCAGGTTAATTCCAAGCACAACAAGAATATTTGTCCCAAGCGTTTGAAAAAACAAGGATTTATTCTGTGTGCCAAAATATAACAGCGCGCCAAACAAGCCAAATATTGCGCCAGACGCCCCTGCGGAAAGATTGGGAGAAAACGCAAAGCTCCCTACGACCCCACTGATGCCAGCAAGCATGTAAATGATAAAGTACCTGACCGAACCATATAACTGCTCAGTCAACGTTCCCAGAGAATATAATGCAAACCCGTTAAATAGAATATGCATCAAACCAATATGCAAAAACATCGGAGTAATAAAGCGCCACCATTCTCCTTCAAGAATCAGCGGTGTATATTTTGCCCCGAAAAAGAGAAGAACGCGAGGATTTTGGCTTCCTCCGCTCAGTTCCATCAAAATAAACAGCGCGATAATAATGACGAGGAAAAAATACGTAAAGCGCGGCCTGCCGTAAAAAAACGTTTCTCGCAGTTCCCGCTCCCGTTCCACTTCTGTCTGTTCGATGCGCTGCATCCAATACGAAGCCGGAGGATCATTTTCCGAAATCTCTGTTTCCGCAAACAAAGCCGAAGAATACAGCATATGATTTCCCGAGCTTTCCCCCTTGCTTATCCAGCGTCTCTCTAAAAGCGCATAAGCGGCAACATCGAGCGAAACTTGGAATTCGTCTATCCCTTGCTCGGCGCGTAGCGCTTCCCGCATACTATCCGCTACCGATTCATAACATACATATACGATCCTGCCTTTCATAGCCCGCACGCCGAACCGCCTGCGCAAATCTTCTAGGCGCGCGGCACTCTCCCGCACATCATATATCAGCGTGCCTTCCCATAAAAAGTCGGCGAGCCGAAGCTGGATGTAGTGGCACTCTTTTCCTTTCTGCCGCAACAAATGAACGATCCCTTCTTCTGAGTGAAGCACCGTATAATCTTCTTCTACCACAAGCCGATATGAAATTTTCCATATGTACTGATATGCAATGGTGTTGTTCAAAAAATTCTTCCTTTCCATGTAAATATCATTGATCCATCTCTTCCAACATCTCCCCATACTTATATATACTATACATGCATACTAAATGTAATTCCTACATATAAAGGAGGTGGTGGCCTTCATGGAAAAAAGAGCCATCATTGAGCTCTCTGATGTTTCAAAATCATATGCAACATCCGGGCATATTGCCATGCCACTATGCGGTATCACGGCTTCTGTCCCGCAAGGCGCCTTCATTACAATTACAGGCCCTTCCGGAACCGGAAAAAGCACGCTGTTCCGCCTGTTAACTCGCCTTGAAGAGCCTGACAAAGGACGTATCGTCTATCAGGGAAAACCGCTTTCTGACTGGAATCCTCCCGAACTGCGCCGAAACCTGCATTATGTCTTCCAAGTACCCATTTTGTTCCCTGGCACCGTAGCGGACAATCTCGATTATCCCGCAAAAATCAGGGGCGGCAAATTAGAAAAACAAGAGATGCAAAAATTGCTAGATCGTGTCAGCCTCCCCCGTGATTACTTATCACGCAACGTTGGAGAGCTATCCGGCGGTGAAAAACAACGAGTCAATATCGCCCGGTCACTGTCGCTTGCACCGGATGTGCTGCTACTGGATGAACCAACCTCTGCACTCGATAAAAAAACAACGGAACATATCGAACAGGAAATCCGCAATTACCACGCGAAAGGACACACTATACTATGGATTACCCATTCTCCGGAACAGGCAACACGCCTCGGAAACATCCAATAGCATCTTGAAGGTGGGCGATTGAAGGAGCGTACGATCAAATGAGTATACTGGCTACCATTATGACTGTTAGTTTCGTATTTATTGCCATACTTTTATCGCTCCAGCTTAGACTAAAGCTTGAACGTGACATGTTTATCGGCACGATCCGCGCGATCATTCAATTAGTCGCTGTGGGATATGTACTGGAATTCGTGTTTTCAAGCCGGCACTGGGCGTTTATTGCTTGCATGCTGTTCATGATGGTTCTTGTTGCAGCCCATAATTCGGCCAAACGAGGCAAAGGCGTTCCGCATGTATTTGCTCGTATTTTTTTCACCATCTCGGTTGTAACTGGATTCACAATTGGTATGATGCTGGCGCTTGATCTGATTCACTGGGAGCCGAAATCCATCATTCCAATCAGCGGTATGGTGATCGGCAACTGCATGATCGTCTCTTCCCTCCTGCTTAACCAAATGCGAGAACGAGCAGAATCAATGCGGGAAGAAATTCTCGTGGCGCTTTCGCTAGGAGCTACAAGCCGCCAGGCAAGCGAACGTATGACCCGCCAGGCAATTCGCGCCGGTATGATCCCGGTTATTGATTCTATGAAAACGATCGGGCTCGTCCAGCTTCCCGGCATGATGACCGGATTAATTATCGCGGGTACAAGTCCCATTGAAGCGGTTCGCTATCAACTATTGATTATGTTTTCGTTTACGGCCGCTTCCGCCCTGACAAGCATTATTCTCGGTTTTCTCGTCTACCCCACCCTTTTCAACCGCAACCATCAATACATAGGTTGGAAATAAGAAAAACAAAGGGGACGTGTTTGTCCCTACAAAAGAGGGACAAACAGACAAACACGCCCCGTTTTTTTGTATGCTATATTATCTCAGTAGCTGGAAGAGCTATCGTCACGCTTATCGTAGTGAGCGGTCGGATAGCACGAAGGCGACATTGGTTGCTGTGCCGAGGCAGTCGGGTATGGCATTGCATAATAGCCTTTTTTGTAATAATGTTCATACATTTTTCTGTGGTAACAATAACGTTTATAATACTTCTTGTAGTGCTTTTTATGATGCATATGCTTATGACACTTGTACTCGTAATACTTCATCTTCTCCATGTGATAGTAACACTTAACGATTTCCACATCCGTCGTCTGAACCATGCCCATGGGATAATGAGAATACACGTGTAACTTCCTCCATTCATGTATTTTTTAATCTGCTACACTGTATTCACCCATGAGACGGTAAGACACGACACTTGCCCAGAGGCGGCAAATTAGGTGCCTGCCTACTTTAACTTTGTGGAGGTGAACACCATTTGCAAGCGAAAAAGACAAGCGAATCCCGCACGATTATGACCGATATTGTGCTACCCCCAGACACGAACTACCATGGCACAATTTTCGGGGGCAAAGTTATGGCATATATTGATAAAGTCGCTAGCATCACGGCTATGCGACACTGCCGCAGGCAAGTAGTGACCGCATCAAGTGACAGCCTCGATTTTTTGGCGCCGATCTGCACGAGTGAAGCCATCTGCTTAGAAGCCTATGTATCATGGACACACAACACATCCATGGAGGTTTATGTAAAAGTAGAAGCGGAAAATCTGCTTACAGGAGAACGCCGTTTAACTTCACAGGCTTATTTGACGTTCGTCGCCTTAGACGAGAACGGCAAACCAACGCCCGTTCCGCCTGTGCTTCCCGAAACAGAAGAAGAACGCTGGAACTACCGCACCGCCCCTGAGCGTTTCGAAATCCGCAACCGACGTCGCACCCTGGCAAAACAACAGTACACAACCGAGTAGGAAAGAAGAGTCATCCCCGTCCTCTCACCTATGAAAAAATGCAAGTTCTTGTTTGGTCGACACCCTTGTCTTAAGCTAATGGCTACTACTGCTTTCGCCATTCGGGACTTGAACCCTGGAGATGACGCCCATGCCAGGCGCATCACCAAAAATAGCCAAAGGAAGGACTTCCTTTGGCTATTTTATGTAATCAAATGGATTATTGCTTAATGGCATAAAGGCTCAGGTACGGTTCGTCTCCGCCTCCTGTATTCGTCCTATCAAAAATGCGGAAGCCATGCGAACGCAAAACATTCTGAATCTCCTCTTCTCCATACAATTGGTGAAAGATATTGTCAATAACCACATCTCCTTCACCCAGACGGTAAGAAGAAAAAAATACACCACCCGGCTTTAATACTCGATATACTTCATCTAAAGCCTTATGTAAATCCTCTTTTGTAAGATAAATGAGTGAAGCGTTCGCCCACACACCGTCATACCGTTCGCTTCCCGTCGGAATATGGCGGAAATCCCCTTGAATAAATTCCACACCCTGGACTTTTTGTTTGGCCTGCTCAAGCATAACTTCGCTAATATCAAGCCCTTGCACCTGCAGGTCATACCGCTTGAGCCGAAGCGCATCATGCCCCGCGCCGCAACCGAGATCCAACACGCAATTACCGCCCAGAAGCATTTGAAACGCTGAAATAAATTGTATCGTCAGTTCATGATGACGCCATTTCACCCCTGTCTGATTGGCCAGTTTATCAAAAGAAGCCCGATTCCGCTCTACGTAATCCATGCTTTCACCTCCCGCCCCTTTTCCTCAATTCTAGCTAATTAAGGAATAGAATGCTACATGCTGTGAATAGAAACGAGGGATGTAAGCTCATTCACGTGCCATAAGGCACGCCTGAGTCTAGCGTAAATTCCTCTCATGACTGAAGTCACGAGCATCCTTTACGCAAAACATGAAATTTGAAACGGCTGATATACACCTGAAGCACTTCTGCTTTCTTAAAAATAATCTACTTTTTGTTTTCGGTTGAAGAAAATAAAAGCCGTTCATACATGCTAAAAAAACGCTTCAATGTGTATTGATACTTTTCTAAGGCTTGAGACCACGTATCAAGGTATTCATTTCCTACATCAGTGATAGAGTACATCCTTTTGGGAGGTCCCCCGCTGGAAACTTCCCAACGTGATTGCACAAATTTTTCACTCTCTAACTGCCGCAAGATCCGGTATACATAACCAGGATCAATAGAAGAAAATCCGAATTCTACCAAATCATGAACAATTTGATATCCATAGTTACTCATCCGGCGGAGCAAAAGCAAGACACAGGGTATCAGTAAATTTTTCGGCGCGCTCGCGCTACAGACGTAAACTTTATCTTTACTATGTTCGTTTTTGCTATTCCCCATAACGTACTTCTCCCCCTTATCGTGTCCTATTCATTTCACTATACGAACAACCAAACAGAAAAATAACATATATTTTTTAATTTTTTAAAGATTTTTGTTTGTATATTTTACCTACCATACGTAATATAAAAGTGAGAGATTAAAAACAGGAGGGATTCGCGTGGCATCCAATCAAACGTTCGATCCAGTGCAAATGTGGAAGAGTTGGTACGACCTTGTGGAAAAAACTTTCGGGAAAACGATAGACGATTTCATTAAGACAACAGAATACGGGTCTATGATCGGAGAATATCAAAAATGGTTTTTTTATTCCCAGGAGCAATACAAGAAGATGGTAGACCAAATTCTCAATGAAAATAACCTGCCCAGCAAAGAAGAAATTGCCCGCGTCGCCCAACTGGTCATCCAGTTGGAAGAAAAGGTGGAAAAACTGGACGAAAGATTGGATGATGAAATATTGTCAACACTGAACGAAATCAAAGAAACACTGAAAAAGAGTAAAAACGCAAACCAAAAAGCAACAATATAAATATTCAGTAAAATTTCAGTAAGATTCTATAAATAAGGCGAGAGGTCAGGAATAGGCAACAAAAAAGACACGAGCCTTTTCTGTTACGAGCCTGACCCCTCATTTCTTCTTTCTATACTTACTGCAAAACACGCCCATTTATTTCATGCCTTAAACATCGTTGCTTCCTTCTCTTCGGTACGCCCAATGGTTGGTTGGACCGTGGCCGTGTCCGATACCGAGCGGATGACTAATAGCGGCCGTAATGAAGACCTTTGCCTGCTTTACTGCCTCCCGAACGTTTTTTCCAGAGGCGAGCCCCGCCGCGATGGCGGCCGCAAACGTGCAGCCGGTACCGTGCGTATGCTGCGTATGGAATCGTTCAGCGGACAATTCTACAAACTCGCGCCCGTCATACAACAGGTCGGTCACAATGTCGTCTGTGCCGTGTCCACCTTTAATTACTACATGTTGCGCTCCCCAATCGTGAAGCAATTTAGCCGCTTCTTTCATCTCTTCTTTCGTTTCAATCTTTTCCATGCCTGTCAACACTTTCGCCTCCGGAAGATTAGGAGTAACGACCGTCGCAAGCGGCAGCAGATGTTCCTTGACGGCAGCCACCGCTTCCGTAACTAACAAAGGGGCACCTCCTTTGGCAACCATGACCGGATCGAGCACATAATTACGCACATTATATTCCTTGAGTTTTTTTGCGACCGTTTCAATAATGATGCTATTAAATAGCATCCCCGTTTTTACTGCGTCCGTCCCGATATCCGAAAGCACCGCATCCATTTGCTGCGCGATAAACTCAGGAGGAACTGGAAACACGCCGTGTACCCCCTGCGTATTCTGTGCCGTAAGTGCGGTAAGTACGGACATGCCGTATACACCAAGCTCCTGAAATGTCTTTAAGTCCGCCTGAATACCGGCGCCGCCGCCGCTATCAGACCCTGCTACTGTTAGTGCTTTATGCACTGTCATTATACACACCTCTCTTCGCTGTCTGCTTCCTGCATTTTCCCTTCATATACAAAAAACGCCCCCCGGTGGAGTGGCGTGTGAGATGCATATATAAGCGCAGCTACGCGGCATCACCCGTCCACTTCCCTCCGCCGGCATTATCCGGATCAGGTTCTAAGGGTCGAAGCAAGCGCTTCTCTCAGCCCAAGAGCTCCCCTAGTGGCGGTTTTCGTATTGAGTTCATTCCAATGGTACTCCTTCTACGCCAAAGCGTCAAGAAGAACCAGAAAAGAATCATCCTCTCTTTTTGACTCTTTTACTCTTCCATAGTCGACAGATCACCAGTCGGCAGACCAAGCTCCCACGCTTTTAGCACACGACGCATAATTTTGCCAGAACGCGTCTTTGGAAGCTTGTCGCGAAATTCGATCTGGCGCGGTGCCGCATGTGCAGCAAGACGCTCTTTAACGAAAAGACGAATTTCTTCTTTTAGAGCGTCACTCGCCTCATATCCTGCACGAAGCGTAATAAACGCCTTAATAATCTCTCCACGCACCGGATCCGGTACCCCGATTACGCCGGCTTCTGCCACCGCCGGATGCTCTACCAGTTTGCTTTCAACCTCAAATGGACCAACACGTTCGCCGGACGTATTAATGACATCATCCACGCGCCCTTCAAACCAGAAATAGCCGTCTTCATCCATATACGCAGAATCACCAGAAATATACCAACCAGTTCTAAAGTATTCTTCATACTTAGCCGGATTGTTCCAGATTTGGCGCATCATAGCCGGCCATGGTGGCATAATCGCGAGGTTCCCCATTGTATTCGGCGGCAATTCATTGCCTTCGTCATCAACAACCGCCATCTTAATGCCGGGCAACGGCTTCCCCATCGAACCCGGACGAATCGGCATGGAACGGTAGTTTGCGCAGATGGTCGAACCCGTTTCTGTCATCCACCAGTTATCATGAATACGTAGGTTCAGCACATCCAATCCCCAGCGGATAACTTCCGGGTTAAGCGGCTCTCCCGCTGAAAGAATATGCCTCAAATGGGAAAGGTTATACCGTTTCGGCAATTCATCCCCTTCACCCATCAGCATACGAAATGCGGTCGGCGCACTGAACCACACGTTCACTTTATATTTCTCCAGCGTAGCGTACCAATCGGCTGGCTTAAAGCGTCCACCGCGCAGCACAACCGTCACACCGTTCAACCACGGCGCCCACATACCCGCTGATGTTCCGGTTACCCATCCCGGATCCGCCGTACACCAGTAAACATCACCTTCGCGCAGGTCGTATACCCATTTTCCGGACAGGTATTGATGCACCATGGCATCATGCACCTGATAAACGCCTTTCGGCTTACCGGTGGAGCCCGATGTGTAATGCAACAGCATGCCTGATTCACGCTCTACCCACTCGATTATATATTCATCGGATATGGACATTAGTTCCTGATACAACGTTTGATTTTCTGCTGTTTTTCCTTCGGCTCCGACAAGAATCACGTGTTTTAATTCCGGCAATTCCTCCACAGGAATGCGATACAGCAAGGACTGTGTCGTTACGACAGCCACGGAACCGCTGTCCAGCAAACGATCGCGCACCGCATCCTCCATAAACGCTTCAAACAGCGGACCCGCGATGGCACCGATGCGTACAATTCCAAGCAAAGCAATATACAGCTCGGGACTGCGCGGCATAAAAATAAAGACCCTGTCACCTTTTTTTACACCTTTCGCCTTCAATCCATTAGCGAATCGGCAGGACAACTGACGCAACTCCGCGTACGTGTATCGTTCTTCCCGCTCTCCATCCATATAAAGCAACGCGATCTTATCGCCATTTCCTGTATCTACATGCCTATCAATCGCCTCGTATACAATGTTTACGTTTCCTGTTTCATGCCAGGAAAAATTCTTCTCCACTTCTTTCCAATCCATGGTACGAACGGCTTCCTCGTAATTTTTTAAATTTGCCGTTTCGTCAAGCATCATAATATCCTGTAGTCCTTCTTTTGTAGCCATGATTTCTACCCCCATCCCCAAACGAATGCAATTTTCCCCAAGCCCTTATCGTTCTATCTATATGTCTTGGTGTTTGTATACATCTTGTTATATAACAATGTACTACATGTATTCGACAAAATAAAGCGTTTACCTTTTTAAAATTATGATTTTTTATATTTATTTTAGTTTTCATTGATGTTTCCTTTACGCTTAATATGCTGTTAAAAGCAGCTGTTAAAATTCACCGTTCATACGATCGAGGTGCCAGCCAAACGCTATACCTAACCGCACGCTTGCGGAAAGGAGGATAGCTATGAGAAACTTTACTCGATACGCGGTAGGCGGGCTGGCTGTCATTTTTGCGGGTGCTTGCTTTCTTCTGGCCCAGCCAGAACAAAGCGAAGCCCCTCCAAAGAAACCGGACACTTCATCTGTTTCACAACAGACAAAACCACATAAATTTTACCGCATTAACTACATCAGCGGACTGAATGAAACACGCACCAGGCTGAACAATAGTGAACACGTCATCACAATTCATCACAACAGCAATGAAACAAGCCACTACATGAAACGCGAAGTGACCGTAAAATTCAAGCGTCCGCCTTCTCCCACCGAGCTCAAACAAATGATACAGGCAATTAACGGCTGGGAAAAAGCGCGATTCGGCAGCATGTATATTTTCAAATCGCGAACCATGTCTGCCGACGAACTGATCGCATATTTCAACAAGCGGCCAAACGTGCAGTTTGCGGAGCCAAACTATCTTTTGCTTCCCAACGCAACGCCAAACGATATGCTTTATCCACGCTACCAATGGAATATGCCTGCCATTAACATGGAACAAGCTTGGGACATTAGCAAAGGGCGAGAAAACGTCATCATCGCGGTCATCGATACAGGGGTCGATCTGACGCACCCCGAATTCCAGGGCAAGCTTGTCAAAGGCCATAATGTGCTCAACGACTCCGATCGCCCTCAGGACGATAACGGCCACGGCACGCATGTCGCCGGAATTATCGCTGCCAAAACAAACAACCGTGAAGGAATTGCAGGCATTGCTTGGAACAATAAAATTATGCCTATTAAAGGTATTGGAAGCGACGGAAGCGGCTCATCGTTCGATATTGCCCGCGGTATCATTTGGGCAGCCGATCACGGAGCCAGCGTAATTAATATGAGTGTGGGCAATTATCACCCGTCTAACGTACTACATGATGCGATCAAATACGCATTTAGTAAAAACGTTGTCATGGTGGCGGCCAGCGGAAACGATCACACCTCCCAACCGAGTTTTCCCGCCGCATATCCGGAAGTTATCAGCGTCGCTGCGATTGATTGGCAAGGAAATCAGGCGAATTTTTCGAATTACGGTTCCTACATCGACGTAGCGGCGCCAGGCGTGGATATTCCAAGCACATATGTGCAGGGTGACTACGCCTCCCTTTCCGGTACTTCCATGGCGTGCCCACATGTCGCCGGGTTAGCCGGGCTTATTCGTTCGCTAAACCCGGAACTAAACAATAGCGAAGTTATGAAAATTATACGTGCAGCTACCTGGGACGCGGGTCAGCCTGGCTGGGATCATTATTACGGATACGGCATTGTAAACGTACCCCACGCCCTGCAGTTGGCCGGCACCCACACGCAAAATACCACGCCTTCAGCCACTAAACCTACACAAAAAAATACATTCTGGGAACAGCTTCAGAAATTGTTTCCATGAGAAAAGCGCGCGGGCAAACGTTTCGTAACTTTTTCCTCTCTAAACTATAAAAAAAGAAAGTATATTACTTTTTACACTTTAAAGCAAAATATACTTTTTTAAGTAATAAAAACCTCCGTAATCCCGAAAGCGGATAACGGAGGTTTTCATTTAACTGTTTAATGTGTTGCACTCATACGCTTCATAGTTACGTAATCTGTCTCATAATATTGAAGCTCGTCACGCAAATATTCGAATACCTTGGACATTCCTAACGTCAGCGCTTTCAATTCCGGCGTCACTTCTTTGTGGAAGATAATCGCATCGCGACCTGTGTACGAATTGCGTCCATCTTCCTCATACACTTCCCCTTTAGGATAGAAAAATAAGTTCACACACGTATGGTACACCAAGTAGAGGGCCTCTTCCGCAAATTCTTTGTTGAAACGGGCACGTCGCAAACAAATACCTAATTTTTCATACGCATTCTCACAATTGACGAGTAAATGGCGGAGATCTGACAGGTAATCCCGGTAATATGACTCATACTGTTCAGGGTCTGAAGACGCTTGCACAAGCTGATTTAATGTTGTGGTGTTCAAAAATTTCTCCAATTCCATACAAACCTTTTTCAGCCTGTTGTAGGACTCCTCACAGATTTCTTTCAACTGAGTCTCTGGCATAAGACACCCTCCAATCTTATAAGATTTCTCTTCCCTCTTACATTGAATTGTAACAAATTTGTTACAACTAACCTAGCATTATTTCGCTAAAAAATAATGTTTAAAAATTCTTAATTGTTTATCCCGATCACTAGAATAGCTGCCGATCTTCTTTCCGTCCGCTTCTAATAATTTGCAGAATAAACAATCAATTACGAATTCATCTTCTATACTTTATTTATAAATTAAATATGTTATGATAAATAAGTCGTTCGATAAAGAACGACAAAAAATTCTGTTATTTCTGTTATCTTTTCCAAGGAGGCACTATGAAACAAGCTTTATCATTTAAAGAATTATTTGCGATCGGATTAATGACATTCTCGCTTTTCTTGGGAGCGGGTAACATTATTTTCCCCCCAACACTCGGACATGATGCAGGCTCTAAGATGTGGGAGGCTGTTTTAGGGTTTTTGATAACAGGCGTAGGCCTGCCTCTGCTCGGAGTGGCTGCCGTCGCGCGCGCTGGCGGTAATATCCAGCACATAGGACATCGTATCCATCCGATGTTCGCTACTATTTTTTCTGTACTAACCTACCTATCGATCGGGCCACTTTTAGCAATTCCACGGACAAGTGCAGTCGCGTTTGAAATCGGAGTGGCGCCGTTTTTGCCAGAAGCAGCCAAAACGTCTGCCTGGAGTCTTTTCGTATACTCTGTTGTATTTTTCGGAATTACGTACTGGCTGTGCTTGAACCCAAGTAAATTGGTAAACCGTTTTGGAAAAGTCATCACACCGTTTATGATTGCGCTGCTGGCTATTTTGCTTATCCGTGGTGCGCTGGCGCCGCTTGGCGATTACACGCCGACTACACTGGAAAAACCGTTTTCAAAAGGTTTCCTGGAAGGATATAATACGATGGATACACTGGCAGCACTCGTATTCGGCATCGTAATTGCTAACGCGGTACGTGAACGTGGTATAAGTGAGCAAAAGGCACAGGCAAAGGTAATCATGCAATCCGGTTTCATTGCGGCTATCGGCCTCAGTCTGCTCTATATCGGCCTGACCTATCTCGGAGCTACCAGCGGCCCCGCAGTTGGAGCGTATGAAAACGGGGGACAATTGATTACGCTTCTTTCCAAGCACCTACTTGGACAAACCGGGTTAACCTTGCTCGGGTTTGCGGTTACATTTGCCTGCTTAACGACAGCGGTCGGTTTAATTATAAGCTGCGCGGCATTTTTCTCAAAAATAACAGGCAATCGTTTGTCCTATCGTGCGATCATGACAATGCTTATATTATCTAGCCTGACGATCTCCAATTTTGGTCTATCTACTATTCTAAAGATTTCTGTGCCGCTGCTTGTTACGCTCTATCCAATTGCCATTGTGCTGATTGTGCTAACACTTTGCGGCCGAGCATTCCAAGAACACCGTTCTGTTTATACGGGCGGCGTTATCGGAGCGGCTCTCATCTCGGTGCTTGATGGGCTGACTGTCACCGGCGTGAAAACGGAGCGTATAACCGAAGCGCTAAGTAAGTTACCGTTAATGAGCGACCTAATGAGTCAAGGTATGGGCTGGATCATTCCCGCTCTCCTTGGGATAATCATCGGGGGAATTGTTTCGCTTTCTTCTTTCCGCAAAACAGTCACACAATAAATAGTGTGAAGCTGATGGACATGTGCAAAAACGAGCATTTGCCAGAAGCATATGCTCGTTTTTGTATCCATCTAGAAATCAGGATTCTTAAGCGATCCATTTTCATGTAAACCTGATTTTTCCAGTTCTTCCGGAGACATCATTCCTCCCTCTGCTTTGAATTCAAACCGTTTCGTCACCTTCTCCGATCCTCTCTTTACTTTTACGTACGCAATCCAGTCTCCTCCCATCGGCAGCACAGCTTGTCCCTTATACACGCCCGATTCGGTCATTTTGCCCCGAAACCCGTTTAAACCATGGTCCATATCCGCCATTTCAAGATGCACGATGACTTCTGCATCAGCAACGGGATTTCCATTTCGCGAAACATGTACCGTATATTCCGTCTTTTTTCCTGCTTCCACTTTTTTCGGCGTTGTAAAAGTAACTTGCAATCCGCCATCATTTTGCGAAACTGATTGTTCTTTCTCGTTCGCGCTACAAGCGACGAGAACAAACAAAGAAAGCAGAACAGACCAGCCTATTTTTTTCACACCCAACATATTTCCCATCCTCTTTCGCCCTTTTATTTCCTTTTTATCATAGCCGTTTCCAAATAATAATAAAAGTTTCCGACCATTATATACGGTCGGAAACTTTCGTTCGCTTTCCTTAAAACACAGGACGGACGCCGCTACGCGCTTGGCACTCCTCAGCGCTGGCATCACGGATGTTAATTTCTATCTTATCCATTTTCAAGTGCTGGGCCACTTCATTCAAAATCTCCCGTGAACGATCCACATAACGCTTTTCGATCTCTTTGTTAAAATCAAGTCCTTCATGATACTTGGCTCCAGAGATCATAACATCAGTCACCTTCACCATGCAGTTGCTGCGTTCAATTTCCCCGGATGTAGCGCGCGTAAAAATACGCAAATACACATAATCGCCGATTTTGGATGTCATAAGTGGATAATCATATGCTGCCCAATCATAGTCAAACATGCCGCCGCGATTAAACCCAATGTCATGCAATACCGTGTCAACTAAATCAAACGAAAATTCCTGGCCGATTAAGTTCGTTTCGACAATTTTCATCCGGCATTCACCCACCATACTCTTTTTTCTGTCTTCTTACGCTTTTTATTTATTATAGTAAAAAAAACATAGGGTGACGAGGGATGATTTACTTTTCTTTTACATTTATTTCTTTTTCAACAAGCATCAACATGCTATTTACCTGATTCCGGCGATCCATAAGACCTTCGATATTGATCTTCATACCAAGCACAGCGAAAAGCCCGGCGAAATACTCTTCCACCTCGGTCACCGCTCTCGCTTGCGCCGCGGCAATCTCTTCTTTAAAGGCAGGAACATAGTGACTGCGAAGCACCTCTTCGCCTTGTGCAGTGTATGCCTGCACAGGGATCTGGTATTTTCGCTCAAGATCGGCCTTCATCTTTTCCTGCCCCCCCTGCTCAAAAAACTGCTTCGGATTTTTAAAGAAATTCAATGAGCTTCTCAATTCATCAGTGGTACCTTCCGGGAAATCGGCGCTGAAATCTGGTGTATTGTAAGTTGGATGTTCCCAGGCACGCAATGTAAAATGTTCAAGTTGCATCCGATTCATTAGCTTTTCACGGATTTTTTCGCCTGTTTGTGCCATAAACCTTTCGACGCGCAGCGCAGTCGCACGCATCTCCTGTGCCAGATCAAACGCCAGAAAACGTGACAACTCTTCCAAGCTCAGCTGCAATGTCTTTTGTATCCCGCGCCCATCATCCTTAAGTGAAGCCGGGTTAAACGAATAGCGGAACGCTTCATTGAACCGAAGCATAACACGCTGTTTGACATAATAAACAAGCTCCTGAATTTCCTTTTCCAGCGCCTGAATATCAGCCGCCGTGTCCAGCTCGTGTATTGTTTGCAGCGCTTGTTCCCTGCGCGCTTCCGCCGCTTTTAATTGCTGATCACGCAAAGAAGCGTCCTGACGGGCTGTGGCGATTAAATCGTCCATCGTCTGAAGCACGCGGCGCACCTCAGCAAATGCTTCGTTCAGAGCAATCCTCGTTAGCTCTTCCAACGTAAACGCGATAAACTCATTTTCAAAATGAGAAAGGCCAGAGAAGTGGAGCGCTTCCGCCACGGACGGCAACGGCGCTTCCGCTGCGACGCCAAGTCGCTTGCGAAGAATTCCGGCAGCCGACTCGTTCAACTTCCCATGCGCCCCCATTCGTGCAAGCAACGCTGTCTGGCTGGATACGGGATAAATGCGCGGGCGCACAATACCACAAGTGGCAAGATTTTGCACGACGTGCTCCACCACACCTTCAAGTTCTTCCTGCGAACGGGCCAGATCGGCTGCATTAACGATAAAGAACATTTTATCCATCGCAAACGTATCTTTTACACGCCCAAGCTGGATTAAAAACTCCCTGTCCGCATGGGAAAACGCGTGGTTATAATATGTCACGAACAAAACAGCATCTGCATTCTTAATGTATTCAAACGCTACCCCGGTATGGCGAGCGTTGATCGAATCGGCGCCTGGCGTATCCACGAGAATAATGCCCTGTCGGGTAAGCGGGCAATCGTAATATAATTCAATCCATTCTACAAAGCACGCCTTATGCTCCTGCGCCACGAACTCCCGAAACTCTTCTAGTCCGATTATTAAATCTTGGCCAAGCTGCGACTCGATTTCGCTGTATCCTTTTTGCACTGCGCGCAAGAAACTATAGTGCGGCTTCGCGGTTGGATGCACATCTTTCGCATCCAGCGCTGACGAGCATTCAACTGCTTGTTCGATCGTTTCAGCGCTTATACCGAATACCTCAAGCGAATGCAACACATCATTTGTAATGTCTTCACGTGTTTTCAAACGTACCCGGACACTGCCGTGTGGATTGTTTTCATCCGGCGGCAAAATTTTATTAATTGCTGCCGTCGTTGGGTTCGGCGATACCGGCAGAATCAAATCACCCATCAATGCGTTCGCAAACGACGATTTGCCCGCGCTGAACGCACCGAACAGCGCGACGGTGAAACGGTTTTTCTCGAGGCGTTCAGCCCGCTGTTCCATCGCGCACGCACTTCCCGCAAGCCCTGGAATATCCTGAATAACTTGCGCGCTCCGGCGCAGCATATCAGCCGTTTTTAACATGAAAGACTTATAATCTTTTTTAATTGGGGAAGAATAAGAAGCGGATGATTCTGCTTCTTCTTTTTTCACCGCTAAATGAACTGGCCTTTTTACCGTGGCCCTATCGTCTGGAGCTTGCGGCACTTCAACCCGTTCCGCCTTCTGTTGTTCATACGCTTGAAGCGGCGGAGCCTGCTCTTCGCCCGGAATTCCATTGATAAGCACATCGGTCAGGCGCGCTTCTGCCTCGCTTTCTCTTCGATTGAGCGCAACCAACGCGTCTTGTGCTTCCTTCAACCCGCGGATTTCCTCCAATTCGCGCTTGATATCCTGCGCCTGCTCCTCCGCTTGACGACGTAGCGCCTGCGCCGCGCCTTCGATCATGGTCAGCGCCGCACGGCGGTACAGACTTTTGACCGCGTCTGCAATATCTTTTGAATAGTTCAAAACGGCTTCACCGCCTGTAAGCGCACCCGGTTTTACGGCATGTACCAGCAAGTCTTCGTCAAACTTGACACTGAACTCCATAGCATGTTTCTGATATTCGCTATCATCATATCCATACTTTTCCGGCAGCGTACGAAGCAATTCCTTAATATGCCACTCCAAGTGCGCGGAAGTGTTCTGCGACAATTCCACGTACAAATCGTTCAGCCGTTTGGCCTTTTCTTCTTTTGTTTTGCTTGCCGAAAATAGAAAACCAACTTTAAACCCCGGCTGGCGACTCTCCAAGAACAAGCGGGCCAGTTCCCGGGTTGAAAACGGAATGAGCGGCGCGTTGTCCAAGATGCTCTGCAATTCCCGCTTTCCCTCTTTTTCAAACTTCTCTGTTGTTTCAAAAAGTGAAGCAAGACGAGTAGATAATGCGGCGTATCGCGCCTGTATATTCTCCCCATCCGCTTTTTCTTCAAGCAAGCGCTCAAAAGGCTCGCGCTTAAGCGCGTGCTTTTCATGCAAAAACTTACGATGTTCAGCAATAAGATATAACGTGGCGCGAAAAATACTCGGAATGAGTAACCTTTCCTTCCCTTTGAACATCCGACCTAGTTGCGCGAGCAGCTCCTGCCATTGGTTTTCGGAATGAAACGGATCTTTTAAAGAAGTAAAGAAAACACCATCTGGCTCAATGTCCCAGTGGCGAAAAGCGTCCATTACGCTCTCGCGGTACTGGGTAAAGCTAAGCTCAAAGTCGACATGCTTATCAATCTGGTTAATAACAAGATAAACCGGCACGCCCCGATCTTTTAGTTCCTTCGTAAATTGGAAATTAACTTCTGATTGGACGTGGTTGTAGTCCATCACATAAAACACCGCGTCAGATAAATGAAGCGACGATTCGGTCGAAACTTTGTGGGCATCATCTGTCGAATCGATGCCCGGAGTATCCATAATACTAATGACCTCGCCGAGCAAATTGGACGGATGGTACAGTTCGATCGTCTCGACTTCATCCCCGTTCACCGCGTACGTTTTTAGCTCATTGATGTCATATTCCGGGCCAAAATCGATCGTTTTACCGTGCTTAAAAAAAATGCGAGCCGCTTTTTTTCCGGTTTTGATGCTGACGACGTTGGCGCTGGTCGGAATCGGACTGGAAGGCAGTACCTGACTTCCCATAATCGCATTAATCATACTTGATTTACCAGCGGAAAAATGCCCGCAAAAAGCGACGGTAAATTCTTTCTTTAGCAACTTTTCAAGCAACTGCCCTGCCTTTTTAGCATTTTTTTCGTCTCCCGCGGCAGAAAAATCTTCCTTTACTTTCTCAATACGGTAATACAATACTTCAGCAGGAACCGAAATCTGTTCCTCCTGAACCTGTGTCAGGCGTTCAATTGTCTCAATCATTCCACTCACCGTTGTTCTTCTTATTTGTGTACATTTTATGTCACTAATCTATCATCCCCTCACGCACAACGCAACCTTTGCCCCGCTTATTTTTGCCGTTTGGGATAAGTTTTCCCCCTTTTTCCTACATCATAAAAAAAATCCCTATCCGTATACCCGGATAAGGATTGGTACATGGTTATGAAACTTCTCTTACGCAGAATATGTTAAAAATCGCAGCTACTCGACTGATCCAATTGCCATTCTAGCGACGCGCGGCGCAACGGAAAATTCAGAAAGTCAAGCACAAACAACACGAATGGCAACTTGCCATCGTGTTTATCATGCAAGCGCTTCAATGTCTGTTCATCCAGCTGTTCATCAAGAAATTTCTTCATTTTTCGATATGCATCTTCTTCGTGATCACGAAACCAGCGAAGCGTCGTCGGCCCGGATTGTGCAAGACCATATTTATCCACATATTCGCGGACATCTTCAGGCACATACGTATATGCATATTGACGCGCGGCATCATACAACTCCTGTTTTTCCTCCACTGCCGACAAGCCGTCCGTCAGATAGCTGTACTTACCGCAGTGATAGCACTTCACTTCATATCGATGATTTCCTGTAACTTGTTTTCCGCAATACGGGCATGCGATTTGTTTCATCGAGTTCTCCTTTCTTCGTACCTGACACTATATAACCATTAGATTCTCCCTATACTATAATTTGCCACGTATGAGCGAGCAGATGTTTCGTGACAATATACTTACAAGGATAAATATCCTTGACAAAACTTCTCGTAAGGAGATGAACAAACCATGGCTCAAAACCAACGCACTTCCAACACCAACACTCTTGTTGTACCCAGTGCAGCGCGTGCGCTTGACCAAATGAAGTACGAAATCGCATCCGAGTTCGGTGTACAACTTGGACCGGATACAACATCTCGTCAAAATGGCTCTGTTGGCGGCGAAATTACAAAGCGTTTGGTGCAAATGGCTGAGCAACAACTTGGCGGTCGTTTTTAATCTTCCCTCTCACATAGCATTCCAATACCTTCATGGATGAAAAACAAGCCAGATCATGCAATGGTCTGGCTTTCGTCTGGAGCTTGTCCTACATCCATCTTTCTCCCCAATGCTGGATTGCCTCAATTACTTGCTTTAAGTCCCGTCCCTTTTCTGTTAATTCATATTCAATTCGTACCGGTGTTTCCGGATAAACTTTGCGCTCCAGAATCCCTGCTTCCTCAAACTCCTTCATCCGTTCGGTCAACATCCGATCACTCATCTCAGGAATTTGGGCTTTAATATCTTTAAAGCGTCTTGGACCGCCAAGCAACACGCGAATAATTAATCCTGACCATTTCTTGCCGAGAAGCTCAATGGCCGATTCATACTTCGGACACATTTTGCTGTAATCCACGACACACACACCTCCTTTATCATTTTATCATGAATAAGTAACGATACAAATAAATTGACATCAAACGATGATCCATTATTTCTCCTTATGACAACGACCATAAAGGATCATGCGAGTTCCTTCTTTGGAGTACGGCCTAAAATCATAATCGCCATACACGCCCCGTACTTCGAGTCCAGCACGGGAAAGCATTTCCTCCATTTCTTCTCGCCTATACATGCGCACCCGCTCCCAGAACCGGCGCTCGTCTCCATTCTCTGTAATAATGATTTCCTTTATGACAAATCCATCTTCGATTTTGCGTCTCTCTATAATATGCTTGCCACCTACGTTTCGCTCAGATTCAGGCACAAGATGTTCTTGAATATACAACGGATTTAAATAGTCGATAACGAAATGTCCCCTTGGCTTAAGCGCTTGCGCCATTTTTTGCAGCACTTTTTCGTTTTCACTATCTTCTGCAAAATAGCCGAAGCTTGTAAACAAATTAAATAGCACATCAAACTCACTTGTAAACGGAATTTCGCGCATATCATAACGATAATATATAATGTTTCCATCTTTCGTTTTTCGACGGGCTTCTGCAAGCAAATAATCGGATAAATCGAATCCGACAACTTCATACCCGCGCTTGGCAAGCGCCCGGGAGTGCCGCCCATCGCCACAGCAAAAATCCAGCACTTTCCCCGTTTTCGGCAGCGGTAGGTTTTCAAGCAAGCTGTTAATTTCACGCTGCGCCGATGCTTCATCGCGGTGCCGATACAAAGTGGCATAATCTTCCTGAAATGATCTTACAAACCATGCAGTATCCATCACTTCGTCCCTCCGTTCCATTATCCTAAGTATAATCATACCCCAGTTATTCTGTACATTTGTGAATGTGCTTTTTTCTAAGCGCATAATGTATAAAGACCGATAAAAAATGAAGCGAGGCTGCTTCCGTATGAAAGATGTATTTCTTATTTACGCACATCGCGGCTCTTCTATCAACTATCCGGAAAATACACTTCCCGCTTTTGCGCATGCGATAAAAGAGGGGGCAAACGGCATTGAATTGGATGTTCAGCTTACAAAAGACGGACACGTTGTCGTGTTTCATGACTGGATATTGCAGCGCATTACTGGTCAAAAGGGAAAAATCAGCGACTATACGCTAACCCAGCTGCGAAAAATGGACTTTGGCGCTTGGAAACACCCCCGGTTCGCTGGCACCCCTATTCCGACACTGGAACAAGTGCTTACACGCATTGCTGGAAAAAACATTATACTAAACATTGAATTAAAAAACTTTTTCGCGATGAAAAACGGACTCGAACAAAAGGTCATCCAGCTTGTTCACAGTCATAAAATGGCCAGGCAAGTGATCATCTCTACTTTTAACCCGTTCAGCCTCGAACTGTTGCGTAAACACGACTGCAAAACCGACATCGCGTTCCTTTATTTTGGCCAGCTCCGCGAGCCATGGCGCTATGCCTTGGAATACAAGTGTGCGTATATTCACCCACCCGTTCGCGGAGTTAACGCACAACTGTTGGAAATCTGCCGTAGCCATGGACTAAAGATTGTCCCCTACCAGGTAGATACACTCGCCGAGATTAAGCAAATGATTGAACTTGGTACCGACGGAATTATCACGCCCCGTCCTGCTCTCGCCCATCGCCTGCTATACGGGACACAAACGAAAAGAAAAAGGCGAAAGCGCTAGGTACCGAATGGTTATTGCATTTCGCTTCCCGCTTATGCGAGAATAGACACGATTATATGAGCGGCTTTGCCGCCTCTTCCATTCGGGCCGCCAATGATTGTTCAACTCTCAAACCATAAATCATATTCGTACAATAAAGCAGGTGAAAACGATGAAAAAAGCTTGGCTCGCCTTCGCCATCGTTCTTGCACTTATCGGCTATTCGCTCTATAGCATCTCTGGCTCCAAAAAAGAAGAAAAAGCGAAAGTTGGCTTCCACGCTCCCAATTTCAGCCTGATCGGACTTGATGGAAAAACATACCACCTTTCTGAAATAAACAAACCGGTGCTCATCAACTTCTGGGCTTCATGGTGTGGACCATGCCGGGCAGAAACACCAGTTCTTATCCGCCTTTACAAAAAGTATAACGGAAAGTTTGAAATCCTGGCGGTCAATGTCACAGCAAACGATAAACAAGAAAACGCGAAAAAATTCGCTGCTTTCTTCCAAATTCCTTTCCCAGTACTGTTCGACAAAAATGGCGACATCACCGAAAAATATCAGGTCGCGCACTTTCCAACCAACGTATTTATAAATGAAGACGGGGAAATTATCCACATTGCGGACGGCATACTTCCTCCGGAAACACTTGAAAACATCATCCAAAAAATGGTTGGTGAATAAACCTATCCGCCTACATTGTCATCAGCTTGTCTTTCCTTCTCATAGGCGCAAATATACATAATATGGTATGATGGAAGAGCGGAGGTGAGTAAAATGACGAAGCCTAACCCTGACCTGAACCTAGACCCAAACCAAAATGATATCGTGGATTCTTCTATTGGATTCGGTGCTTCATTCGGTATTTTCATGCTCATTTTTATCGGCATGATGATCGCAGAGTATATGATGAAATAATGATTGTTTATTCAGAACTCCGTCATACATGCAGAAAAGGAAGCGCGGGTATTTCTCCGCGCTTCCTTTTCTGTTCGCAAATAAAAAGAACACTTGCATGTTCACTATAAGTGTTCTTAGCTTTTCTTAATTAAAACCCCGCCTATGCCGTTTCATCCTCATGTTTCAAAACCCGCTCTCGCAGGTGGGTGTCCGCAAAGTCATTTCCACTGTCTCATCAATGTGAGCATAGTGTCCATGGCTTAATATAAGACTCCCTTTTTATTGTTACGGTTCGAAACAAAGAAAATGAATCGAACATCGCAGGCATATCATTCACTTTACTAATAATATAATAGCCGATTGGGAAAAGCTTTGCAAGAAGAAGTTTTCGTTTGCTTTTTTACCGCTCTCCTAAAGCGCATCACTTGCATAAATAAAAATAAGTATCATAAAACATTTCATCCACGATAATGATCGTAATTTTTTACCACATTTCAATTCCGTCTAAAACTTTATTATAATGAAAAGAAATAGACATATTGGGGGATATTATGAACGCTGACACACTTGTAACACTTATCGGGCAATACGGTTACGCTGCCTTATTTTTTTGCTTATGGCTTGGAATTATCGGCATGCCGATTCCCGATGAAGCGGTGGTCATGGCCGGAGGATTCGCAGCCTCTCTTGGTCTGCTTCACCCGGTTACCGCTTTTTGTATTACGTATCTCGGAGTCATCTCCGGCCTTTCTATCGGCTATGGTCTTGGCCGAATAATGGGCCCACCGATGCTGAATAAACTCAAGAAAAAGAAAAATATAGATAAATATCTCTCAAAATCGTACGGCTTAGTCCAACGTTACGGTTCTTACTCGCTATGCATCAGCTATGCACTCCCGATTGTCCGCCATCTTGTCCCTTACCTAGTGGGGATCGGGCGCATGCCATTCATCCGTTACGCATTTTTTTCCTATACAATCGGGTTTATCTGGACGCTTGCCTTTTTTATTATCGGCCGGTTGTTTGGCAAATACATCGACAAAATTGGAATGATTGTCCATAATTACGGTCTTTTGGCTTTAGGCGTGTTGCTGGCGGGCATCGTGCTGCTCTGGGTGGCTATCCGGATGCGCAGTAAACCCGCATCCTAAGAATGAGCATATTTTAGAAAGTCCTAAGGAGATTTTGACATGATTTCGATCGTTGTCGCTATGGATCAAAACAGAGTTATTGGAAAGGAAAACAAGCTGCCCTGGCACTTGCCGGCAGATCTCGCTCATTTTAAAAGCCTTACAATGGGGCATGTCATTGTAATGGGCAGAAAAACATACGAATCGATCGGCCGGCCGTTGCCAGGACGTACAAATGTGATTTTGACAAAAAATCCGGACTACCAGGCGGAAGGTTGCGTGGTTCTACATTCCGTAGAGGAAGTGCTGTCCCGCTTTTCCGGAGATCCGATCGATGTTATCGGAGGAACGCAAATCATCACATTATTCCTTCCACTGGCTGATACGCTTTACCTCACGCTTATTAAAGCTAGCTTTCCGGGCGACACCTATCTTCCAACAATCGATATGTCAGAATGGGAACTTATCTCTAAGCGAAAAGGTGTCAAAGATGCAAAAAATCCGTATGATTACTACTTCCTTACTTATAAAAAGAGGTTGCGTCAGTAGCCTCTTTCTTCTTTCTTTGATTTATCTCCTGTAGAATGCGAGGTGAATCAATATAAGCAAGCGTTTATCAACATGCTGAAAATAGAAACTACCCCCTAAGAAGCCGCAGACCGTTTAAAATCACAAGAATCGTGCTGCCTTCATGTCCGATAACGCCGAGCGGCAATGTAAGGGACTGCGCAAAGTTGGAAAGAATCAAAAGAATAATGATGCTCAGCGAAAACGCAATGTTTTGCTTGATCACGCGACCCGCTTTTTTACCAAGACGAATTGCCATAGGAATTTTTTTCAAATCATCGTTCATCAGCACTAAGTCAGCCGTGTCAAGCGCCACGTCACTGCCCGCGTTTCCCATTGCGATGCCGACCGAAGCGGTAGCCAGCGCTGGTGCATCATTCACTCCATCGCCAATCATCGCCACTTTACCATACCGCTCACGCAGCGCTTTAATTCTTTCTACTTTTTGTTGCGGCAACAACTCCGCATATACCTCGTCCACGCCCGCTTCAGCGGCGATGGCTTCAGCGGCCGCCCGTTTATCACCGGTTAGCATGACAACAGTAATCCCAAGGTTCTTCAGCCATGCCACCGTTTCTTTCGCCTCTGGACGAAGCGTATCCTGCACCGCAAGCAGCCCAGCGAGTCCGCTCTCATTTTGTGCAAAGATGACTGTTTTTCCTTCACCCTCAAGGCGGTTTACGATTCCTGTTAGATGTGTAATATCTTCATCGTCTTCGACAAACGCTTCCTTGCCGATTTTCCACCTTTGTCCTTCAAATTCAGCCACAACTCCGAATCCGGTCACCGCCTGCATTCGCTGCGGGCGATGCAATGGTCGTCCGGCTTCTTCCGCCTTCTCAGTCACTGCGCGACCGATCGGATGTTCCGACAAGCTTTCTATAGAACCAACGATCCAAAGAAGTTCTTCCTTACTATATTCTTGCAATGGGATAACATCGGTTACCTGAGGACGTCCTATCGTTAATGTCCCCGTCTTGTCAAACGCTACCGCACGGACACCAGCCAGATTTTCCAAATGAGCCCCGCCTTTGAAAAGTACACCTTTGCGGGCGCTATTGGAAATAGCGGACAACATCGCGGGCATAATAGAAGCTACAAGCGCACATGGGGAAGCAACAACAAGAAAGACCATCGCACGATATAATGCTTCAGACCAACTCCAGCCCAGCACATAGTACGGAATGAGCATAAGCAGCAGCGTAATTCCGACCACCACTTTTGCGTATATGCCTTCAAAGCGCTCAATGAATCGCTGGGACGGCGGCATTTCACTCTGCGCTTCCTGCACAAGCCGGATAATTTTCGAAAACAGACTTGATTCGCTCTCGCTCGTTACCTCAATCACAAGTGAGCCTTCCCCGTTCAGTGTTCCGGCGTATACCGTATCCTCCACATTTTTTTCTACCGGAAGCGACTCTCCCGTAATCGAAGACTGGTTTATAGAAGACGTTCCTTCTCTAATAACGCCGTCCGCTGGAATGCGTTCACCTGGTTTCACGATAATCTTATCGCCTACCCGTAGTTCTTCAATTTTTACCTGTTTTTCCGTTCCATCTTTATACAAACGTGCCGTTTCTGGCTTTAAATCCATAAGCGAAGCGATATCCCGGTAACTGCGCATCATCGTATAGCTTTCCAGCGCGCCACTCAGTGCAAAGATAAAGATGAGAATGGCGCCCTCGAACCAGTATCCGATGCTGGCCGCGCCTACCGCCGCAAGCAACATAAGCAAATTTACGTCAAGTTCCCGTTCATTGATTAGCGTCAAAATTCCCTCTTTCGTTTTCATATATCCGCCGACACAGTATGCCAAAATATACAAAATAAAAGACCATGTGTAAGCATTGTGCTGTATTATCCAAGCTGCAAATGTAAATACGCCACACACAACTGCAGCGATTCCTTCACCATGCCGCTTAAGCGACCGTATCCAGTCTTTTTGTTTCATATCAGATTGTACGAACATAGATGATGTACATGTCGGTTTTGCTTCATTCATCTTCGTTTCCCCCCTGATAATAAATCTCAATTTTTCTGCAGAAAGCACGAATGCTGCTGTCAGGAACGACAGCAGCATAATTCTGCGTTTAGTTAAGAATGATTTTCATTTTTGTCTCAGGCTAATTTTTTTGCTTATAGGCAATTAATTTATAATTATTATAATCTAATTTTCTCCTGCTGAAAAGCAAAAAAAAACAAAAATAGGCTATTTTTTATTGACTAAGTTCCAGCACAGCTTTATAATTGAAGATAATAATTATTTTCAATTAAGGAGTGGAGAATTTATGGACATTTATACAATTGAAGCTGCATTATTTATCGTGCTGCTTATCTCATCTCCGTTCCTTCTGTATTCATTTGCAAACGTGACAAGCGGGAAGGAAAGATAATAACATATATACATATCTTTAAAAAACGCTCTGGAACCAAAAGGTTTCCAGAGCGTTCTTCGTTTTCTACCTAGCTATCTTCATCTTTGAATCGCCAACGTATTCTTAGCCTGTCGTCCACTACCCAAGGAAAGAAGTTAGCATCCAGATATGCTTTTCAAGCGAAGAATGGATGGCAAGTAACATATCGCCTGTTACTTCATCATTTTCTTTTTCTGCCAGTTCCATACCTTCTTTCAATTCCTTGTTTATTTGCTCAAAATCGTTTACAAGCGTCTGCACCATTTCACGTGCGTCTTCCTGGTTTGTTGCTTCTTTCACGGAAGCAAGTTCAAGACATTCACGCATTGTTGCAACCGGGGCGCCTTTCAAGGCAAGCAAACGCTCCGCGAGCTCGTCAATATAACCTGCTGCTTCTGTATAAAACTCTTCAAATTTTGCATGCAAGGTGAAGAATTGGCTTCCTTTCACGTACCAATGATAATTGTGCAATTTTACGTACAATACAGTCCAGTTAGCAATTTGTCGATTCAATACCTCTGTCACATTTTTCATTGTTCTTTCCTCCTTTAATTTAATAACAATAATTATTTATTTGAAACTATTACAATTAAATATATAATCATTATACTCTTTTGTGTAAAAATGTCAACACCTTATAGCTATTATGTTCAACTTTCAATTTCGTTATTTATTTGAAGCTTCATATTCGGAGCAGGCGGCTTCCCCGATGCAGGATAGCCCTTTGTTGAGCAAAACGGAAGCCAGATCCCAAACTTCACCTAGAGCCTAACGGCGGTTCACAAAATCCTCCCCGTGCGCTTTCTCCATCTAACTCTTTTCCTTCCATGACGGCCTGATTTAAACGTTGCAACATATAGCCAATCCCTTTGCAATCGCTAAGCGGAAAACGGTATGTATACCCATCACCGAACACCGCAGTGACCACTCTGCGGTGTTTTTTGCCACCGAGCACGACAATTTCCGAAACCGTATCCAATTCTTTTGCTTTCATCTGTGCCTGTAACTGTCTTGTACTAATAATGCCCGGACGTTTCGAATCAAACGCAAGATCATAATTTTCTGGAACAATGTCATCCGGCAACAAAAAACCATATTTAGCCGATAAAATCACCCACCGATCAAAAAAGCGTGCCGCATATCGTCGGCATGCCTTGCCGAATGGACTAATATATGCTTCATCGGCCCGGGTCGGGCCAGCGTCTGGATATTTATCCCATATTTTTCTTGCCCCGCAGGGAACAATACATAATCTTTTCATTCTCCTGTCCCTTTCTGGAATGATCTATCTTTGGTATGAATATCGAAATTGCAAAGGAAGTGTATTATAACCTACACATGTTTTTCTTTTTTGCTATACTCAAAGTAAAGTGAGAAAAATAATCATTCTTCCGTCAGAGTAAAGTTAAACAAGGAGAAGGTGGCAACTATATGAATATTAAAACACAAGCATTAGAACTGCTCAAAGCAGAAGCCAATAAAATCGAACGTTTGATCGAGGTCCAGCGCAATAATCTAACAATGCCAAAATGTCCGCTTTATGAAGAAGTGCTCGATACCCAGTTGTTTGGCCTGTCGCGCGTCATCGATTTTCTGACACGGCTTGACCTGCTAAGCAAAGAAGAAGGAAGAGAAATTCTAGACGGATTGGAGAAGCGGATTTCAGAAAAAATAGGACAGAGCCAGTAATTAAACCGTTGCATGCTTTTTTCCGCTTTCCACACGGCTTCGGGCTTTACTGGAACGAAAAAAAAACAAAAGCCCAGGAAGAAGGAGAAATTTTCATCTATCACAGATGCGATGAAGCACGGATAGATAATACGCCCTTCTTCCTGTGCGCCTTTTTCTATGAAGAGCCCTAACTTGAATACTGCTTCTTTCACACCAAACGAGTACGAGCCTTTATTTATTATCGCGAAACAGACGAAAGCGAAAGAATATACGCTTCACGTAAACCTGTCATGCTGCATAACATACCGGTAAAGAACAGTGCAAACCGTTTGGTCAGAAGCGAAGCTATGATTCTGTCTGAAGAGAACGAAATATCTCTCCAGCATGTTGCAATATAAACGAAAGACACCTCGTTTCACAAAGATAAGAAGCCACTATTTCATATATATCCGAAACTACCTGCACTTTCATGCTTGTCCTTCAAAAAGATAATGATAATCAATTTCAATTATAAAACATACTTTTTCCCTTCTCAACCTAACCTGCGCATTCGGATTCGATAAAAGCTGAAAGACGACATCAACCATATTATACCATACCCAGCTTAAGTAAACATCGAAGACCTATTTTCCCCCTGTAAAAACAAGGTTTTATATTTTCACCCGGTGGTAAAAGAAACAAGGACACCTTTGTTGGCATCCTTGTTTCTTCGTGTAACGCTAGCGCTGTATGTTGCGGTTGACCGCCTCAAGAACTTCTTCCGCCGTCATTCCCTGCGCGTTGATAACGGAGGCTTTCGTTAGCATGTCTGCCATACCCATTAGATTTATATCCTGTCCGGAAACAACGCAACAATCACAGCCCGCGATGTTTGCCTCGTTCATGGCCACCACCTGATGTCCCTGGCTCTCTAGATATTGCTTCACATCTGTTAACGTATTTTCCACTGCAATTTTTGCCATGCGATTCACTCCTTTCATTGCTCCCTCCTTTATTTTGAATTGATCATTAGCAAAATATTCCCTTTTCCAGAAAAATCATCATCTCTTTCAAAAGAGTATACCAACTAGACTTGCCGCGCCAAAGCCGCAGTCCCTCAAGAAGAGTAGAACGTCCTGTAAAAATGCAGAAGACAGCAGTAAAAGAAAGCAATAACTATAAACGAACAGGAGCCGGGAAAACAGTTTTCGTTGGAAGCGCCTCCTGCTTCAACAGCAGACCATACGTTTCCGGACGACGATCACGTAAAAATTGAAGTAGATTACGCGCAAAGTCAATTTCCTTCTTGTCAATTTCCTGAATTAAAATTCCCTCTTCATCATCCAG
Organism: Aneurinibacillus thermoaerophilus; assembly: GCF_900099925.1. Taxonomy (GTDB): domain Bacteria; phylum Bacillota; class Bacilli; order Aneurinibacillales; family Aneurinibacillaceae; genus Aneurinibacillus; species Aneurinibacillus thermoaerophilus. The sequence goes on along the minus strand of NZ_FNDE01000011.1, from coordinate 8,439 downwards.
CGACTGCATAATCTCACCCAGCGGGTTGCTGACAAAGCTTCCACCATAAAACGTCATATTCTTTTCGCGACCCACACGATTTACCGCCGCTACAAACAAACCGTTCGAAATGCCATGCGCAGAAATTGCCTTCTCCCAGGCCCGGCGGGTGCAAAGCTCCGGATGATCCGGCTCGGAACCGATCGCGGAAGGATAGAACAAAATCTCCGCACCTTGTAGCGCCAGAATTCTGGCCACTTCCGGGAACCATTCATCCCAGCAAATCCCAATACCGATTGTTCCATAACGTGTCTTATACACCGGATAACCTGTGTTTCCAGGAATGAAATAATATTTCTCATGGTACTGCGGCCCATCCGGAATATGATTTTTTCGTGTGGTACCAAGGTAAGAGCCATCCGCATCGAATACGACCGCACTGTTAAAGTATACACCGCGCCCTGCCTTCTCATAGAATGGCACAATAAGAACAACCCCTAAGCGCCCTGCCAATTCGCCCATCTTCCGCAATGTTGGGCTATCTACAGGCTCCGCAAGGTCATACCCTTTCACAGAAACCGTTTGGCCGCAATATTGCACATTGAACAATTCCTGTAAGCAAATAATTTGCGCACCTTTCATAGCTGCTTCTTCTATTTTTTCAATCGTATAGGCTACGTTTTGCTCAATATCTTCTCCGCATTTTACTTGAATCAATCCAAGGGTCACTTTTTCACTCATCTTTGTTGCCTCCTGAAATATATTGTCTATGACAAAAATGTTATACAAAAGATTATTTCAAATATTATTCCAATATTGAGAAAATATCTTCTTGCATGCAAAGATCGCTTCCCACAGTTCCTGTGTAACCGGTCGCTCTGGAACGGAATGCGGGTCACGGAAGTCTGCTTCGCAATCCATTAGCCCTTCGATTACACCTAATGTAGCAATGGGTAAGTACGGTAGGCTATATCCGCCCTCCTGAAGGATTACCAAGCGCCCATCGCATATTCTTTCAGCTAACTCCCGCACCACTTTCGCCATATAACGGAATCCCTCACGCGTGACCACCATACGGGAAAGCGGATCCATACAGTTTGGATCTTGTCCAGCGGAAATGAGCAGCAACTGCGGCTCGTATTTCTCAAGAATCGGAAGCACAAGTTGCTCAAATGCGTATTGATATCCCGCATTCCCTGTCCCGGAAGGAAGGGGAATGTTAACGTTATAACCCTCTCCCTCTCCCTCGCCAACTTCTTCAATTTTTCCTGTATTCGCCGGAAAATAGCTATCTTCATGTACAGAGATAAATAGCACGTTTTTATCATGGTAGAAAATATCCTGCGTTCCGTTTCCATGGTGTACATCCCAATCCACAATCGCCACCCGTTCCAGGCCGTATACGTCCAGCGCATACCGGGCTGCAATCGCGACATTGTTGTACAGACAAAATCCCATTGCTTGATCGCTTGTGGCATGGTGTCCCGGTGGACGAATGAGTGCATACGCCTGTTTCACTTCATTATCCATCGCAATATCAACCGCTTTCATCGCACCCCCAGCAGATAGACGGGCAATCTCTTCTGAAACAGGGCAACCATACGCTTCCGGGCCGAACACACGGAGACCTTTACGAGCTGTTTCCTTCATATTGTCGATATGACGCTGTGTATGCACACGCAGCAAATCCCTATCGGTAGCCGGTTCCGGCACAAACGTTTTCATTTTTGCCAGCAGCCCACTTTTCTCCAACATCTCCTTGATGTAGCGAACGCGAAAATGGTTTTCAAATTCCAGACCAACATTCAGCGTTTCGTTTCCTCCTACAACATACACTTGCTCACCTGTATCATGCTTTACATAATCTTCGTGAAAAACAAAACCGATTGATTTCATCCCTGTTCTCTCCTCTAGCGTAGTAACTCAGGAAACAATGGACTGATCTTCTGTTGAATCAACAGAAGATTCAACCTCTTCAAAATGGAGTTGCGGCGGCTTTTTGGTAAAAAACTTCGTTAAATACAGCAGATACACAATTCCTGCTATAATCCAGGCGCTTCCCAGCATAATCGAATGTTTGTCCAGGTTCGTCCAAAGCCAAATAGTAAACCCGGAACCAATCAGCGGCAGTAATACATACAGAAAAGCCCCTTTTATACCGCGCTGTTTATTGCGAATATAATAGTGAAAAATAACGGACAGATTGACAAATGTGAACGCTACTAGCGCACCGAAATTAATAAAAGAAGCGGCTGTCGCTAAATCAACAACAAGCGCTGATAATGAAAATAAGCTAATTAGAAAAATATTGCGGGATGGCGTTTTATATTTCGGGTGTACATAGCCAAATAGTTTCTCTGGCAGTACGCCTTCCCGCCCCATAGCAAATAGCAGTCGCGCTGCACTTGCGTGCGATGACATGCCAGATGCAATCGTCGAAGTAATCATTCCTGCCAGAAACAAAGAAGCAAATAACGCTCCCCCAATGTATTGAGCAATTTCAAAAGCAGCAGAATCTACAACTTTAAACGAAGTAAAATCCGGATACACCACTTGTGTAATGTAAGATACAAAAGTAAAAAGTGCTCCTCCAATGAATGTCACTAGGAAAATAGCTCTTGGTACTGTTTTCTTAGGTTCAATCGTCTCTTCTGAAAGCGTTGTCACCGCATCAAATCCGAGAAACGACAAGCATAGAATCGAAGCTCCGGCCAGCACAAAAGAAAACGAAACATCCTGATTATAAAAAGGTAACACAGAAAACAGCGTGCCCAGCCCCATTCCATTTGTAATTCCTTTTACGGCTAAGGCCACAAAAATTACGGTCACAAGAAATTGAAATAAAACAAGCACTCCGTTGACTTTTGCCGTCATTCGAATCCCCAAAATGTTGATCCCCGTAATCATGGCGATAAACAAAATAATCCAGATCCACGATGGAACTGAAGGAAAGGCAGCCGATAAGAAAATGCCAGATAGCAGAAAATTAATCATCGGCAAGAAAAGATAATCCATCAATACAGACCAGCCAACCAGAAATCCAAGATGAGGGCTGATCGTTTTCTGTGTATACGTATAAGCTGAACCTGCAACAGGATATGCTTTTACCATCTTTCCGTAGCTATATGCAGTAAATAGCATAGCAAGAAGGGCTACTATATAAGCAGCTGGAACCATGCCATGTGTCGTCTGCGCCGCAACTCCATACGTGGAAAACACGGTCATCGGAGCCATGTAAGCGAGACCGAGAATAACAAGCGGAAACAACGTTAATGTTCTACGAAAATGAGGTGCCTGCTTGTTAGACATACACATCCCCCCATCTTTTATTCCTTTTCATATAAACCCTCCTCTCAATTTTTACATAATTTCTTAAATACAAATTTTATGCCAATATAAAATTTATTGAAAATAATAAAAACAGGCTGTACAATGAAGAAAATCAATGAAAAAAATCATTATATATTCAAAATTAAAGAGGGAATCTCGTTAAAAAATAGTTAAAAATCACAGGATAATGAAAAAAATCACCAGATGAATTTTTTCATTATTGTGTATAGTAGGAGGATTTTCAAAAATGATAGAAAATATGAAAGTTAATTATCATTGGAGACTACATACTATAACAAAATCAAATGAACCTCTTTTCAGCTTAAATCAGCTGGAACTTTTGCGTACATTTTTTAATGAAGAAACGCTCCATCTTCTGAAAAACATCATTCAGCAACAAGTAAACACACTGCATGAAAATGAAATTGTACAATTGAAAATATCCTCCTTTGAATTTCTGATTATAAAAGAAAAAGATAAAATATTACTGGCAATATCAAAGGACAAAGAAACAGTGCAGTATGCCAGCACAGAAAACGAAATTTCAACGATAGAAACTTCTTTTATTGCCCATTCAGCAAAAATGAAACAAATAATGGAAATTATCAAAAAAGTCTCCTACGTTGATTCCACCATCCTGCTGCTTGGTAAATCCGGGGTAGGAAAAAGTATGATCGCTAAACTCATCCACAAGTACAGCAGCCGTTCAGACAAAAACTTTGTTTCTGTGAACTGTGGTGCTATCCCTGAACCACTAATGGAAGCAGAATTGTTCGGGTATACGCATGGTAGCTTTACGGGGGGACAGCGGGGAGGAAAAAAAGGAATCTTTGAATCAGCAAATGAAGGTACTGTTTTCCTTGACGAAATTGGTGAACTTCCTTTGAATCTTCAAGTGAAGTTGCTTGAAGTTCTACAAGAAAACTGTATTCGCCCTATTGGCTCAGCTAAATTAGTCCCCATCAATGTCCGTGTTATCGCCGCTACGAATCAAAATTTATTGGAACTTGTCCAACAAAAAAAATTCCGGGAAGACCTGTATTATCGGCTTAATGTCGTTCCAATTGAAATTCCTTCATTGAAAGAAAGAAAGGAAGACATTGTATATTTAGCGCGTCATTTTCTGAACAAACTGGTGAAAAAATACGGCATTTTTAAAACGTTTCATCCAGATGTTGAAGACGTTTTTACACAATATGAATGGCCAGGGAATGTAAGGGAATTAGAAAACATAATCGAAAGAATCTTTATTACAACCGAGGACAATGAAATCCAGCTTACACATTTACCTCCATTCTTTCATTCTTTAAGTACAAAATATACTGAGCCATATCAGAAAAGCGAAATTATACCTTTAAAGGAAGCAAAAAAAAGGCTGGAAAAAGATTTAATTACAAGAGCGTACGAACTTTACAAAAGCACATACAAAGCGGCACAAGCATTAGGGGTCGATCAATCAACGATCGCCAAAAAGCTAAAAGAATTTCGTAATGAAGGAAGGTAAAACAATATCATGCTAACGATTGCACTGGCACAGTTAAAAGGAATTCCATTCGATAAAAAATCCAACCTTACCCGTACCATTTCAACAATACAAATGTGCAAAGAAAAAGGCGTGGATTATGTTCTATTTCCAGAATTGTTTCTGTCAGGGTACTTCATCCAAGATCAGATTCAAAAGTTAGCGGAAACAGCAGAGGGAGAAAGCATTCAAATCATTCAAGAAAAAGCAAAAGAAGCCGGTATCGGTGTGATTATTGGTTTCCCCGAATTTTATAAAAATCAATATTACAATTCTGCCGCCTTTATCGGGAAAGATGGGAGCTTGAAAGGGGTATATCGAAAAGTTCATCTCTTCGATAAGGAAAAAGAATTTTTCACCCCTGGTGAAGAGTTCCCTGTTTTCCGCACAGAAGCCGGAAACATCGCCATCATGATGACTTTTGATGTGGAGTTTCCTGAGATGGCAAGAATTTATGCAATGAATGGAGTAGAGATGATTATGGTGCTAAACGCGCACAGCGTTCCTTATGAGCCGCACCAAGAAGTCTTTTTACGGGCCCGGGCATTAGAAAACCAAATATTTATCGCGGCAGCCAACAAAGTAGGTCTTGAAGGAATGACGCTGTATTTCGGGGAAAGCGCCGTAATCTCTCCTGAAGGCAACTTCTTGACTAGAGGCGGAAACAACGAAGAACTTCTCATCACATCCGTTAATCTGAACGATGTGTATAAAGTAAGAGATGAGCAGCCTATGAAGTATCTTGATAATCGAAAAAATGCATTATATCGAGCTCATGGTCTATTATGAAAAGCACGTTGCTTTTATCCAGAAATTCTTTATACTACACAGGGGGATATTTTTATATCTTTAAAAACTCACTGGGTAAAAAACGAGGAGAATTTCATAGAAAGAAAGGAAGAGATTTTTTTGCATAAAGTTCGTCGTAATGTTACAGGTGCTCTGTTGCTTGCCGGAGCGATAACCCTATTCGCCGGGTGCAGTGAACAAACAGCGGCTACGTCTTCTGAAACACCAAAAACGCCACCCACCTCTTCAGCGTCCAAGTCCAGCGGCTATTCTTCAGAACCTGCCGCTTCAAAAAATCCAGCAAAAAATGAAACTGTAAATGCAAACAACAAGGCTGTGCAAGTCGTCGCCAATCCAGACAATATCGCCGTGTTGGTCAACAAACAATGGATGCTTCCAGACGGCTATAAACCTTCCGATTTGGTAGAACCAAATGTTCCGTTTATTTTTAAAGAAAAACTAGAAAAGCGGCTCATGCGTGAAGAGGCGGCGCAAGCTTTAGAAAAGCTATTCGCCGGTGCGAAGAAAGACGGAATCCACCTGAGCGGCGTCTCCGGCTACCGTTCCTATAAGACGCAAACAGCACTGTTCAACCGCTATATCAAAACCCACGGAGAAGAAGCAGCGCGAAAATTCAGCGCGGCGCCGGGTCACAGTGAACATGAAACAGGGCTTGCCATTGACGTCTCTGGCAGCACCGGCAAATGTGCGGCCGAAGATTGCTTCGCTAATACTCCCGAAGCAAAATGGTTGGCCAAACATGCCCCAGAATACGGCTTTATCATTCGTTATCCAAAAGGTAAAGAAGCAATCACCGGATATAAATACGAACCCTGGCACATCCGTTATGTAGGGATAAACATTGCCAAGGAAATCGCAAGCAAAAATATAACGTTAGAAGAATACGTACAACATATGATACTCGTATCAAAATGATGGAATACAAGGCTGTTGATGAATCATGGTGTCAACACAAAAATCTTGAATAATCAACAGCCTGACTTATCCATCAAAACAATCCCGTCTTTCCCCTTCTTGTCACAAGCGCAGTCATTATCCTGCTTCCACCCTAAACGCTTCATAAAAACGCTTACTTACTGACTTTTTTGAAAAATCCGCAGAATCAATCGCCCTTCTTCGTCCGTATAAACATCAAATGTACTTCCGATAACCCCATATAATTCCGGCGGAATAATAATATAGCCATCTTTTGTTGTCTCCCCGATAAACATCTTTTCACTCATCATATCGCACCTCCCGATACTTTGATAATTAGTCATGAAGTAACGATTTACCTGCAATTTCACGAAAAATCTTACAAAAAAATTTAAAAAATAACAAGGAAAAGCGAAAATTTGCCAAACACTTATATAACAAACTGAATCAGAAAGGTTGTGAACTACCCACCACTTAAAACCTTACGGTTTTTGAAGTGGGGGCTTCTCGACTTATCGTTGCTTTTAGTAGCCAACGAAAACTGACCGAGCTATCCCTCTCGTTCCAAGAGTTCTTTTTGCTATGCTAACGCTAATAAGCGCAATCCTTCATGTTTGATGTTGATAGAAGCGTTCCAGTCTCTGTCTGCCACAAAACCACATTCACAGCGAAAGGTGCGCTCAGAAAGAGATAGAGACTCCTTTACTTGACCACAACATGAACAAGTTTTTGATGATGGAAACCCCTTATCTATTTTGATAAACTTTTTCCCTTGCTCCTCTAACTTGTATCGGAGAAGTGTCGTGAACATGCCCCATGCATTATCAGCAACGCTTTTACCGAAATTGAGGGCTTGTGACATTCCTTTCATGTTGAGGTCTTCGATAACCACACAATCATACCGTTTCGCTAATTTATGTGATTCCTTATGAAGAAAGTCCTTACGTTGGTTTGCAATCCTTTCATGTAGCTTCGCTACTTTCAGACGTTGTTTGTGCCAACGATTAGAGCCTTTCTTTCTGCGTGATAGAATACGCTGTTCCTTCGCTAATTTTTCCAAGGCTTGGCGATAGAAACGAGGGTAATTGGCTGTCTTACCCTCTTCGCTATCAACAAATAAGCCATTCATAGAAAAATCTAAGCCAACAACAGCATGATATGATGTGACGGAATTTCCCGATGTTGCTTCATTTTCACAAGTTTTAGTTTCGGTAATTTGATATAGCCATCAAAAAGCATAATGTTTCCGTTCACCACATTGGTTGTGTAGGACTGTCTCGACTTACGGTTTTTGAACTTCGGAAATTCAGCACGACCAGAAAAGAAGTTTTTGTATGCCTTTTGTAAGTTGAGTTGAGCATTTGCCAATGCAAGGCTGTCTACTTCCTTTAGCCATACAAACTCCTTTTTGTACTTTGCAGGAGTAGGGAATTTTTTCTTTTTTAGCGTTTCTTTGTCATCCTTGAATTGTTCATATGTTTCCTTCCATTCAGCCAACATTTTGTTGTAGACGAAGCGGACACAACCGAAGGTTTTTGCAAGAAGTTGCTCTTGTTCTTGCGTTGGGTACAGACGAAATTTATATGCTTTGTTTGCCATATCGAATCACCTCACTTCATCCCTTGATTTTCTATATACTGCTTTATCACTTCAATGGGCGCACCACCCGTTGTAAGCAAGCAAAAGCTTCTTGACCAAAAATACTCTTTCCAAAGTTTTCTTTTTACTTGTGGAAAATGCTTTTTGATAAGTCGAGAACTTGCGCTTTTATAAGCGTTGATGAACTTTGACATTTCAGTATTTGGATGTGCTTTGAACAAAATATGCACATGGTCAATATCATGATTCCATTCAACTAAGGAAATATTATAATTTTCACCCAA
>NZ_FNDE01000061.1 GCF_900099925.1 Aneurinibacillus thermoaerophilus | reverse complement strand
GATGTCACGTTCCGGTATCGCGGATATGCTTCATCGCTTAGGATTGCGTTGGAAGCGTACAACGTATGTATTGGCAAAAGCAAACAAAGAGAAACAGCAGGCGTTTGTACACCAGGTAGGGATGATAAAAAAACGTAATGGACGAAAATACGGTACTGCTTGCACAAGACGAGACCCATGTTCGCTCGTATCAAGCCCTTCGGGCTACATGGTCTCCGAAAGGAGAACAGAAGCAGATTCCAACATACGGTCATCACGCTCAGGTGACTTTATTCGGAACCGTAGATACGCAAACCGGCGACATATTCTGTACAACGGCAGATTCCTGTAATGCTGCTTCTTTTCTGGAATTCTTGAAGAAAGTGATGAAGCACTATGCCAACAAGAAGGTCATTATGATCATCGATAATGCCCGTATTCATCATGCCAAACTCCTTCGTCCTTTTCTAAAAGAGCATCATCAGTGAAGTGCCCCCTGTCAAGTAGACAGGAATAAAAAAGCACGTTAATCAGAGATGGCGCCCATGCCGGGCACACATAAAAAAGAGACTCCGGCAAAACCAGAGTCTCTTTTACGTTTATCACTGAAATTAACGGAGCAGTTGCAGCACTTGTTGCGGTTGTTGGTTGGCTTGAGCCAGCATTGCTTGAGCGGCTTGAGCAAGGATGCTGTTTTTCGTGTTCTCCATAACCGTTTTCGCCATGTCTGTGTCACGAATACGGGACTCAGAAGCAGTCAGGTTTTCAGAAGATGTATTCAGGTTGTTGATTGTATGTTCTAAGCGGTTTTGGAATGCACCAAGTTTGGAACGCTCAGCTGATACTTTTTCAATAGCTTTCTGAATGGTAGAGATAGCGGCTTCCGCCCCAGATTGGGTAGTCACATCAATATTTTTAACACCCAAGCTTACTGTATCCATCTTATTGATGTCAATGTTCATTGTTTGCGATTCATTCGCACCAATGTGCATGGTTAACGCATTATTCGTTGTTGTAATTGTTGTAGTGCTTCCAGCTGCTGCTAACGCAGTATCTACAGTCATACCGAATTCAAATCCGCCAGCATTGAACTTGCTTTGTGTGATCTTAAGAGAGCCACTATTAGAAAACTCCGTACCACCAGAAGAATTCTCTACTTTGAAATCACCAGCAGCGCCATATGTTGCATTTAAGTTAAATGTCATTTTTCCTTCTTGTGCACCAGTTGCTGCTTTCAATGTAATTTTTGTAGTTGTTCCATCAGGTAAAGTTCCTGTCAAAGCACCATCATTATTTGAATCCCAAGAAGCTGCAGACGCAACCACTACACCATCGCTATTTTTCAAAGTAACATCAAATTTGTTTGCACCTGTAGCCTTTAACTCAAGAGTATAATCGCCTAATTCAAGACCAGTAACCTTTGAGGTACTATCTAAATCAAAAGTATCAGCTGTCAATCCGGTCGTATTTGTTTTAATATCTACACCCAATTTAGCCGCATTCGTCTGTGTTACAGTATAAGTGTCAGCTTTCAGATCGCTCTTAACAACTTCCGCAGTTTTAATGGCTACATTGTTATTGGACATGGTCGCATTATTGCCAACTGTTCCGTTAAGCAATTTTTTCGTGTTGAATTCCGTCGTATTGGCAATACGATCAATTTCATCTTTCAACTGCGTAATCTCTTTTTGAATTTCCTTACGGTCAACGTCAGTATTGGTGTCATTGGATGATTGTACCGCAAGTTCACGCATACGTTGCAAAATGCTGTGTGTTTCATTCAATGCGCCCTCTGCTGTTTGGATAAGAGAAATACCATCTTGAGCGTTACGGCTTGCTTGATCCAGACCACGAATCTGGCCGCGCATTTTTTCAGAAATAGCCAGACCTGCTGCATCATCGCCCGCACGGTTGATGCGGAGACCAGAAGAAAGTTTTTCAGTAGATTTCGCCATGTTAGCATTGTTAATACCAAATTGACGGAATGCATTCATGGCATTCAGGTTGTGATTGATAATCATGTTCTATTCCTCCTTGATGATTTCGTGAACGTCCATGTTCACTTATTATTTATTAAAAAGCCAGATGGCTTTTTAAACAGAAAGCGGCATACTCTCAACAACTGACGATATGTGATCGCCACCAGCATTCTTGCGAAACAATACGTCCGCCTATGTCGCGCGCCACAAGCTTCCTTATTGTTTCTTACATTATCTATATCGGAGAGCAAACCGGCCTGTTTAATACTTTTTCGGAAATTTTTTCGACTTCTCATACCTCGTCTTTTCCCTGTAGCAGCAAACATGTCTACTCCCTCGGAGCAGCAAAAAAATATCCGGACACAAAGAAACATGGCCCGGAAAGAAAAAACGTATTGGTTAATTATCACTTTGATTGCTCAACCGCTTCAACTGCTCAATATGAATCTCCGGCTTTTTGCCTCCAGCAAGCCGATTCTCGGCCTGAATAGCTTCATAGATTTCCTGCCGGTGAATCTGCACATGCCGGGGTGCTTCGATACCGAGCTTTACCTGATCTCCGTCTATGCTTACAATTTTTATCGTAATCTCGTCCCCAATTACAATCGATTCGCCTGCTTTGCGCGTTAATACTAACATACATTCCGCCTGCCTTTACTGGCCTGCCGCCTCACTCCGTCCGGCAGCTCCTTTCTTTCTATCATTGTACTCTTTGTTGCCCTGGTGCGAAAAGAGCGGTTGACGGACGGAATAGCTGCTGTTCTCCAACACAAGCTGCATCCCTTTACGGTTCACGGTATTCATGATCACCGGAGCAAGCAGGTTGACGGTGGAATCGGCCAGCGGTTCGCGCAGCACAACGATACAATAGCAAAGCACACTGTTACGATCCTGAATCCCAAGTTCCTCAAGCACCGGGTCTGGAATGGTAACCTCATAATCGGGAAAAAGGGGAAACGGATCAATCAGAAAGAAATATAAGTCTTCCCGAATCGAATGTAAGACCGTAAACGGGCTATCTTCAATTTTCATAAACATAAATTCACGTTCTTCAGGAAATCCAGGCAGTCCGTGTTCGAATCGATACACTTCCTCTGCCGCATATTCAAATTCACCGAATAAGCTGGATATCATCTTTGTCGCCATCGGCTAAAACTCCTTTATCGGGACTATCTCCGTTTGTTCTTTAATACATGGTATCAACATGTCCGCCGGTAATCTGAAAATGCAGTTCATTTTTCTGCTGCATCGTATAGAAAATTCGTCCTTTTTCATAATGGTGCCGGAAAGGAGTCGTTTGTACATCGACCGACGTACCGCCAATTTTCCAATCCATATTCAATTGCCCTGGCGTAAACGAAATTTTTAATGAAAAATTTCCGGGGACATTTCCGTATGCGAAACGGTGCTGGGGCAAAGTACGTTTACTGGCAGCGAGCTGGCGAATCACATTCCCCTTATTCTCGATCGCCCCCAGTTGTTCGCCCTCCTCCGTAACGCGCGCAATATATGCGAGCGCCTCCCGTTTGCCGTCCGCAGCCGCTTCGGCGATACACTGAAAAACATGTTTTAGCTCCATATCAGCCCAGCATTGCCTCTGATCAATCGTCAACTTCGACGGGGTGGGATGCAGAACCATCTCGGGCGGTTTCTGCTCCAGTTTCAAACGTGTACGCGACGGTTCAAACCTATAGACAGGCTGCTGCACATCCCAGGCAAGCTTCGCGTTTTTCTGTTGTATCTCAAGGCGTAAAACATTCATTTCTTTCCCGCTCCTCTAGCGAAGGAAATCAAGAAGGGAGGGTTGAATCAACCGCGAACCAGCAGCCAGCGCTGCTCGGTGCACATTTTCATTCGTTTGCAGGTCAATAATAACTTTTGCCAGATCAGCATCTTCCCCGTCAGAAATCATTTTCTCTGTCCCAAACGATTGATTGCCGAGACGATTTTGCAGCAGTTCAACCCGGTTCATGCGTGCGCCCACAGAAGCCCGGACTTTCAGAAAGTTATCAATATGACTTTGAATAATTTCCAAATCTTTCTGAATGTCAGCGGTCGTTGGCGGCGGATCAGTAGGAGAAGGATCTAGATGACTTATGACGTTTTTTAACACGGCAAATACGGTACTTCCACCTGTTTTAAATAGTTCGTCCGGCTGCACATTGATCGGAATTTTGACATTTGTCGATACTTCCAATGGAATTTCACTATTGTTTACGTCGGATATTAAATCTTCCGCTGTTTTGTCGTAAGGAGGCGTCAGGGTGTGCGTACCGTTAAAAATGTATTTGTCGGCAAACGTGGTGTTGGCCACCGAACCAAGCTGGTCGCGCAGCTGCCGGATTTCAGTGGCAATTTTTTGGCGTTCTTCTCTTCCGTTCGTATCGTTGGCCGCTTGCGTTAATAGTTCTTTTACACGGAGCAAGATGTCGATGCCCTCGCCGACCGCAGACTCTGTTTGCGTAAGCCAGCTCATCGCTTCATCCGTATTGGAACGGAACTGTTCAATTTCGGAAAAATTCGTTCGGAAAAGCATGCCACGGCTCGCCACAATCGGATCATGGGACGGTTTTGAAATTTTTTTGCCTGTTGACAGCATCTCCTGCAGCCGTTCCATCCTTTGCCAGCTATTCCCCAAATAATAAAGCATATTATTATTTAACATGTTTTGTGTAATCCGCATCATATTCCCTCCTACCTACCTACAATTCCCATACCGTTAATGATCTTGTCAAGCATCTCGTCAACCGCCGTAATAGTGCGAGCCGCAGCATTATATGCATGCTGAAACTTAATCATATTACTCATTTCCTCGTCTAAGGAAACACCGGAAATGGATTGCCGCCTGTTCTCTACTTCCATGACCAGACTCTCGGCGTTTTCTTTCATCCGTTGTGCTTCCTCTGTTTCAACCCCTAAAGTGGCAATCATTGCACGGGTAAAACCATCAAAAGAAGTAGTTGTCCCTCCTATCGAAATAGAAGTGCTCTGCTTTAAGGCATATACAGCTAAAGCTATACTATTATCTCCGGGGTTCGCAGGGGCGTACGCAACCTTATTTGGATCAGTAATCGCAACGCCTATATTTGAAGCATCCGCTCCACTGAAAAAGTTTTCCGAAGAATGTTTTTCATTCACTTCTTTAATAAACGCCTTAGCTAAGTCATTTATTTTGGTAATATAATTATGAATAACCGTGTCGCGAGAGTCGACTAATCCGTAAATCTCTCCTGCCTTGAGATTTCCCGAATCCAACCGCGTGCCTCCTACCGAAATAAAACGACGATCATCCCCATTTGCAAGTTTTCCTGAATCAACAAGCGTAATGGACGCAGGAGTATTTCCTGTCACCAGCTGGACACCACTCGGGTTTTTCAATGTAATATTTACTGGCCCATCCACTTTTTTACCGTCTACATCTATAGGAACCGTTTCCACTTCAATGTCCAGCATTTTAGAAAGCTTATCAATCAAAACGTCTCTTTTATCATAAAGATCGTTTGGTATATAACCGTGCGGCACAATGTCACTGATTTGCTGATTTAAGTCTGCAATTTGCTTTACAATCGTTTCAAGCTGTTCCGCTTTTATCTCAACCTGTGAATTAAAATCTTTTTGTAGCTGTTTCAGTTCCCTATCAATAAAATTTAACGTTTCTGCCAACGCTTTTCCTTTTTGAATGACATATTCACGAGTAGAATAATCCGCAGAAGGTTGGGAAACCTTTTGCCATGAATTCCAAAACTCATCCATGACATAACGAAGTCCTTTATCGGATGGCTCATTCATAATTACTTCGATTTGCTCCAACGCATTCGTCCGAGCTTCATATTGCCCTACATTTTTATATTGGCTACGAAACTGTGCATCGAGAAAACGATCACGCAAGCGCTGTATAGAACTTACTATTACCCCGGTACCCATCTGCCCGGCCTGGCGCTCATTCGTTAGGCTTGGATATGGAAACGGCATTGATGCTTCCATATTTGCTCGCTGGCGTGTATATCCTTCCGTATTCGTGTTCGCGATATTGTGACCCGTAACATTCAACGCGGCCTGCTGAGCAAATAAGCCACGCTTCGCAATCTCTAATCCTCCAAACGTTGATCTCATCGCTTTATCTCCCTTCCTCTACCGATTTCTTCTATCACGGTTTCCCTTTATCCACCACTCACCTTAAAAAAGTGCAGAATAATCGACAACGCTGTACAACTATGCCTTACTGTCAAAAAAACGCACAGAACCTGCGTGATGATTACCTTTCTGCTGATATAGATACGGATCTTCCTCCGGCGCCGTCAACTCTTCCAACGTAAAATTGATAAATGCAAGCGACTGCTGAAGCAACTGCTGATTCAACCTATTCAGCGTCCGCAATTCTGCAATCACGTCTCCCAATCTCTTCTGGCAGCGGGCCAAATTCTCTTTTAGTTCCGGAGTATCGGCCAACTCGATCAACTCACTGAGATAGCATGTCTCCTTATGAATCCCCTGCCGCATAAAATAGAGCGAGATTTGTTGCTCCCGCTCTTGTTCAAGTGATTGGATGGTGTTCATGCAGCGAGATTCAACTTGCAGGATGCAAGCCAGTTCGTCCATATCGCCTTTAATCAAGACTTCCTTCTTGTACCCGGCCAGCTTCAACATCCGCTCATGTTCGGCGAGCAACCGCTCCAAAATTCCCACAACCTTGTATAATTCACTCATTATCTTGTCACCATCCGACATTTATTCCGATTTACATCCCCTTCTTCAACAACGCCTCCGCGATCAGTTTAGCGTCCACATGGTACGTTCCAGCCTGTACCTGTTTTTTTAATTCGGCGATACGCTCTGTGCGTTCTGCCTCCGTTTCCTGATTTTTCTGTAGCTCCAGCGCTTCTGTGGAAATTTCCAACTGATCGCGCTCTTTTCCTTTCTTTTTGGCTTCCTCCTGACGCATTTCTTGCTGGCGGTACGGATGGATTGGCTGAATATGACCCGTTCTTTCAATTCTCACTGTTATCACCCCGGCTTTCTTTATTACATTTATATACTTCTTATTCATTCTTTTTTATTCTTCATTGCTCCATTAATATATACATTTCGTTTGAACTTCGGCATTTGTGCCTATTTCCAGTTCATTAACCGCCTTGTTCTCGATAACAAAAAGCCGATTACTTGTTAATAAAGTAATCGGCAACTTTCACAAAAAGTTTAAGTTTTTCTTTACTTCTCCGCTGCTTCTTTTGCCGCAGCAATGGCTTTCTCATAATCCGGGTGATTTGTTACCTCCGGAACGTATTCCACATACGTTACTTTATTGTCTTTATCCAAGACGAAAATCGCGCGGGTCAGCAGACGAAGTTCTTTAATCGCTACGCCGAATGCTTCGCCGAAAGAAAGATCACGGTGGTCGGACAGCATTTTTACATTCTCAATGCCTGCTGCTCCGCACCAACGAGCCTGGGCAAAAGGCAAGTCTACGCTTACCGTCAACACTTCCACATTTGGAAGTTTGGACGCTTCTTCGTTAAAGCGACGGGTTTGCGCATCGCATACGCCTGTATCAATGGAAGGAACAACGCTGATGAGGTGCACTGTTCCTTTGCCATCATTCAAGGAGTACGGCTGCAAGCCTTGCGCCAATACAGTAAAGTCTTTTGCTGTATCGCCTACTTTTACTTCTTCACCGATAAGGGTTACCGGGTTGCCTTTAAATGTAACGGCTCCTGCTCTTTCAATTGCCATATGTAATTCCTCCCATTCAAAAGTGGGTTGTCCTAGTTACCATTCTAGTAGAGTTTCAACTAAATTACAACATTTACACGTTGTTAACATTTCTAACTTCTACATCGTTTCTTTTATTTTTTTCGCTTTTCCTTTCAACAATTTAAGTGCACCATTTTCTAACCCAACAGTATAGGTAGCCTTATAAAGCGAAATTCGCTGCTCCCCCTGCACATTTTCTTCGGCTTCAATGATCACGACCACTTCGGCTGTGGAAGAAGTAGTGGAGCCGAGCACAATATTTTTCAGCCGGACACTCAATGTATGCAAATATCCTTCCCGAAAGTTTTCATAACTGGTACCAGTCTTCCTTCATATATTAAGGATGCGAATGGAGGACACGAAAAGATGCCTTTCCACGTGTGATTCATGACGTGCTGCAAATGGTGTGGGGACAATCGAGACAAGCTGTTTTACAACATCAACACCCTCTTTACCCCATAAGCTGTAATATGCCGTATCCGACAAAAATAATGAGTATAAAAAAAGCGAGAGTCCCTGTACTGTCATCGATCTATCCCATACAGAACAGGAACCTTCGCTTACTTTTAACCTAAACGGCTCTTCAAACGGTGAATCTGCTCACGATTTTCATGCGCCGTATCAATCGCATAGCGTACTTCTGCACGCAAGTTGCCAATTTCGCGCAAAATTAAATTGTCGCTCTCCAGATTTTTCACCTGCGCTGCACTAATCAATTGCTTCATTTCTTCGAAATTTTGTTGTACTAACCGATCGAGCTCATCAAACCGTTTGTCCGCTGCCTCAAATTTCCCATCAACTTCGTCAAACCGCTTGTCTACCGCTTCAAGCTTCCGATCAATTCCGTTAAACCGTTCGTCTACCGCTTCAAGCTTCCGATCAATTCCGTTAAACCGTTCGTCTACCGCTTCAAG
>NZ_FNDE01000005.1:131434-140347 GCF_900099925.1 Aneurinibacillus thermoaerophilus | reverse complement strand
CAAAAAGGTAGCCGCATTACATTTCTCTGCTGCAGAACATGTGGCCGAGTATCCTTCCATGACCAGTCGAACCGCCATAAGGCGTTGCTTAAAGAGTACATCTTGCATTTTTCGTTCTTCTACACGCAGACTTTCCGGTGTAAAACCATGTGCTTGTGTTACGACAAGTTTTCCCATACATTCCGACTCCTTTGAAATTTTTATAGGAATCAGTATGGTAAAATTTTTCCAGTTAAGACATCAATTCAGATCTATATATATATTATTTATAATAGTCACCAAGTGGTGTTTTCTTAAGCAAAGGAAGCAGAAGGCAGGCGATAAGGACACCAGACACGCTGCTAATGAGAAAAGGGGGAACAAAAGCAAAGGCACCTACACTTTTTCCCATTAACAGGGTGGCGATTGGAATGGAAACAAAGGAACCGATGAGGCCAGTACCGACGATCTCACCAATACCCGCTCCCCAAGTTTTGCGGATTTTCTTGTATAAGTAGCCGGCAAGGAAAGCCCCGATCATTCCTCCCGGAAACGCCAGTAACGTCCCGATTCCCAGGATATTGCGGATGACTCCGATGGTAAAGGCAATAAAAACGGCGGCTCCCGGACCAAGTAAAACGCCTGCGATGACGTTGACGGCGTGTTGTATAGGATAAGCTTTGGCCACGCCAGCCGGAAACCATAAAAAACTCGAACCAATGGTTCCGATGGCTACGAGAAGAGCCATAAATGTTAAACGTACGGTTGCTTTCATGTTGTTCTCTCCTTTACTAACATTTCATTTGTTCATTTAGATATCTATCTGACCGGATGTTCTAATATTTATCATAGAAAATAGGGAAAAACACCAAAAGGAATTATAACGTTTTTAATTCTTTCGGTAAAGATGAGGCAGGTTACAGGTCAACACAGATCGATTTCCCGGTTTTCACTCACACAGTTGACAACGATTATCATTATTGATACATTAAAGAATGTATTGATAATGATTATCATTTTCTTGGAGGGAGAGGAATGGCAAACGTTATTTTGGTCTATGCTAGTTTATCAGGAAATACAGAAGAAATCGCCGAACTTGTAGCGGAAGGGGTAAAATCCCAAGGAGTATTGGTAGATATAAAAAGTGTGGTAGAAATAAACGCTACAGATTTGCTTGATTATGACGGTTTTTTGCTGGGAGCTTACACATGGGGGGACGGCGAATTGCCGGATGAGTTTCTTGACTTTTATGATGACATGGAATCTCTTGATTTAACAGGAAAAAAAGCGGCGATTTTCGGATCAGGAGATACATCGTACCCAGATTTTTGTGCAGCGGTTGACATTCTGGAGGAACGCGCCAAAGCATCAGGAGCCGATGTGACCCTGCCAGGACTTAAAGTGGAACTGGCTCCTGAGAAAGAAGAAAAGGACGTGTGCCGAGATTTCGGCAAGAGTTTTGCGGCTACTATTACATAACACTTACCCTGTGGTAAGAGGGAGATAGGTTTCGTCCAAAGCCTGAAGGAAAGAGAGTGGTAAGCCGTCTGCTGTTGTTTCTTTAGAACTATAAAGTCAACAGGACTCCTGGTTATTCTAACCAGGAGTCCTGTTTTTTGTTCCCGGCCGTGAAGTCATTACTTTTGCAGTTCCTTGGGAATTTCCGGTTCATAAGATGTCCACCAACTGTTTGTGCTAATACCGGTTAAAGCAAGCAAATAGGCAATGGAAGCGATTCCGCCAAACATTTTACCCTTCATTTTTTGCCACATTGTTGTCACCTCCTTTCAATAACGTAATCCGCTCGATTCTATCGAAGAGCGCGTATCCCCATGGTGTAACGAGAATGCATTGCCAGGTAATTCCCATAACCGCGATCCATGAAATTTCTTGTAGTTTGTTTATCGTAGAATGTGCAGGTATACACCAAACGGACAAGAGAATAAGAGCAAGATAAGAAATGGATAACCATTTTGACACAGTGATTCTCTTTTTGGAGAATCTTCTATTTCCCCATCTGGCCGGAACATAAAGCCATGTAATCATTGTGCCAAAGAGGAAGAGCGAAAGAAGGATAATGAATTTATTTTCTATAAAAAAGGGCAAAGTGTAAGAAGATAATAGGATTAATAAAACAAAAGAAACAAGACTGATTGTTAAACATTTAAAGAACGTATGCGCATGAACCCCACCTGTAATCATACGAAAGCTGCCGAAAAAGAAAATCATTATGTAAAGTTCCAGTAAGATATGTAAGACCCAGCCGATAATCGTAATCATAACAATTTTAATTAAGGTATTGATTAAAATTTGCAGGCCATAGGACAGAACAGGAAGTGGGTGCCGGGTATCGCTGTGCTTGATGAGCGCTAAAGCGATGGTATCAGCCAGTTTTTTGCTCAATCTTTTTCAGCTCCTTAACCGGAAATGTAATGGTAAATTCGGTTCCGACTTTTTCATTGCTGATGAGACACAGGGTTCCTTTGTTTTTCTCTACTAGACTTGTTACGATTGCCAGTCCCAAACCTGAATGGTTTTGCTTTGTAGAAAATCCGTATTCAAATATTTTCTTTTGTAAATAGATTGGAATAATAGGGCGATAATTTTTCACTTTAATTTGCACTTTGTTGTTTATTTTGATTGTTTCTAAAAGAATTTCATCGCTTGGGTAATCGGCTGCTTTTATAGCATCGGCCGCATTGTCTAATAGATTTCCGATAATTTGATTCAATTCTATCACAGGTATCTCTAATTCAGTCAATGAAGAGGTGAGATGTAAGCGCAACCGAATTTTTTCTTGTGCAAATTGCGCGATCTTTGTTTGCAACAAAGCGCTTAGTTCAGGGTTATCCGAAAGTAAAACTTCATTGATTGATGTGATTTGACCGACCAGCTGTTCGATATAACGTAACAATTTTTCATGTTCTTTTTGTTTGGCCAGAATATATAGCACTTGAATATGATTGGCAAAGTCATGGCGTTGTGAGCGAATCGTTGTAAATAAAGAGGTCATGTTTTTAATCGATTCTTTATAAACCGCTAGTTGGGTTTCATGCCGATTTGATTTGACCAGTTCCTGAATGACTAACAGCGAGAAAGCTTGAAAAATAACGATACAAACAAGGATATATCCTGGGCCGATGTCGCCTTGTTCCAATGTGATGGCTCCGATAATGCCAAACGTATAAAACGCAGAAAATATCCAATATGAACGAAAAGTAAGTTTGTTGGAAGGAATATTTTCTTTGAAAAAGAATATTTTGTATTTTTTAATTATGTACAGAAACAAAGACATTAGGAGCAGATTGGGTAAAGTTCTTGCAAACCATAATAAAGGCTCCATCTGAATTTCTTGTAGCGTTTTATCGTAAAAGTTTGTAAATATACTCATTACAAGAAGTTCATTCATTTGAAGCACAAGTAAAGTGATGACGGAACAAGTAATCAGCGGAAGCAATGGAATCCCCATTCCTTGCTTTACTAAAATGATGAGTATCACAAATTGGAAAAAAGAGCGTAAAGGTAGTGAAAGATCTAACAGTTGTAAAGCTTTCACACTAATTGCGAGAAGAAGCGAAACGATAATATATCTCAATTTACAAGCAGATATATTATAACCTGCTAAAGTAATGCATAGGGCTACAATGAGAAACTCTTCCGGTATAGAGTAGAGGAAAAACATTAAAAGATTCATGCTATGCCGCTCCTTAAATTATACAATATCTCCTGTACACACATAAATATGGATTATATGCTAATTTTTTTATATTATTATTGATAGTCTACTGCGGTGATTTATTCTTGAAAGAGAGCATAAAGCATAACAAAGAAGGGAAAAGAGATTTTGCTTCTTTAATTATATTTTAACATGAATAGCGAGAAGTCCTCTTTCTATCTAGGTGGGGGATGGAATCGCTTTTTTATTTTTCTATCCCTACCTTCTATGATATAGTAGAAAATCATATAAAAGGAGGTGAGTTCAGCAAGCTCTTCTCAATAGAAAGTAGGGTCTACATAGTCAAAACATACAGGTGTTGTGCCACAAGTCACGCATAAAGCGATGCAAAAAGGGGACAGAACCGCCAAGCATTCCTACAAACAAAGGAAATCCTTCAATACAAATGCTAGGCACAAGGCATTAAGGTATTGTTTGTAGACAAATCGTATAGCATTCAAACATGTCCTGTTTGCAAACGCAGAAAGAAAGGATTTACTCGCAACTACCGTTGTCACTGTGGGTATACATCCCATCGGGACATTACATTTACTGTCATTAATAAATCTATTTACAGATGTTAAAGGAGAAAAAAGTTGAACGAAGAAGAGTTTCTTTTGTGTGCGATTGAAGAGGCGAGGGAAGAATTAAATAGAGTAGCTAGCGTTAGGAAATTAACGGACCCAGCGGTAATAGCTATGAGTAAAAAACTGGATAAATTAATTAATCAATATTATTCTTATAAAATAAAGCAAAAAAATACTCCGGAGAGAGGAAACGCTTGATATATAAGGGGTTTTTTACTCTTTTTCTTCTTAAAAATAGGAAATTGACCACATTTTGACCACCTTTAGTCTACTAAAGCTGATTTTGTATTCCTTTTGACTGGATTTTTCATCGCAACGTCGAAGTTTTGAGCAAGGTTTTTTTGCATGTCAGGCAGAATGTGAGAATAAGTATCCAGAGTAATAGTTATGTTAACATGTCCTAGGCGCTCAGATACAACCTTTGGATTTTCGCTAAGTTGTAGCAAAATGGTTGCATGTGTATGCCGGAGATCATGGAAGCGAATAACGGGCAGTTCCCCAATGCCAACCCCGAACATCTCACACAGGGCATCCATCGTATCGAACGGAATCCCTTTTCCCCTGCTGTAGCAGACCGCAGTTAACATTGTCCTGGACAAACCTGTTTGTCTTACAAC
Source organism: Aneurinibacillus thermoaerophilus (assembly GCF_900099925.1). Taxonomy (GTDB): domain Bacteria; phylum Bacillota; class Bacilli; order Aneurinibacillales; family Aneurinibacillaceae; genus Aneurinibacillus; species Aneurinibacillus thermoaerophilus. The sequence continues at coordinate 135,449 of NZ_FNDE01000005.1, read as the reverse complement.
TTCAGCTAACGTTCTCACTCCATGTTTCGCCATCAGAACCGGTAAGTTCGATTGAATCACTTGAGTCACCTCCAGCTCCCTGATGAACCACAATGCGAAAGGAATTCAGTATGATACGTTTATTCCTCAAAGTGTCACCGGGAGAATGGTTCATCTACGAGCCATTTAAATTTAGCTTTGAAGTAAAAGAAAAGGAGGGATATTATGTCTTCCATATTATTTATTGGCATTGTTGCAATCTTTGTTTTTTTACTCTTTAAAAATTCATTGATGGAAAAAATCAACGTTGATTATAAAATGATTCAAAAAATGAAACATGCTACATGGTTTCAAAGTCATTGGAGAACTGGAGTATTTTTATTTTTTATTAATGCTGTTCTATTTTTTTTAGTTGGTTTTATTCTTTATTTACTTGCCTATTTCATCATTCCTTTTGTCCATGTAATTATCATGCTCCTTGCTGTAATTGTTAGTGTCTGTTTTTGGATGATAATAAGTAAATCATGGCAAGGGAGTAAGGCTAATCGTTTCAAGGTGGGGTTAGTAGGAAGTAGTTTTTATATTATTTTGAGTTTGGTGTTCGTTTACAGGTTAATGACATTAAAACCTTCGTATCCCGTCGAGGATACCTTTATGGAGTCCATTGGTTTAATATTTGGTATTATAGTGACGATGGTGGCTTTTATCACATGTTTTATCATTATAGCGTTTCCAAAAAGTAATAATTATTCTTTTAAAAGTGGCTCAAAATAACTATCTTAAACATTTCTATTTAATTTCATAGTACATTTTTTATCTTGTTAAGGTCCTTCGCGGTAAACTCGGTACCAATAATCAGGAAGAAGAAAGTGAGCTGGGACTGTTAAAAGAAATTCTACAAGAAAAACTAGAACCTGTTAAATAAGCAATAAGAGAGCAAGATTGAAAGTTATTTCATTGAGCTGGTTTTTCTTTTATTGGTTATATTGGTAATCCTATCATTTTTATTTTTTGCATCAGGAGTTATGAATATGTGGAGTTGGATTAAAAAGATATTCAGCTTGTTTGGAAAGAAGAAACAGGAAGATGAACAAACTGAAGAATTGGCAGAACCTCTTACGAACGATAAAAAGGAAGAAAATGAATCTCAAACGCTTACAGATATGGAGCATAAATCGGGAGTAGTAGTATATAGGAAACGACTGCCTAAAGTCCCTGGAAGGAAAAAGGCGAGAAAAACGCCTGTTCATGTAATTGACAAAGAATTACTTAAACTACTTGATCATCGTAATGATTTATCTGTTGAATCTGTCAGTTTATCAGGAAGTTACTCGCCGAAAATCCCTTTACGTACTCATCAAATTCAATTATATAATGCCTTAAAGTATATTCTTTGATTGGAGAAAATACGGTCGATGAAAGCCTAGAGAAGTTATTGGGTGAAAAGCAATATGTCATTCATCAACTTATGGGAACAGGAATGAATCGAGGCGATATGTTGCGTCTTTTGATTGAAGAAGAGGAAAAAGCGTCGTTAGTAATGGCAAATTAAATAAGGACAAAATGGATGAAAAATACAAAATCGTTTTTAAAAATAGGAGTGGCATAAAGTGTATAGAATTTTGCATTGCGGTAAGTCGTTAGAGAACTACTACCTCGAAATCTGGACAAGGTTGGAGCAGTTTTTAAAGGGAATAAAAAAGCCCCTTTCTGTGTAGTTACAGAAGGGGAAGTAAAAGAGGTGTGCCTTATACACTGCTACCTCTCTATATAGAGGTAGTAAAAAAAGGGAGTCATATTATAAACGGAATAAAAAGGTAGAAAGTTTCAATTTTTTGGATATATAAATAAAAAAATCCCCTCCCGGCCACCAACCGGGTAGGGGTCCCTGCTTACTTCCTATAAAAATAATTTACCATGAGCAGGGGGAATTAGGTATGCAATTATCGTTTTTGCCGAAGATTAACCGGAGGGCTACACAGCGCCGCGTAGAAGAAGCGTTGAAGACGGCACGTATTTATCGTCAGATTGGTTTTGTTTGTCGTGAAATCGAGATGACGCCTGCTTATGAAGCTCGGTATCACGGTGCGACCAACAAGACAAGTGACCAGGTGGCTGAGTTTGCCACATGGAATGTGGACGAGGAAGAAAGGGTCCGAAGGCTTACAGTGCGCGTTGAAAGAGCGGTTAAGCGTCTACCGAAACGTCAGCGTCAAATCATCGAGAAGCGCTATTTAGAAGATGAGGATGTCTTTGATTATATTGTCTGCACAGAGTTAGGAATGTCAGAGAGTACGTATGGAAGACAGAAAGCAAAGGCCGTATATTAGCTTGCATTCATGTTGAATCTGGAAGTATTGGCTGATGAGCCGGTGTCAGCATAAAAAATCCAGTGAAGGCTTTTTTACGGAAAGGTAGTAGCAACATTTTCCTTCAACCTTTCGTTTAGAAAGTAGAAAGCTAAAGGAGGATGTAAACATGAAAAAACAAATGCTAATTGGTTGCTTAGTGGTGTCTTGTGGTTTACTTTCTGTTAATCCTGTCATTGCAGAACCTGTTGCAGCAGCTGTTACAAAACAAAGAGCTGTAGATCCTACACAAATCAAAGCAATAAACGAAAAGAATATCATTTCGTTAATTGTAGAAGCAAAAAAACGATATTTTTACGCTGATGGTGGTGGCAAGGGAAAAATGGAAGTCTTCAATGTAAAAAATTCTGAGTATCGATATCTTTCTTCTGATATTGGCACAAGAAAAAAGCTACTTGATTATTTAATGAAGACATTCACAAAAGAAGCAAGTGAAGCATATATAAAAAAGCGCTTCATTGAGTACAAAGGAAGAATGGCACAGGTAAATGCGGATACAGGAAACATTCTAGAATTTGATAAAGCAACAGCAAAACTGACTAAAAGCTCTTCAACAACTAAGGAATATAAATTATCAATCCCTTATCCTGATAATCAATCAAAACCGGAAATTAAAACAATAAAAGTAAAAAAAGTAAATGGTGTATGGCGAATTGCTACGCCGCCAGAAACGCTTTTTTAAAGAACAGAAGATAGTGTCAGAAGATAAGCGAAGGAGGCCGTTCCGAGGGGAGCGGTCTTATTTATGAAACTTTTTCTTTTTTTTCACGTTTGATTTTATTAGGGAAAGGATGTGAAGAAAATGGAAAAAAACGAGAAGTATCTTAGAGCAAAAAAAAGAGTAAAAGCGCTAAAAGGGTTTTATATTCATTTGGTTGTTTTTATTTTAGTTAACATCGGTTTGTTTTTTATTGATTTGCTATTTTCCCGTGATAGTACTTGGTTTTATTTTCCTTTGTTCGGATGGGGGATTGGACTACTCGCTCACGGCATAACAGTTCTGGGATTTGGAGGATTATTCGGTTCAGAATGGGAGAAAAAGAAAATTCAAGAGTTTATGGACAAGGAATAGGCACCCACGCGGTGCTTTTTATTTTGCTTTGGAGGTGAATGGCAACATGGAAATATGGAAAGTACCAGTAAGTAGCATTAACCCAGCGCAGTATAATCCACGTGTTGAACTGTAGCCTGGAGATGAAGAGTACGAGAAGATGAATCGGAGATTCGCTTATCTGTTTCTCATTTTTTTGAATTTATTCATTCGTGTCCTGAGAAAGTATTATCCAGAATTGGTTGTTTGAAACATCGAAATCTCAAAGCAAATTTATATAACGATATAGGTCAAAATAAATAACGATTGTTGTCGATGTCGTCGACCTCTAATCCTGCAAAAAAGGTGGGGGATCGACGACATGTGGTTTTGGTTTAAATACGTATAAACATGGAAGTTGGCGATAGGACGTAAAAAATAGCTTATCATATGGCGTATGTTTATATTTTGGTGTGAGAACTAAAAAAACGTTATGCCGCAAGGGTTCTCATTATGTATGTTTTCATGTAAAATGGGTTTGTAGCTTACCTATGAGGAATTGAAACTTCTCTCTTTGCGTGATTCCCTGGCAATGTGTATGAGTTTGTAGCTTACCTATGAGGAATTGAAACATTTA